>JAZNBS010000001.1:0-20004 GCA_045587185.1 Acutalibacteraceae bacterium
ACATTCAGGAGGCCAGCGGTTCGACCCCCCTTATCCCCACCAGAAGACCCCACACAACGTGTTCGTTCTTCTA
The DNA here is from genome assembly GCA_045587185.1 of Acutalibacteraceae bacterium. Taxonomy (GTDB): domain Bacteria; phylum Bacillota; class Clostridia; order Oscillospirales; family Acutalibacteraceae; genus UMGS172. Next base: position 74 of record JAZNBS010000001.1, read on the forward strand.
TTATATCTGTGAAAATAATCCACCGACTGAGTTGCAGTCGGTGGATTGTCTATATAATACGTTTCAAATTATTCCCCATATCCGTTGGGGTTGTTTTTCTGCCATCTCCATGTGTCCTCGCACATATCTTCAATGGTCTTATTCGTGGTCCAGCCAAGCAGATTCTTGGCCTTATCGGCATTGGCATAAACCTCATCAGGGTCACCGGGACGACGGGGGTCGATTACAAATGGTATCTCAATTCCACTAGCCTTTTGGAAAGCGTCTTTCAGTTGCAGAACGCTGACACCGTTACCTGTGCCGAGGTTAATAGCCTCGCAACCTGTGTTCTTGAGTGCCCAATCAACAGCCTTTACGTGACCGTTGGCAAGGTCAACTACGTGGATATAATCACGGACACCCGTACCGTCAACAGTGTTGTAATCGTTACCGAAAACGTGCAGTTTTTCTAACTTGCCGACTGCGACCTGTGAAATATACGGCATAAGGTTATTGGGGATGCCCTTGGGGTCCTCACCGATAGTGCCGCTTTCGTGAGCGCCGATGGGGTTGAAGTAACGAAGAAGTGCAATGCTCCAACCGTTGTCCGAAGCATAAAGGTCACGAAGCATTTCCTCGATAAACAATTTTGTTCTGCCATAAGGGTTGATGGCGCCCAAAGGCATTGTCTCAACCAACGGCATCTCGGTTGCTACACCGTAAACAGTGGCAGATGACGAGAAAACGATTTTCTTGCAACCGAACTCCTCCATTACGTCGCAAAGTACAAAGGTGGAGTCGATATTATTCTTGTAGTATTCCATAGGAATCTTGGCCGATTCGCCGACAGCCTTGAGCCCTGCAAAATGGATTGCGGCCTCAATTTTATTTTCCTTGAATATCGTGCGGAGTGCCTCACGGTCTCTCACATCGGCTTTATAGAACTTAACGGGTTTGCCGATGATTTTTTCAACACGGTTCAAGGCCTCTTCCTTGGAGTTGCGGAGATTGTCAATGACAACAACGTCATATCCTGCTTTGGAAAGTTCAACAAGTGTGTGGCTGCCGATGTAACCGGCACCGCCTGTAATAAGAATTGCCATATTATTTTGTCCTTTCAAGAAATGTTATTCTGCTAATTTTCTGCCCATCAGAACACCCATAACGGATGCCATCATAAGTCCTCTTGTCCAACCGCTGGAATCACCCAAGCAGTAAAGTCCCTCAACGCTTGTCGTAAGATTTTCATCCATCTTGACGCGGTTTGAATAAAACTTTAATTCAGGAGAATAGAGCAGTGTCTCGGTTGATGCAAAGCCTGGGACAACATGGTCAACGGCCTGAATAAAGTTGATTATGTTGGTCATTGCACGGTAGGGCATCGCGGCGGTGATATCACCCGCAACAGCATCGGGTAGGGTGGGCTTTAAGTTGGCATGTGCCAACTCCTTAGCCCAAGTGCGTTTACCGTCCAAAATATCGCCGTAACGTTGCACAAGAATGTGGCCTGCACCAAGCATATTGGTTAGTTCTCCAACCTTTTGTGCGTATTCTATAGGCTGATTGAACGGCACACTGAAATTGTGAGAACAAAGAATCGCAAGATTGGTGTTCTGTGATTTGAAATCTTTATATGAATGACCGTTTACAACGGCAAGGTTGTTATCATAATTTTCCTGACTGACAAATCCACCGGGGTTCTGACAGAAGGTACGAACCTTGTTCTTGAACGGTTTAGGATAGCCGATAAGTTTCGACTCGTAAAGTACCTTATTGACGGTTTCCATAACCTCGTTCCGGACCTCCACACGGACACCGATATCAACCGTACCGGGTTGGTGCGCAATGTTGTGCTCGGAACATTGCTTCTCTAGCCAGTCTGCGCCTCTGCGACCTGTTGCAACAATGGTGCTTTCGGCAAAGATTTCAAACTCCTGTTTGCGGTCAGAAGCCTGTATACCAATACACTTTTCACCGTCGAATATAAGGTTTTTACACTCGGTTCCGAAATAAATCTCAACGCCATTGTTCAAAAGGTATTTTTCGATGGAAAGGTAGATATCCTGTGCTTTTTCGGTACCCATATGGCGGATAGGACAGTCAACAAGTTTTAGTCCCGCCTGGATGGCGCGTTTTCTTATTTCTTTGACCTCTTCGGTGTTGCCGAGACCCTCAACGTGCTCGTCGGCACCGAATTCAAGGTATATTTTATCGGTATAATTGATAATTTCCTGAGCGAAATCCTCGCCGATTAAAGACGGAAGGTCTCCGCCGACTTCGTAACTTAAAGAAAGTTTACCGTCGGAAAAAGCACCTGCACCCGAAAATCCTGTGGTGATGTGGCAAAACGGCTTGCAGTTAACACACTGCTTGGTTTTTGCCTTGGGACAGTGACGGTTTTCGACCGACTGACCCTTTTCAACTATAACTATTTTCTTTTTACTGCCAAGTTTCAACATCTCGATTGCAGTAAAAATTCCTGCAGGGCCAGCGCCTACAATAACAACATCTGTTTTCATTCTGCATCTCTCCTTGGACAAAGCATTCAAATTTAAACGCTTTGCTAGATGTTAGGTCAGATTACACAAGTTGTGTTAACTAACCAATACATTATACCACGTCAGCAAAAGTTTTGCAATAGAAAAAGTGCTGTCTGCGGCAGGGAATATTTATGCAAAATCTGTTGACAAAGGGCGAAAAAAGGTATATTCTATATGTAATATATATCTTTTCGGAGGGTGGAAAATGAAACTGCTTGAGGAGAAAATAGTCAAAGACGGACGTGTGCTTGACGGTAATATTTTAAAGGTTGACAATTTCCTTAACCATCAGATAGACGTTATGTTTATGTGCGAGGTCGGTAAAGAGTTCAAGCGTCTGTTTGCCGAAAGCGGTATTACAAAAATTCTGACCATTGAGGCGTCAGGAATAGGTGTTGCCTGCCTTACTGCTCAGTATTTCGGAGTGCCTGTGGTTTTTGCCAAAAAGAGCAAAAGCAGTAACATATCACCCAATGTTTATTCTTATAAAATAGAATCTTTCACACATAACAAGGTGTTTGACGTTGTTGTTTCCAAGCAGTATCTCAATGCTGACGATAAGGTGTTGATAATTGATGACTTTTTAGCCACGGGTAACGCTTTGGTCGGTCTTATTGATATAGTCGAGCAGTCGGGAGCCGAGGTTAAGGGTTGCGGAATAGTGATCGAAAAGGCTTATCAGAACGGCGGAAGTTTGCTGAGAGAAAAAGGCTACCGCGTTGAATCGTTGGCACGGATTGCATCAATGGATGCCGAAAAAGGAATTGAATTTTGTTAACAAAAAAACCGCAGGAGTCAGGACTTCTGCGGTTTGCAATTTCAAATGAAATTATTTGTCGAGTTCGGATGTGCAGTGTGCACAACGAGTTGCATCAATGGCAATTTCGGACTTGCAGAAAGGACAAACCTTGGTGGTTGGAGCAGCGGCTTCTTCCTCTTTGATTTCTTCTTCCTTTTTCTTGGCAAGTTGTGCGAGTTTCTTTTGGGTGTTCATCATAACCCTGATAACAACGAAAATGGTGAGTGCGATAAGCAAGAAGTCAATAATTGCTTGGATAAACACGCCATAAGTAATAGCGACTTCTGCCTGAGTCTCAACCAACTCACCCGTTGTTGCGTCAAGTTCCTTTACCGACTCAACAAGGACGTATTTCAGACCCTTAAGGTCAACGTCACCTGTTATGAGTGCGATAAGGGGGTTGATGATGTCAGCAACCAAGGAAGATACGATTGCCTTGAATGCGGTACCGATAACAACACCGACAGCCATATCAATGATGTTGCCTTGGCTAATGAATGCCTTGAAATCTGCGAAAAACTTTTTCATTTTTTCCACCTCATATTATTTTTTTAAAACAGCAGTTCTCCCAAAACTGCATTGGAAACCAAAAAACCTTTTACGGTAAGAGACAATTTGCGATTTGTCAACGTGATTAATTCGGAATTCTTGAATTTCGCGGCCCTTTGCTTTAAGGTGTTGCAATTTGCTTGGCCGAATCGTTTTGCCAAATCGCCAAAATCAATCCCATCTGACAATCTTAATCTCAACATACAAAATTCCTGAAAATCTCCGCCCTTACCGTCAAAACGAATTTTAGGAGAGACGAGGTACTGCTCACAGTTGCGGTCAAAACTGAACCGCTTTCCGTTTACGTAAGAGTAAGCAGCAGCGCCTAACCCTAAATACTCCTCACACAGCCAATACCTTGTGTTGTGTCTTGAACGAAAACCCGCCTTTGCAAAATTTGATATTTCATAATGCTCAAACCCATGTTTTTGAAGATATTCTGATGTGAATAAATACATATCCGAAACGGTATCTTCATCGGGTAAATTGAGCGTTTTAATATCCGATTTGCCAAAAGGTGTGTCGGGTTCAATTTTCAGGATATATGCTGAAATGTGAGTAGGTTCAAGTGACAGTAAAAAGTCGAGCGATGTTTTAAGACTCTCCATCGTCTGATGCGGGATGCCCAACATCAAATCAAGTGAAATGTTATGTATTCCTGCATTTCGGATGTCATTGACAGTTCGAATAACATCCTTTATGCTGTGCCGACGGGACAAGGCTTTAAGTTCACTGTCAACACCTGACTGAACGCCCAACGAAACACGGTTCACACCGACCGTTGACATCAACTCAAAATCAGTCTTTAAATTATCGGCGGGATTGCACTCAACCGTTATCTCGGTGAAATTATCCCCAAAACTAGACTTTGCGGTTTTAACAAGGCGTGCAATTCTTTCGCCGCCTAAAAGCGAAGGGGTGCCGCCGCCGAAATAAAGCGTGTCGCAAGGCCTTTTAAGACGTTCGCTTGCAAGCCTTATATGTTCACATAAGGCGTCATAATATTTCTCATAAACCAAGACGTCCGCTCTGTAAGAGTAAAAGTCGCAGTATGCGCATTTAGAGTCACAGAACGGAACGTGCAGATAAAGTCCTAATGAATTATTCAACGATGGTAGCCATGCAACTTCCGGGGATAGCCGCTGCGTTAGCCTCGTCGGTGTCAACGTGCATAGCAAGTGCATACTTAGGGCTTACACGGACAACGGTGTCGCCGTAAATAAGGCTTCTGCCGTCGGTGGTAACCTTAACATTGACAATATCGCAATCCTTAACACCAAGTTCTGCGGCATCTTCAGGGGTCATATGGATGTGACGCTTTGCAACGATAACACCCTCGGAAAGTTCAACCTCACCGCAAGGACCAACAAGTTTGCAAGCGCCGGAACCGGCAACGTCACCCGACTCACGGATGGGAGCCTTAACACCGATAGAACGTGCATCAGTAGCCGAAAGTTCAACCTGAGTTTCAGGACGGCATGGGCCGAGGATGGAAACGCCTGCGAGTTCCTTTTTGGGACCTACAACGGTAACGCGCTCTTCACAAGCGAACTGACCGGGCTGAGAAAGGTCCTTTTTAGGGGTGAGTTCGTAGCCTGCACCGAAAAGGGTTTCCAAAGCCTCTTTGGAAACGTGCACGTGACGTGCAGAAATTTCAACTAAAAATTCTTTTGCCATAGTGGATTACTCCTTTAAAAAATATTTACATTTTATTTTAACATATTTTTCGCAATTTTCAAGTATAAATGGGCATTTTCTTTGTGGTAAAATTAAAATTATATGGAATATAACGTTCTAATAAATGCATTGCGATAAATAACTCTTGGCTGTAATGACAGGCTGTGGTATAATAAGTGTGAAAAAGGTGGGATATAGGTGAAATTGAATGAATTAAAAGAAAAGGTTTTAGATTGTCGGTATTGCAAATTGTGTGAAACCCGTCAAAATGTTGTGTTTGGTGAGGGTAACCCCAATGCAAGACTTATGTTTATAGGTGAAGGTCCAGGTGAAACCGAGGACCAAACGGGCCGTCCGTTTGTCGGTAAGGCAGGGCAGTTGCTTGAAAAAATGATACTTGCCATAGGTCTTAAAAGGGAAGACGTGTATATTGCCAATATGGTTAAATGCCGTCCACCCAAAAACCGCGACCCTGAACAGGAAGAAACCGAAACCTGTATCAAATATCTGCGCGAGCAGGTCAAACTTATCGACCCCGAATTTATTGTGTGCCTTGGTAGAATTTCTGCTTGCAGACTTATTGACCCAGAATTCAGAGTTACAAAACAGCATGGTACTTGGGTGCAAAAAGGCAGATACAAGTTTATGGGCACATTCCATCCGTCGGCTTTGCTTCGTAACCCTCTGCAAAAACCCGAAGCCTTTGAGGATTTTTTAAAGATAAAGGCAGAGTTAGAAAAATAATTGTTGACAAATTGAACCTGTGTTGATATAATATTGTGTGCTATTGAGCATTATTATGTAAATAGCTCCTTGCCCTCAATGAAATTTGAGAGCCAAATGTCCAAAAGGAGGTGTAACGAATGGCTACCAACAAGTATGAGGCAATGCTCGTTTTCTCGGTTGTTAACGGTGAAGAAGCTACCACCGCTCTTGTCGAGAAGTTCAAGGCTTTGATCGCAGAGAACGGTACCGTTGAAAACGTTGACGATTGGGGTAAGCGCAGACTTGCATATCCCATCAACGACGAAGTCGAGGGTTACTACATCGTAGTTACTTTCACCGGTGCTCCGTCTTTCCCCGCAGAACTTGACCGTATTGTTAAGATCACCGACGGTGCTCTTAGAGTCATGGTCACAAGTAAGTAAGGAGGGTACAAACGATGAATGTTGTAGTACTCGTCGGCAGATTGACCGACAATCCCGAACTCAGAAAAACTAACAGTGACATTTCTGTTACCCGTTTTTCTATAGCAGTAGACCGTCAGTTTAAATCCGGAGAGGAAAGACAGGCTGATTTCATCAACATCGTTGCTTGGAGACAGTCGGCAGAGTTTATTTGCCGTTACTTCACCAAGGGTCAGCGCATCGGTATTGAGGGTTCACTTCGTATGAACCGCTATACTGACAAGGACGGTAACAACCGTACCACCTATGAGGTAGTTGTCAACAATGCTCATTTTGTAGAAAATAAGCGTGACGGCGGTAATGCAGGAAGTTATGTTCCCGTAAGCACCGCAGCTGCTCCTCAGTCTTTCTCCAACAGTGATTCGGGAGATTTTTCTGAAATCTCTACTGACGACGATCTGCCGTTTTGATTTTTAAATTCAAGCCTTGAAAAAGGCTCCCAAAATCTATAAAGGAGGTCGCCTTAAAATGGAAAAGAATGAAAGACCTATGCACCGCAAGCCCAGAAAGAAGGTTTGCCACTTCTGTGTTGACCGTGCAGAGTTCATTGATTACAAGGATGTTGCAAAACTCAGGAAGTTTATTTCCGAGCGCGCAAAGATTCTTCCCCGCCGTGTAACCGGCACCTGTGCTGCTCACCAGCGTGAGCTCACTACTGCTATCAAGCGTGCACGTTATGTTGCTTTGCTTCCTTACGTGGCAGACTAATTTGAATTTTAAAACCCCCGAGCAGAGGAATTGGGTTTAAGGATAAATCACCTTAAACGAAACTTCCGTTTGCTCGGGGGTTAAATTTTTGCCCAAAAGTTATTTTTTTTTGGCCTTAATAAGTCTGATATCTCCGCCAAAGCACGGGCAGATGGTGTAACTGCCAATGATTCGGGATGCAACACGCTCCGAATATGTGTCGTTTATTTGACGGATGTCGAGATTCGTACTGATTACGGTGGAAAGACCTTTCATAAGTCTTGTGTTAACGATGTTATACACCGTTGATGTGCTGAGTTGGGTCGAAAACTCGGTGCCGAGGTCATCAAGTATCAAGAGGTCACAGGAATTGAGACTATCAATTTTTTCGGTAGAACCCGAACGGTCAAAAGCCTCGCGGTTGACTTCGTTTATAAGGTTTTGTGCCGAGCCATAGATAACTCTATATCCTTTTTTCAGTACAACATTAGCAATGGCAAGTGATAAATGTGTTTTGCCAAGACCGCTGCTACCGGTGAACAAAAGATTCTTGCCTTGGGGAAAGTTTTCGGCAAACTCAAGGCAGGTTTTGAGAACGGCAGACATCTGTCTTTTCGGGGAAATGCCTTTTTCATTTTTCTCTTCACTGTAATAATCAAGGTCAAAATTTTTAAAGGTTGAGGAGTCTAATGGCATATCACCGATAAGCGAAGAATAACTCAAATCGGCGGCAATGCTGTTTACACAATCGCATATTTTGCCATTAACATACCCCGTGTCACCGCACTTTGCACAACTGCATTTTGGAGAATCGGGCATCTCGGCAAGTTTTAAAATCTTATCCTTTTGTGCCTGATGTTCAATAACCTCGCGGTGCAGTTTTTCGGCCTGTTCGGTTTCGCCAGAGAACATCAAAAGTGCCATTTTTGAGGACTTTATCTGTATCAATGTGTCAATGTCTGACAACTCAGGATGAGCATTGTAAACATCTGCTTTTTGCTTTTCAAAGGCTTTTATTGAACTTTTATGCCGGTTGGAAACCTGTTTTAAGGCTTCGCGCAATACTTCATTGGAAAAAGCCATTTAGTTGTCCTCCTCGTTAAGTGATACAATGCTGTCAATAAAATCAGAGTAGTCATTTTTATTGTCAACTTTGGCGCCAGATGACTTCTTGTTACTCAAGGCGACAATGTCGTCTACTGTTTTGACACCTGCTTTATGCCATTCAGAAACGATTTTTTTAATATAAGGAACCGAGAATTTTGATGTGGTGTTGACGCACACCTCGTATGCTTCGCGGATTATATCGTGACCGTAGTTCCACTCGTTGACCCATTTGTCGGCCATTTCAAGTTCTGCTTTGGTTGGGGAACGGTGCTCAATGCCCATAGCGGTTTCAACAAGATACCAAGCAGATTTTCTGCGACGCATAAGAACAAGACGCTCTTCAGCCGTTACAATATCAGAAACGCCGTCATTGACCCATTCGATTGCGGTACGTTCAATAAAACCGATGTTGGCACGGCCTTCGGTCACCGCGTAACCCACAATCATAAGTATAAGCGAACCCGAAAGTCCCATATCATCGTGCAACCAAACAAGGGTAGAGGACTCGCTCTGACGCAGAATTCTGCCCATTTTTTGCTCGGTTTCGCGCAGGATAAAGGCAATTTCAGGGTCTTCCAGACCTCGGCGTGCAACCTCATCACGACCGGGCTTAATAACGGCAGAACGGACCGCCTTGGTCTTCTTCTCAGGCTCTGTGTTGGGTTTCACTTCAACCGTACTGCAAAGCACACCGCGTTCGCACCAATGGTCAAGTGCATCTCGAACGGTGTATTCATCAAGTTTCAACCCGTCACACACTGCGGTTATATCAAATTGTTTGTCCAAATTTTTAAGGCACCATAATAGCACCTTTAACTGTTCTGCAGAAGCAAGACGCAAGTGTTTGTCAGCAACCGATTGCGGTACGGCAAACATCGTCATCATTTCCGCAGGATTCAAATAATATCCCATATTTCCCTCAAAATTAAAGTTTATCGCTTATGTATTTGTGTTTAGCCGTGACATACAAAATAACAGCCTTATGACGGCATCAGTTTGACACATAAAAATCATTACATAACATTATAACACCCACAGATTGAAATGTAAATACGGTAAAATTTAAAATATTTTTTAAAATAAATAATGAGAAAACAAGAGAAAAAGCAAGAAAACAAGAGAAAACAAGAGTATTACAAATTTATTTTAAGATTTCAAAATTTTGTTGTTGACAACTGCTTTCACCTATGGTATGATACATAGGCTAAAAAAAGAAATTTATTCGGAGGTTAACGTTATGTCTACTTTTATGGCAAAACCCGCTGATGTTACCCGTAAGTGGTACATTATCGACGCTGCAGGCAAGCCCCTTGGACGCGTTGCTGCAAAAGCAGCCGAGATTCTTCGCGGTAAAATTAAACCCACATTCACCCCTCATGTTGACTGTGGTGACCATGTAATCATCATCAACTGTGAGAAGGCTGTTTTAACCGGCAAGAAGTTGGAGAAGAAGTTCTACTATCGTCACACCGGTTATGTTGGCGGTCTCAAGGCAGTTCAGTATGCCACTTTGATGGCAGAGAGACCCGAGCTTGCTATGGAACTTGCCGTTAAGGGCATGGTTCCCGATACCACTATCGGCAGACAGGCTCTCACCAGACTTCGCATCTACAAGGGCGCTGAGCATGTACACGCTGCTCAAAAGCCTGAAGAGTTTGCGTTTTAATTTGAAGGGAGGACATACTGATGTTTGAAGGAAAGCCTTATTTCTATGGAACAGGCAGAAGAAAGAGTTCTGTCGCTCGCGTACGCGTTTACAACGGTACAGGTAAAATCACCATTAACGACCGTGATATCGAAGAGTACTTTGGTCTTGAGACCTTGAAACTCATTGTTCGTCAGCCTTTGGCACTCACCGACAACCTTGATAAGTTTGATATTGTTTGCCGTGTTGCAGGCGGCGGTGTTACCGGTCAGGCAGGTGCTATCCGTCACGGTCTATCCCGCGCACTTCTCCAGTACAGCGAGGAACTCCGTCCCGAACTCAAGAAGGCCGGCTTCTTGACCCGTGATCCTAGAATGAAAGAGCGTAAGAAGTACGGACTCAAAGGTGCTCGTCGTGCTCCTCAGTTCTCAAAGAGATAATCTGTATTATTTAAAAATTACAGACCTTGCGTTTTCGCAGGGTCTGTTTTTATGTTGGGAGATTTACCGTTGTGCAAGTTTAAATGCTTTGGATAAGGTTTCAGCGTTATAGTGTCAATTAATAAAAAGATTCCTCGCATCACTCGGAATGACACGAATGTTCGGCTGTTGTCATTCTGAGCGCAGCGAAGAATCTTTATTCTTTTAATATTTAACATCGGGAAAGAGTTGGTCGGCAAACCATACTTTGGGTACGGCGAAGGTTTTGCCGTTAAGATACTCCAAAATTCCGCCGTCGGTTGTAAAGTTGAACTTCAGTTTGTAAGAATATAGCGCTTGGTATTTGAAACCCATAGCCTTATCTTTCTGATTTACACCGTATTTGCCGTCACCAAGCAGAGGATGCCCGATGGATGCCATATGCGCGCGTATCTGATGCGTTCTGCCCGTCAAAAGTTCGACCTTTAAAAGTGAAAGGCCGTCGTGTGAGGCCATACACGAATATTTTGTGCGTACTGTTTTGGTTTCGTCGGTCTGTTTGTTTTTGATATAGACCTGTTTTTTGTCCTCATTCTTTTCAAGAAAACCTTCAAGAATGTCTGCTTTTTTGTTGGGGGTACCATGGACTATACAAAGGTACATTTTATCAAGTTCGCGGGTCTTTATCTTATCGCAAAGGATACGCAAAGCCTCGGCATTCTTGGCGGCTATAACGATACCGCCCGTGTTACGGTCGATACGGTTGGCTAAAGCAGGCTTAAAACTGTTTTCGGCATCGGGATTATATTCACCCTTTTCATACAAATAACGCTGTATACGGGCAATTAATGTGTCGTTATACTCATTCTCATCGGGGTGTACAAGCAAACCTTGCTTTTTGTCGGCAAGCAGAATATTCTCATCCTCATAAACGATATCAAGCACCTTGGATGCGGACAAAAAATCGTATTTAGGTGATTTCGGCTCAAAAAACTCGTCGTTGATATACATTTCAATCACCGAGCCAAGTACAAGGCGGGTGTTTATCTCTGCACGTTTGCCATCCACTTTGATGCGTTTTAGTCTTATGTATTTGTAAAGCAATGTTTTTGGAAGCAGGGGAGCGGCTTTGGTCACAAACTTGTCAAGCCGAAGACCTGCATCGTTTTTGCCTACGGTAAATGATTTCATAAATATCCTCACAGATTTTTGTTGAGTATATTATACATTATACTGTTATATTTATCAAGATGTTGAGAATATTTTGTGTGTTTTATTGCCTATGGTCGGGTTTAAACAAAAAATAACCGCACTGCTGTTTTTAGGTGCTTTTTCTGGCTTTTATATATTGCAGATTTGCGCATTTAGTGGTATAATTACTACAAAAATATTGCTAATCTGCGCAACGTAGTTGTAATGATTTGTTTTTGGCGAAAACGCAAGGATGATGGAACAATATATGAAAAAGTTTTATAATATGAAATTTGATGATATTTCAATTCATAATACCCTCACAGAGCATCCGGAAAATGAAGATTTTCAGATGCACGCGCACGACCGAGTTGAAATTTATTATTTCATTTCTGGTTACTGCTGTTATACTGTCGAGGGCAGTGAATACGTACTGAAACCCGGTGATGTAATGGTTATGCAACCGTCAGAAGCACACTTTCTAAGGGTTATGGGTGATATGCCGTATGAACGTACGGTTATTCATTTTTTTCCGGAACTTTTTAAGGAATATGACCCGAAAGGTCTTTTGATGAAACCGTTTTTCGACCGCCCTTTGGGTAAACTTAACCGTTATTCTAGGGATGATTTTCTGAGTGGGTTGTATCAGCAATGCTTTGAGAGTATCAATCCCGAAACTCCAATGGGTATAAAACTTGAAACACAGGGCAAATTGTTTTGCTTGCTTTGTGAGTTGTATAAGGCATATTATATGAAAAAAGACCGTCTCGAGGATGCTCAGAATAACGATGTGGAAACGGTTGTGCAGTTAATTGATTATATCAATAAAAACCTTTACGAGCCGTTGTCGTTGAGCCGTTTGAGCGATGAATTTTTCTTGAGTCAGTCCCAACTTAACCGCCTTTTCAAAAAGGCAATGGGCACAAGCGTTTGGGAATATATCACCATTAAAAGGCTGATTGCGTCCAGAAACCGTATTAGAGCAGGCGAACACGCAGGCAAGGTCTGTATTTCCTGTGGATTTAAGGATTATTCCTCGTTCTACCGAATGTATAAAGCCCGTTTCGGCGTATCCCCAAAACAAGATGATATGACAAGAAGAAGTAAGAATAATACATAGTATAACAACCCCCGACAGACTCTGTCGGGGGTTAAGAATGGTTTGTCGTTTGCTAAAGTATTTAAATTCAAGCGCATACCGTGTTGTGCTGTAAACGGTTTGACATTTTTAAAGGTTAACATTGCAAACCTCAATATATGTATTATAATACTTTTCTTGAAAATGAATGGCGGTTGCCATTTGTTCGGCTGTGAAGGTCATTCCGTCGGGTGCCGCAATTAGTTTGTCTTCCACATCGTTTTCACGGTGGACGATGCCTATAACACGGCAGGTATATTCAGTGACGGGTTGTGTGACACCTAACAAATATACATCAAGTTCTTCGCCGTCACCGCCAAAAACGTCAGGAATATACCCGTAATTTATGGGGTAGTGCAACACCTTTTTACCTTTTTTGTGAACATAACCGACAGGTCGGTCAATACCGATGTGTATGACCTTTCCCAAATAGAACCTAACCTGTGCTTTCCTTTCGTCAAATGTCATAGATCAATACCTTCTGTTTTTCTTTTTACGCTTGTGTTTGGGCGAATTAAGGATAACAAGCGAGGTTACGAAAATAATAATTATAACGGCAATTATTCCAAGTATGAGATAAAATGCCCAATGGCCGAAAATAGTTGAGAAAAAGTTACCGATGCCACGGCCGATATACATAAACGCACTGCGCTCGACATCCTGTGAGGCAACCAATGTAACGGTGCCCAAAACCTCACCGGCGTAAACAACATCACATTCACCGAGAAAATCGCCCTTTTCAACCGGCGCGCTGAAAACATCTTCATACCAACGTATATCAAGGCTTACGGTTGAACTGTCGGCAACTTTGGGAACAATGGCTGAAAGACTTTTTTCGGGTATGGCCGAAATAAAATCGGTATCACTTGAAAGGTCAACGGACACCTCTCCAACAATTTCTTCGGAATTAAGTACCGTTTTGTACTCAAATTCGTTGAATGCCCATTCGTAAAGCGCTTTACTGTCACCGAATTCAACTCGGATTTTTTTGCCGTTTTCCAAAACCGGGCTGTTCATAATTATGCACATATAGTTGTATCCGTTTTTGGACGCAGTTGATACAAGACAACGCCCTGCGGCATTGGTATAACCTGTTTTAACTCCTTTGGCGTATTTATAGTAATATGACTGGTTTTTATACTTTTCGGAGATGCATTTCTGCCCGTTGTTAAGCATAAGGAAATTGGTGGTGGTAAGGGTGCGGGAGGGGTTTTTGTTGGTGGCTTCAAGTTTGTATTTTGCGGTATTGACAATCTCTTTCAGTGCATCTATCGAAAGCACTGCCGATGATAGCTTGTACATATCACTAACGGTGGTGTAGTGTTCAACGTCGTGCAGACCGTGTGCGTTTACATAGTGTGTACCGACCATCCCGAGTTGTGCCGCTTTTTGGTTCATCTTTTCGCAAAAAGCCTCAACACTGCCCGAAACGTGCTCGGCAATGGCATTTGCACCCTCGTTGGCCGAGGACATCAACAGAACATACAGCATTTGACGTACTGTCAAAACTTCGCCCGCTTTGAGTCCGCCGGTCGAAGAATCGGTGCCCTGAATTGATTTTATAGCATAGTCGGACACGGTTATTGTTTCAGAGTCAATATCATCTGAATTTTCGCAAAGTACAAGCGCCGTCATCAGTTTGGTGAGCGAGGCAGGGTAGAGTTTGTGGTCAATGTTTTTCTGATACAAAACATCACCCGTGTCCATATTGACCAACATTGCGCCCTCTGCCTCAATGTCAAAATTAGTCGGTGTATAGGCAAAAGTCGGCACCGTTAAGGCCGAAAAAGTAAGTATAACAACAAAAAATATGCAAAAAATCTTCTTAAACACAGTGTTTCTCCTTGAAATAAGTAATGGGTGATAGTATAATACATAGTAAGTATAGCAAGTTTTTGCTTTGATTTAAAGTGTTATTTTTAAAATTTAAGAAAATTATATTTTTGGGGGTGATTTTCGTGGTATACGTTACGGGTGATATGCACGGGGACGAGTCAAGGCTTTATGATGCACAGTGGCGTAAACTGAAGCCCGACGATATTCTTATTGTCTGTGGTGATTTCGGTTATCTTTGGAACGGCTCAAAACGTGAAAAAAGCGTTATAGATTATCTTGGAAGCCGAAAGTTTACGGTCTGCTTTGTTGACGGTACTCACGAAAATTTCCGTAAGATAAACTCCTGCCGTGAAACGGTGTGGAAAGGCGGTCACGTTCACCGCATAAGCGGAAACCTGTTCCATCTTATGCGAGGTCAGATATTCAACATAGACGGTGTCAAGGTTTTCACCTTCGGCGGAGGTGAGAGCGATGACCGTGAATTAAGACATGAGGAAGAAAAGGGCATATGGTACCGCGACGAGTTGCCGACTCCGATGCAACTTGAAACGGGTGCCAGAAATCTTGACGAAGCAGGTCTTAAGGTAGATTATATAATCACCCACGAACCGCCGTTGCTTGTCAAAAGTTCAATGCTTTTAAGAAAAGGTCAACCTGACCGACTTAACAAACTTAACGGCTATTTTCAGGAACTTGCAAAATCGGTTAAATTCAATCATTGGTATTTTGGCTCTTTGCATGAGGACCGACTTGTTACGTCCAATTACACTTGCCTTTTTGAAAAAATTATACCCTTGGGAAGCAAGGAACAGCCCAAATAATGGCAAAATATTTTGTGTTAGGATACGGTAGAATGTTTGTACAAAGTAAAAGCAATGCTACCATTGTTAAAAATATAATTTAACACAGATTTAACATTTGTGTGTTCTGGATTTTACTTTCTTGCGTTATAATGCGCAGGTAAGTTGAAAATAAAATAGGATTAAAGGAAAGTTAAGGTGTGAATTATGGGAGTAAAAGATATCATTCTTGCGGTGATCACTTTGCTTGGCGGTCTGGCATTCTTCCTTTACGGAATGAATGTTATGTCAGGCGGTCTTGAAAAAATGGCTAAAGGTAAACTTGAAAAAACACTTATCAAGGTTACTGATAAAAGGTTTCTTGCACTGCTTTTCGGTGCGGGTATAACCATAGCCATTCAGTCATCCTCGGCTTTGACTGTTATGCTGGTTGGTCTTGTCAACTCAGGATTGTTGCAGTTTGGTCAGACAATCGGTGTATTGATGGGTTCAAATATCGGTACAACACTTACCGCGTGGATATTGAGCCTTGCGGGTATTGAGGGTGACAACATTTTCCTGATGCTTTTGAAACCTTCAACCTTTTCTCTTATATTTGCATTGGTGGGTATTCTGCTTATAATGGCAAGTAAGAAGCAGAAACATCACAATATCGGCGGTATTTTGGTTGGCTTTGCCGTTTTGATGCTTGGTATGACCTTGATGTCGGATGCGATGGAACCGTTAACCAAAATGGATGGCTTTACAAGTCTGCTTACTGCTTTTGAAAATCCATTCCTTGCTGTTGCTTTCGGCGCAGTGTTTACCGGTATCATTCAAAGTTCGGCCGCATCTGTCGGTGTTTTGCAGACTGCGGCTACAGCAGCATTGGCTTCGGGCGGCGGAGTTACATACGGTATGGCAATCCCTATTATTATGGGTCAGAACATTGGTACCTGTGTCACTGCGGTTATCTCAAGTATCGGCGTCAGCCGAAATGCGAAAAAGGTTGCCGTTGTTCACCTTGCATTTAACATAATAGGTACAATGTTAGTGCTTATTCCGTTCTGCATACTCACCTATGTTGTCGATTTTAAATTCTTAAAGCGCGCTATAACACCGTTTGAAATAGCCATTGTTCATAGCATATTTAATGTGTTCACAACCATTTTGCTGTTCCCGTTCACCAAAATGCTTGAGGCCATTGCCAACAAACTTGTGCCCGAAAAACAGGATGAAAAGCAGTGTAAACTTTTGGATGAGCGTTTGCTCACCGTTCCTTCCTTTGCTGTAACCAACGCTCTTGACGTTGTTGTCGAAATGTCTGACGTTTCCAAAAATGCGTTCGAAAAGGCTGTTTTGACAGTTGGAAACTATAGCGATAAGGTGGCTGAAGAGGTTTCTGAAATGGAGACCATGCTTGATAATTTTGAGGACCAGTTGGGAACCTATATGGTAAAAATTTCGAGCAAGGGTGCTTCAGAGTCTGATTCCAAGAAAATTGCCAAGATACTGCACACAATAAATGATTTTGAGCGTATCGGTGACCATGCTGAAAATCTTGTCAGTGTTGCGCGTGAAATTCATGAGAAGAAGATTACTTTCTCGCACGAAGCAAATACCGAAATTGCCGTACTTAAAGATGCAGTGCTTGAAATACTCAATTTAACAAACAATGCTTTCAAAAACAACGATATCCAACTCGCATCGTCGGTTGAACCGCTTGAGCAGGTTATTGACGGTATAATCGCCGACATCAAGAGCCATCACGTAAAACGTCTGCAACACGGCAACTGCACCATTGAATTGGGCTTTGTTTTGACCGACCTTTTGACCAACTATGAGCGTGTATCAGACCATTGTTCCAACGTTGCCGTTGCCATTATCGAGTCACAGCACGGCACCTTTGAAGCCCACGAGTATCTCAGCCACGTCAAGAATGACCCGAACAGCGCCTATACTAAAGCGTTCGAGGAGTACAGAGCCAAGTTTGCTCTTGATTCAAATTAAAATCACAAAGAAATATCCACCCGCTCACTTTGGCGGGTGGATATTTTTGTGCCAACTTGGGCTGACTAAGGATATAATAAAAACTCCTTGTTTTAAAATATTAACTTAAGTTGTGTTTATCTGCCCAATTTTTTGAAGAACTTAAAGGTCATAGGCCAGATGCATCCTGCAAATGCAGTGATAAGGAAATATCGCATCGCATCGCCTACAAAATTGCCACCGCAAAGGGCATAGCACGGGTCTTTAAGAAATATTTTTATAAGCAAAACAGGGATAAGACCCAATACAAATTTTAAAATCTGAGCCCACCATTTTGCATCGGTTTCGAACTTTGTGAACTTCAAATCGACCTCAAAGGAAATCCAAAGACCTATAATGCAACCAATCATTTTATATCCGTTTTTAAGCCCCTCATCATAGTTGTGAATATCAATATCGGCAGGGAAATTGTAAAGGTTGACAAACAATAGATATGCAATGGACAAAACGGTCATCGAACACAGTAAAACACGCATTTTAAACGGCTTTTCAATGCACTTTTTGATAATCGGATAAAATCCGAAAACAAGTGCCAGTGCAATAACAAACGAAACGCCGACATCTAACGGAGTGTGCACACCGAGATAAAGTCTTGAAAACGGTACAAGCACACATGCGGCAACGCAAAGAATTCTTATCCAGAGTTTCGCGTTCCAAAGTCCGATACTTGCGAAAATGCCAACCGAACTTTGTGTGTGTCCGGAGGGGAATGAGTAACCCGTAGCCTCGGCACGTGCAGACTCAACAATGGTAAATTCGGGGTCTTTTACCCAAGGTCTCGGGATTCTGAACAACAGTTTTAAAAATTGGTTTATAACCGTGCCGATAAGTCCTACAGACAAAATAAAATACCCTTCCTTTTTGTTGATGCACCAGAAGAAAAGAATGCCCACAACAATGAACACGGTTTCCTCACCAAGGTGAGTTACAGCAGAGAAAAAGGCATCAAGAAATGGACAGCGGATGCTTTCAAGCAATTTTAATAATCCCATAAATACGCTCCTTAAAAGCAGTTTTTTAACATAGTTTTATCCTCCGTAAATATTGTAGCATAGAAAACTAAAAAGTAAAGCAAAAAATACCGTTGCACTGCATAAAATACTAATGATAACTTTAAAACAATGGGGAGATTTTTATGTGTTCAATATGTGGAATGATAGATTTTAAAGAAAAGCCGTCACAGGAAATATTACGAAAAATGGGAAGTGTTATGAAGTCTCGCGGACCTGACGCAACCGAGGAGTTTCTTGACCAAAATGTTGCGTTTCACCACAACCGTCTGAGTGTTATGGACCCCAAAAATGGACGTCAACCGATGATGGCCGAATTTATGGGGCGGCAGTATGTAATAGTTTACAACGGGGAAATATACAACTCACCAGAATTGCGCAAGGAATTAGAGCCTTACGGTGCTACATTTAAGACAAACTGCGACACCGAAACGGTACTTTGGAGTTACATTATTTTCGGCAACGAGTGTCCTAAAAAACTGAACGGAATTTTTGCATTTGCAGTGTATGACATATCGTCAAAAAAGGTGTTTATGGCACGTGACCGCCTTGGTGTTAAGCCATTTTTCTTTGCCCGACAGGACGGTGGATTCATGTTTGCGTCCGAGATAAAATCCCTACTGCAAAATCCAAAAATTTCAAGAAAGGTTGATATGCTCGGACTCTGGCAGTTAATATTTTTAAGCCCTGTAACCTTGCAAGGAAGCGGTGTTTTCCGTGATATAAAGGAACTAAAACCCGCCGAATGTGCCGAATTTTCAGACAGTGGGTTAAAGGTGTGGAAATATTGGTTCTTGGAAGCCAAACCGTGGTCGGGAGATGCGAAATTGGCCGCAAATGAGATAGGGGAACTGATTGCTGATGCCGTACGACGTCAGACGGTCAGCGATGTCCCGTTATGCACATTTTTATCGGGTGGACTTGATTCGTCGGTACTGACGGCTCTCGCGGCAGAGGGATACCGCAAAAAAGGAAGAACATTATCAACCTATTCCTTTGAGTATGAGGGAAACCGAGAAAACTTCAAGCAATCGCTTTTCCAACCGCAAGGCGATGACGATTTTGCTAGGTATCTGGCCCGTTGGCTTATGACCGACCACACTGTGCTTATTGCACCGAATTTTGAGGTTGCCGACTGTCTGTTGCCGGCCACCGATGCCCGTGATTTCCCCGGTCAGGCCGATATTGATTCCTCGCTTTTACTGTTCTGCAAAAAGGTCAAGGAAAATCATACCGTTGCAATTTCAGGGGAGTGCTCGGATGAGATATTCGGCGGTTACCCGTGGTTTTACCGTCCTGAAATGCTATACCGTGATTTCTTCCCGTGGATACACGAACC
>JAZNBS010000002.1:0-57607 GCA_045587185.1 Acutalibacteraceae bacterium
AGCATTTTTGACGACAACTTAAAAGAGCAGGTTAAAGACGATTCCTATATCATTTTACAGGGTGGGTGTAGTCTTTATAAAGTTTGATGCAGTCGTAAATAGGGGAGTACTTCTGCTCGCCCTTTGCGGTGACACAGATGATGTTCCGTCCGTCATCGGTAACGGCAAAACTTACAAGACAGTATAATGATTGGCTTGTGAATCCCGTTTTCCCACCTTTAACGGTTGCAACCTCAGGCTCGTTGCCATACATCTTCTCAAACATTCCGCTGTGGAATGTCAGTTCTGCACGGCTACCGTTTTTGGGCACCTTATGATATTCAGTTGAGATAATATCACGACAAAAATCGTTCTTTATTACCTCTTGCATCAATATAGCCATTTCGGTGCAGGTAGTGTAGTGATTTTTGTCGTGCAGACCGCTAACATTGGTGAAATGGGTGTTTTCAAGCCCCAATTCTTGGGCTTTTTTGTTCATCAGTTTGACAAATTCGGCTTCTGACCCCGCAATGTGAATTGCCAATCCAACCGAAGCCTCGGCGCCCGATTCAAGCACCATTCCGTATATCATATCAATGATTTTGACCTCTTCGCCCGGTGCAAATCCAGCCAGTGTGAGACCCTCTTTATACAACGGGTCAATTATATCAGATGTTATTTTAAAAGTTGCGGTGATGTCTTTAATATTCTCGGCAACGATAAGCAATGTTACCGCCTTGGTCATTGATGCAGGATAGATTACCTTATCTGCATTGCGTCGGGCAAGGACGGTGTTGCTTGAAGCATCAACTAAAACGGCGTGAGAACTTTCAATTTGTGCACCAAGTGTTACCGTATGCTCGGTTACGGTCGGACGTTTTGAATTATATTGAGGTGTTGTGTTGACATTAGACGCAGTTTCAGACAAAACAGATGACTGTGTGCCGTTTGCAGTCTCGTTCATACCGCTTGAACATTTGGATACCGAGGTGGCAATTATTACTGCAACAACAGTAAGGCAAACAACGGTCATCAAAAATTTTGCAAAGGGTTTAAGATGCCGTTTTTTCTTGGGCGGTTTTCGGTTGCCTGACGGACGGTTGTTACGGTCGGGGTCGTGACTGTTGAAAAAATCGCCGTATTTAGCGTGGTCGTTATAATATGACATTAAAGTGTCCTCATTTTTCGGATTTGATATACGCCTCAAGGCGGTAGATAGGCAAGCCCTGTGCAACGAAACGCTGTTCGTATTCCGTTACTATGTTGCCCTCAAAATCGCTGTGGTGAAGGTCTAATGAAATATTTTTGAGCGTAAAGCCGTGGTTGGAAAACTGTTCCAATGAAAACTCAAACAACTGCATATTGTCGGTTTTTTGATGTATTTCCGCGCCCTCGCACAGCAGTTCGCGGTAAAGTGGCAAAAATGTTGGCGAGGTCAAACGGTGGCTTGCGTGACTCTTTTTGGGATAGGGACACGAAAAATTTAAAAACAAACGCTCGACCGAGTGAGGTTTTAAGTACTTGGTTATATATTCGGCACCGCATTTTAAAAAACGTACATTTTCGACACCAAGTTCGATGGCTTTTTCACAGGCCTGAACGATAACGTTGGTGTTTTTCTCAACGGCGACGATGTTGATATCGGGGTTTTGTTTTGCCAATTCACAGGCAAACTGCCCCTTTCCGCAACCAATCTCGAGCCATAAGGGACGCTCAACACCGAACCATCCCTTAAGGTCAAGAAAGTCTTTTTTATCACCGGCTGTGGAAAAATTAAGGTCATCCGACATAGCCGAAATAAGCAGACCGCCGACGGCCGATTTGCGGTCGTCTAAGTGCTTTAATCTTTTCATTCTCATAAAGTTCACCCTGAATTTACAAATTATGCAACTATTATACCTCAATCTGACAAAATTTGCAACGGGGAATTGACATAAGTATAGATATAACCAAGGTCAAAATATGTAAAATTATAGGGATTGCCACTTGCTTATTGAAATAAAATATGTATAATAATATAATACGGATATAATATTTTCCGTTTTCTGGAGGTTAAAATGTTAGAACTTAAAAATGTTTACTTCAGTGCCGAGAATGATGAGGGCACAAAAGATATAATCAAAGACGTAAGCCTTACCATTGACGAGGGTTTTGTTGCTTTTACAGGCCCTAACGGTGGCGGTAAATCCACACTTGCCAAGTTAATTGCAGGTATTTATATTCCTACATCCGGTCAGATACTTTTCAACGGTCGGGACATCACAAACGCATCAATTACCGACCGTGCAAAAATGGGCATAAGTTATGCTTTTCAGCAACCCGTACGTTTCAAGGGCATTACCGTAAAAGACCTTGTAACAATTGCAAGCGGTAAGGATCTGAGCGTTGGTGAGGTCTGTAAATATTTGTCAGAGGTGGGACTTTGCGCCCGTGAATATGTTGACCGTGAGGTCAATGCAAGCCTTTCGGGCGGAGAACTGAAAAGAATTGAGATTGCAATGGCAATGGCTAGAGGTACTGAGTTAACCGTATTTGACGAGCCCGAAGCGGGTATCGACCTTTGGAGTTTCAGCAACCTCATCGCAGTTTTTGAGAAAATGCGCGAAAAGATTAACGGCTCTATTCTCATCATTTCTCACCAAGAGCGAATTTTGAACATTGCCGACCGTATTATTGTTATTGCCGACGGTAAAATCCGTGAGGACGGCACAAAAGAGGATATTCTACCGTCTTTGTTGGATACATCTTCGGCCGCCTGTTCGGTATTGACAAATAAACTTTAATTATTTTGGGAGTTTAAAAATGGCTTTAGACAGTATTCAGAAACAGTTGTTGGAGCAGGTCGCCGATCTGCACGATGTGCCTAGCGGTGCATATAACATACGCGCCAACGGTGAAAGTGCCGACCGCAAGACAACCGCCAACATTGATATAGTAACCAAGACCGACAAATCGGGTATTGACATCATAATAAAACCCGGCACAAAAAAGGAAAGTGTGCACATCCCTGTGCTTTTGTCCGAAGCAGGTATCCGTGAGACAGTTTATAATGATTTTTATATAGGTGATGACGCAGATGTTGTTATCGTTGCAGGTTGCGGAATTCATAACGACGGTGATGCAACTACTGAGCACAGCGGTATTCACACCTTTTATGTCGGCAAAAATGCAAAACTCAAATATGTTGAAAAGCACTACGGCGAGGGCAACGGTAACGGAGAGCGTTTAATGAACCCCACAACCGTTGTCAATGTTGATGAGGGCGGATATGTTGAGATGGAAACGGTGCAGCTAAAGGGTGTTGATTCAACTTACCGTACTACAACTGCCGTTTTAAAGGATAAGGCAACACTTATAATTGGCGAAAAAATAATGACCCACGGAAATCAGTCGGCCACAACCGATTTCTCGGTTGATATGGACGGTGAAGATTGCGCTGCGCACGTTGTTTCACGTTCGGTCGCCAAGGATAATTCACGTCAGTTGTTTATTTCCAATATAAACGGCAACAACCGTTGCAACGGCCACACCGAGTGTGACGCCATTGTTATGGACAATGCCAAGGTTGGCGCTGTGCCCAAGGTCAATGCCAACCATGTTGATGCCAGCCTTATTCACGAGGCGGCTATCGGTAAGATTGCGGGAGAACAACTTATCAAACTGATGACTTTGGGACTTACTGAGGCCGAAGCCGAAGAGCATATTGTCAACGGATTTTTAAGGTGACTTCTATAAAAGTTTTAGTCAAAACTTTTATATATTGCGTAAAAGGAACTAAATAGAAAGGGGAACAGCAATGTCCGCTTTATCCATAATAGTTTTTTCAGTGATTTATGTTGCCGCTTTAGTGTTTTCATTTATAAAAAACCGATTACCCAAAAAGTTTGTACTTTTGGGTGTTGAGTACGGCCACGCTTTTAAAGACCTTGATAAAAACGGTAAAATCACACGCGTTGTGATTTACATATTTACGACATTGTTTTCTATATTTCAGGTTGTTTTGCCGCCGTTGACTGTGTTTTATTGGCAATGGACTAAAATTCCGCATTGGTTTATTTTCCTTTTGGTTTACATTGTTACTATCATAATTTGGTTGGTTGTCATATGCGATACCGACGCGGGTAAAAAGAGATATGTTGAGCAAAGAAGAAAAATCCTTGAGGAGGCCCCTCTATATAAACGCACAATAGAAAAACTTCAGCAAGACCCAAGACTGAAAGTTGTTATACCTTTAAAGGACGGCATTGCATTTTATTTCTTTTCCTTGCCCGACGGTGATTATTCAAGGGATGCCACTCCTGATGAATTATACGGCGATTATAAGGGTATAGTCAAACACCGTGCCAAAGAATGGGAAAAAGAGCAGGAAGAAAAGTTTTCAACGCTTTATAACTGCGGTTGCAATGACGGGCTGTTGGCAAGCAACTTTGGGATTGAGGAATTGACCGAAGATGACAGGGATGAAATTTGTCTGTTCCTGTCAAAAGAGGAAAATCTTGGCTTAAGATATGAAACCTATAGCATTTCATGCGAGTTTTATATTGAATATTCAGTTACCACGACCAAAACTTATAGCGACGGTTACACCAGTGAATCAACTAGTGACAAAAGGGAAGACGCAACCGGCTATTTCAGATGTAAAATGGCAACTCGCGTGCCCAAGAAATGATTAAAAGGTTAAATTGTAACTACAACAAAAAACAAGGCAGGGGTTCCTGTCTTGTTTTTTATATCAAAGTATTTTTTCCATCCCGACTTTTTGAGGTTTTAACCCCAAACTTTCATAAAATTTTATAGCGTCCGAATTACAGGACCATACATTGAGCGTTATATTGTAGCATTCTGAATTTTTAGCAAAATTCAACACAAAATTATAAAGTTCAGTACCAATGTGCAGACCGCGTTTTGTTTTGTCAACGCAAAGGTCGTCGATATAAAGCGTCTTGATGTCGGTCAGAATGTTGCTGTTAAGATGTTGTTGAAAAATGCAAAACGCATATCCTACTACCTCACCGTCAACATCGGCCACGAATACAGGACGGTTGTCATCGTCAATAATCTTGGCAAGTTCGGCGTTGGTATATTTTGTTGTGTTATCTTTAAAAATATCGGGGCGGCCTTTGTGGTGCACATCCAGCACCTGATGCAATAGGTCGTTGATTTTGGCTATATCGTTGTATACTGCACGGCGTATCAGCATTTCCAGTTTCCTTTCATATCGGATTATAAGACTATTATAATTTAAAATGATATTATTTTCAACCAAAAACAGAAAATTATATATACATTGAAAAAGGGCAAAATAATATCACGAAAGAGGTGATATAATGATACCCGTTGAAAACGAAAACAAGCAGTATGACCCAAGAGAGAGTCAGTATTTCCAAGGTCTGCCCGCATTTGTGCAGGAATCCATTTTGCAGGCAGGAAGCAGTATTTCAAGTGATGAGGAACTTCGCCACACGGCAGAGCAACTTATCTACCGCGATAACTACAAATAAAAAAACAAAAAAAGAAAAAAGAGAACAACCTTTACGCTACTTCTCATAAGGATTTTTTAGCGTAAGGCGGTGGCTCAGGTTAGGACGGACAGTTTCGGCTGTCCGTCCTTTCTGTTTTCAACTTGCTTTTTCTATTGGTGCTTCAGGAATACTGCCGATATATTGGAAGTAGATATCAATTTGTTGTTCAGATGTCTTTTTCCACTTTTGCGCGCGTTCGTGAATAACAATCTTTGAGATAAAGGTTCTCAGTATCTCCGGTGTCAGTTCCTGCAGGTCGGTGTACTTCTTTGCAATCGATATAAATTTTTCAACGTTAACGGTGATAGATTTCAGTTCCTCAATTTCTTTTTGAAGTTGGGGTATTACTTCTTTAATGCTCTTTTGTTCTTCTCTGTATCCTTCGGATAACATACGGAATTCTTCGTTGCTGACTTTACCAATAACATTGTCCTCATACAGTCTTTTGAACAATGCATGAAGGTCGCTGTTCCGTTTTTCTTTACGCCTGAGTTCCGTTTCTTTTGCGCTGAGCTCCCTTCGGTTTTCTGAGGAGCTTTTGTTGTTTATAAACTCAATAAATTCATTGGTTTTCGTTCGCGCATAGTAGGTTATCCTCCGGATTTCTTCAAGAACAATTTCATCCAACGCTTTTTCTCTTATCTTGTGAGGAGTACATAATTCCTCGCCCATATGCTTGTGGTATCGGCTGCAAATAAATCCAAAGGCATCTTCCTTAATGGTCGTTCCCCATATAAAATACATCTTGGAACCGCAGTCTGCACAATGCAGTATACCGCTATACTTATTTACTTCACCACGCCGTGTTCTTCTTCGTTTTCCTGCTCTGACTTTTCTTACAATATCCCAGGTAGCTTCATCAATAATCGCTTCGTGAGTGTTTTTAAATCTTAACCACTCACTCTCAGGTCGTTCGATTACACGCTTGTCCTTATAGGATACAACCGTGGATTTACAATTAACGGTGGTGCCGAGATAAACCTCGTTGTCAAGGATACCGGCAACGGTTCGGTCATTCCAACCATAGATGTCGGTTGTGTCGGTTATACAACCATATTTACCTTCCTGACGATACCTGTAAATAGTCGGCTTAACAATTTGCTTGTCTCTTAGAATTTTTGCGATATATCTCGGTCCGTTTCCCGCTGCGCATAGGTCATAAATCATTCTTACCACCTGCGAGCTCACCTCATCAATAAGGAGATGACCTTTCTTTTTGGGATCCCGTTTGTAACCGTAAGGAACCGAGGTTCCGACTCTTTCACCACGCTCTGCTTTTGCCTTGAACACCGCACGGATTTTCTTACTTGTATCCCTTGCATACCACTCATTGAACAGATTTTTGAAGGGAGCAAGTTCGTTGCCTTCGGTGTAAAGCGAATCGTAATTATCGTTGACAGCAATATACCGAACATTCCAACGGGGAAACATTATTTCAGTGTACTGACCGACTTCAATATAGTTTCTGCCGAGTCGGGATAGGTCTTTGGTGATGAGTGTTTCAACCTTTCCGTTTTCCATCAGTTCAAGTAAACTTTGAAAACCGGGTCGGTTAAAACTCACTCCTGAGTAACCGTCATCCACAAAAACTTGCATGTTGGTAAAACCGTTTTGTTTGGCATACCTTTGAAGCATTTCTTTTTGATTGACGATGCTATCGCTATCACCCTTTTTCTCATCTTCCTGAGATAGTCTGCAGTATAACGCAGTTATTCTTTTTTCTGTTTGGTTTGACATAAATTCATAATCTCCTTTCAAGTGTCAAACCGATTGAGAGTGCATTTTCGCAGTTTAATATTTCTGCACCAACACAATACTCCCAAGCGGTCTTAAAGTCCAGCTTTTATGAAGCATTATTTATTTCTTTTGCCATAAGATTTTTTAACGCTTCTTCACTTTTCGGAGAGCTTTCTATATCGAAAATGGAATTAACCTTATACTGCATACCGCCGACAGTATATTTGGTTTCGGTTATCAACTTACCGTTATCAATTTTTATTCTCTGTCTGCGATTGATTGCTTTCGCAACCTTAAAGTCATATTCTTTCTTTGCTGGTATACGAATTTCTTTAATTTTATTATTCATTGATTTTCCTTTCGTTTTAAATCAGCAACCCCTGTCAAAACGCCGTAATTTCGGCGTTTTTCTTTACAAGGAGCCACCTATAACTTGAATACAACCGCCAGGGTGCGACCCTGCAAAAATGAAACTGAAAGCCCGCAAAGCCCCTAACGGTCGGCATTGCCGCCCGTCCTGATCGGAAGGAGGGAAAATAGCAACCCTCCTTCCTTTCTCCTGCTTATTTTCGCACATGCGAAACCTCTGCTTTTACCCTTACAACAGAAAAGAAAGAAGCATTGTTTTATGCCGCATACTCTCAATCAATATCACACATTCATTCGGCTTTATCATCGCTATATATTCTTTATCTTCTGTTGTAGAAATTAGTTTAGTTCTGTGGGTTTAGTTAATGATAAGAAGTTCTCACACCACACCCATACGTTTTTGACGCTACTCAAAAAGTCGGGTAACGTAATATAAATTACTTCGTTTGCTGCCGTCTGCTCGTTTGCGATGCACCTTCTTTACGAGTCCACGGTCTTCAAGATTTTTCATAGCTGTATCCACCGTCTTTTTGTCAATCCCACATTCCTTTGCAATAAGTTTCCGTGAGGGAAAGCAGGAGTAATCTTCGTTATCACAGTGACGGACAAGACAACAGTAAACTGTGAAATCCTTCGGCTTCAAATCAAATTCAAATATCCGATTTGATACCATAAAAAAGTTCTTATGCTTTTCCTCCTTCGATAAAATTTTTTCATTGGTTGGATTCATTTTTTATCTTCCTTTCGGTCAAAGATACCGACATTTTTGCAAAACAAAAAAGCCGATACACAGGCACCAAAAACAAACGGGAGCATCGCTCTCGCTGTTTTAATGATGTTCTATGTATCGGCTTTGAAAATTCAAAGACGTATGCACGGTTAAACCGCAAAAATATGTATGTATAACATCCTATTCAATTGTCACTCTCTATTGAGAGTATTTCAGTATAACATATAGAACATTTGTTCGTCAATAGTTTTTTTATAATTTTTTCAATATTTTTTCAAAAGCCGGAAATACTATATATTTACACCTCGTTTTGAAGTACAGATTTTTATATAGAAATCAAAGGGCGAGGCCCCTTAAAAAAGGGGGAATCTGGGGCGATTTTCGGCACTTTTTTGCCCTGTGTGGCGTTTAAAAAGTTAAGGCGGGTGTTTACTCGTTTGAGCATTCACTCTCCTTAAATCGCCTTATTTTTGTTTTTATCCGCCGTAGTTTTCATCACTCATAAGTATGCATACATACCATTTATCATTGGCTTTTGTTACTCCTACGGCGATGTATTTATACTCGGAGCTACCGACATATGACCAATGTTTCTGACTGTTATGAAAACCATCTGCGATTCGGTCGGACATACTTTCCGCCGTGCCGAACCAATTGCCCATCCCGATAGCTTCTCGGCTGTAGCCGTAATAATAACTATCATCTGGTAACCCATAGGGTGCTAAATCGATGTACTCCCCATATTTTAACTCGTTGCACACACTTTGCTCGGCTCGGTGCGAGAAGTTTTCAACAAGCTCATTTGCTCTGTACCGTGCCACCTCTGTCAGTCCGGTGAGCATCGTAGCTACCATATCTCCCTGTGCTATGCGGTAGGCATTAACCTTTTCTGTGACAAACCTTTCGATCTCTGCAGGATCGACATCCGGCCACTCAATTCCCACATATATTTCCTCTTGTGCTTCTTCAGTTTTCGGCGGTGTTTCTTCTTCGAGTTCAGTATTTTCCACCACCGTTCGCTCTATCGAATTGACAGTTGTCGTGGGCTCTTTGACGATCGGCTTTGTTGTCTGATCCTTGCTCTCGGTGGGGACAGGCTCTTTTTCTTTCTCTGTTGGCTCTACCGCCGTTGTGAACGGTATTGTTTCGGTTGGTGCTTCTGTTATTACCGTTTCCAATACCCTTGTCGGTGGACTTTCTGTAGGCGGCGGTGCGGTGTTGCCAACGCATCCTACTATACTCACGAGCACCACACAGCAGAGAAGGATAATGATTTTTCTCATATATCCTCGACCTCCTCCAAGCCTTGCATCACTTCCACCATTATGCGTGTTGCGAGGATAAATCCCGAGCTGAATGCCTCACGCTCGGTGATGCAAGATAGTTCGATTGTGCGGTCCTTGAACTTTTCAAAGGTTTCTTTTTGCTTCTCTGTTAACCCCGTCGTCAATTCATCCTCATTCTTGCATATCAGCTTGACGAGCCTATCCACTCTCGTTCCTCGCTTGATATACCTTTCGTGCGGACTGATGTTGCCATAGTATAAATCTTCAAGTGTTGTCATAAAAATTACCTCCTTTGCAGTACAAACACATACCACAAAGGAGGCAACAAGTCCAGAGAATATTTTTTAAAATCTTGATTCTATCAATCAAGTTCTCGAACTAAATAAAATTCCTGAAGATCATCCAGCCTTAACAAAGCCGGTGAATTGCCATATGGAACGCCTACATCAATATCTATCCATGTTTTTGTTTTGAGAATTTTCCCTTTGTTTGCGTGGTCATAAGACATGGTGGGAGTGTGGCCAAACACTGTAATTATATCATCAAAATACTCATCCGTAATTTCCGGCCATGTCCAAATAAGTTCGTCGACAGTATAGTCGGCGAGTTTTTTGTTTTTGTCGAAATTATCAAGACCTGCATGAACGAGTAAAAAATCTTTATCTCCGGCGCTTACGGTTTCATAAATAGGAGCATCTCGCAAATATTCCAATATATCGGCCACCGTATCGGGCTCGGTCTGCATTAAACTTCTAAGGGCCTTTAATGTAATATCTCCACCGTTTTGCGTATAGTTCATTAAAAGTTCCATTTTTTCTTTAGTAAAATTTTTGATGTTTTCATCGGTGATTTCTTCAAAGACAAAACCACAACTAAGCAACATAGCTTCATGGTTGCCTAAAATCAATTGTGCGTTTGGTTGTTCCAATAGCCATTTTAGTATCTCAATACCACCATCATTTTGTCTATCAATTACATCGCCCAAAATAAACAACCAATCATTGTCATTAAAACTTACGATATTAAGTAATCGTTTCAAATCGGCTAATGGAAGCCCATGAAGATCTGAAGTTACATATATAGCCATTTTACACCGCCTTTTATTTTACCACATTATTAATATACACTCAACTGTGACCTATTTTTGTCCCACCGTTTGTTATAAAATACAAACACAATAAAAAAGGAGTGTTTTAAATGCCTAGTTCAAACGAAATGAGAAAAGATGACGCATATGACAAAAGAGTTGAGCTTCATTGCCACACAAATATGTCTTTTAAGGATGGTGTTGCAACTGCCGACGAGATAATAAGCCAGGCTTTTAATTTTGGTCATAAAGCGATTGCTATTACCGATCATGGTTCAGTAAGAGCCTACCCTGAAATTGCTAACGCCGTTAAAAGAATCAAGAAAGAAGGCGGAGATATCAAGCCTATCTATGGTGTAGAGCTGTATTTTGTTAACGATGTAGATTATGATATTTCAAACTTAACCGAAAAAGAAATAATAAGCCGAAAAACACATCTCATAGTATTGGTGAAAAATCAAAAGGGGCTAAAAAGCTTATATAAAATGATGTCTGATGCAGAAATTTTTTTAAAGTGGAATGAAGCTCCTGTTATTAAGCGTTCTTCTTTAGATAAATACCGTGAGGATTTTATTATCGGTTCTGCCTGTGAGTGCGGAGAATTATATCGGGCTATTATTGCAGGCAAAGGCGATGCCAAACTTGAGAAAATTGCAGATTATTATGATTACCTTGAAATACAGCCACTTGATAACAACAAGTTTATGATAAAGAAAAGCTCTGAACCCGATGTGTATGATAAAAACGGGAATATCATTGAAAACCGTTTTAAAGAGGTTGAGAGCATTGAGATAATTAAAAGATTTAACCGTAAAGTCATAGAAATTGCGGATAAACTTGGCAAGCCTGTAGTTGCTACCGGTGATGTGCATTTTGTTGACCCCGAAGATAGTCTTATAAGAAAGATTTTAATGGCAAGACAAGGTTATGCTGATTTTGAAGAACAAGCACCGCTATATTTTCGTACAACCGATGAAATGCTCGAAGAGTTTTCATATCTTGGGGAAGATAGAGCCTTTGAAGTGGTTGTTAAAAACACAAATCTTATTGCAGATATGATTGAAGAAATCGTGCCATTTATAGAGGGATACCATCCGTTTGTTATCGAAAACGCTGATAATGATTTAGAAAAAACATGTAGCGAAAAAGCAACCGAGTTGTATGCGGTAAATGGTTTTTTACCATGTGCTATAAAGGAACGACTCGATGCGGAACTTCATCATATAATAGAGCATGATTTTTCTTCACATTATATGATAGCATATCTTATAGTTAAACAACTGAAAGATCAGGGTGAGTATGTATTTGCTCGGGGTTCGGTAGGTTCTTCTTTTGTTGCATACCTTTTAGGGATAAGCGAAGTTAATCCCTTAGAGCCGCATTATTTATGTCCTCAATGTCATCATATAGAATTTGTTACCGATTATTCTGTATATTCAGGATTTGACTTGCCACATAAAGCTTGTCCTTTATGTAGTTCTAAAATGAAAAGTGACGGACACAATATTCCATATGAAATGTTTATGGGTTTAGACGGGGACAACGTACCGGACATTGACCTTAATGTTCCGGAGAGTGTGCAGGATAATGTTAAACAGTTTCTTTTGGACTACTTTGGAAAAGAAAGAGTCGCTTACGCAGGCACAATATGTTCTATAGCGCCTTTGACGGCCGAGGGTTATATTCGCAATTATGAGGAACTTGCCGACACAATCATACCCTCTGAGCAAAAAAAGCATATTATAAACAAACTTTGTAATATATACACAAGAAGCGGTCTGCATCCCGCCGGACTATTTATTTTGCCTGAAGGAAAAGAATTTGCTGATTTCACGCCCTGTTGTCCGGTAGAAAGTTTTTACTTGCCGATTTCGCAAAAAACCACTTTTGATTTTTATCATCTGCACGATACAATCGTAAAGCTTGATATTTGGGGTCACATTATTCCCGATATTTTTAAATTGCTTCATAAATTTACGGGAATATCTCCAGTTGATGTAGATATTCAGGATCCTGAGATATATAAACTTTTCAGCGATGTAAGTGCCCTAGGGATATCAGCTGAGGATATTGACGGTATAACCGTAGGAACGCTTGGGTTGCCCGAATATAATACTGATTTCATGAGGAAACTGATTGAAAAAGGCCAACCACAAAGTTTTGCCGAGCTTGTAAAAATCAGTGGATTAGGTAATGGTCCGGATTTATTGATAAATATTGCTGAGCGTCTTATTGATCAATATCCTTTAAGTAAACTTATTGCCTTAAGATCGGATATTATGCTTGATTTAATGAGAATCGGTGTAGATAAAGCGACCGCATATAAATTTGATAAAGCTATACGAATGGGCTTTTTATCTATAGGATGTCTTAGTGATAACGAGGTTGCATACCTTAAAGAAATAACAAAACCTTTGGGGAGTTGGTACTTTGATTGCTGCTCAAAAATTCGTTATATGTTTCCGAAAGCCCTCGCCGCAGCCTATGTTATAAATGCTTTGCGCCTTGCTTGGTTTAAGTTATATTATCCTGCTGAGTTTTATGCAGCTTATTTTAGCGTGTGTTTTGAAAGAAACGAGTTTAATTTCAATGTTTTACCCGATGGCTTAGGCGAAATTGATGGTTATTTAAACAAAATTAAAAGCATTAAAGGCGAGGATTCATGCGAATACAAGAATATATATACGGCTATGATTGCAGCAAAGGAATGTATTGCCAGAGGAATTAAATTTTTACCGCCTGATATGGAAAATTCTGACCCCGATAATTACATTCCCGAAAACGGCAACATCAGAATACCTCTATAACCAAGGAGAACGGATATGATAAAGAATAAAGAGATAATAAATGAAGTTGCTATGAAAAATCATCTTGATAGGCCTGACAATCGACGGCTTTCTACGGGATTTACACAGCTTGACGGTATAATAGGTCTTAATGATTTAAATAGTGGATATTTTATATGCCTTGCTTCACGTCCCGGTAAGGGTAAGTCAACGTTTATGTTGGATCTGCTTCTTAACTTGGCTATTAGTTCAGGTCGTGAAATATTGTATATTACAAATGAAAAAACCGAAAAGCAGATCGTCGTTAGCCTTATACAAAAGCTGAGTGGCGCGGATGTAAACCCCGAGCGCAAGCCTTATGATTCTGGCACCACAGACAGTATGTCTTCCGCCCTTTCTGTTTTAAGTCAATTAAACATTTCTATAATAAGTAATAGTGAATCTTGCGAAAGTATAAAAAACACACTATCTGTAATTGTTAAACCAGCCGCTGTATTAATTGATGGGTTTGAAGCGATTTCACAGGATTTTGAAAAGGATTTTATGATGATAAGAAGCCTTTGTAAAAACCTAAACATACCGATAATTATAAGTATGTGGACTGGGAAGATGCAGAAAAACCGTTTTCGACCCAGTTTAAGCGACATTCACCCTATTGTTGCAAGGCTTGCAGATAGCATTTGGCTACTGCATAGAGAAGCATATTATGTTTTGGACAAAAAAACTGTTGATGATATTCCTGACACTGAACTCATAATCTGTAAAAACCGAAACGGAGAGAATGGAACAATACAACTTAAGTTTGACGGTAACACAAAAAGCTTTACAGAATAGCACAAACACCCGATGGAATATTTTTCGCCCATCGGGTGTTGTATATTTTTCTTGCTGATTAAAGGGGGAAAATATATGAATGCGAAAGAAATCCGAGAAATACTTATTTCTTATATCAAAGCTACAAATGGTGAAATTCGGATATATCAAGAAAAAAGTATCGGGTCATCAATTTGTGACGTAATGACAGTCACAGATAAACTCATAGGTTATGAGATAAAAAGTGATCTTGATAACTATGTACGCCTTAACGAACAAGTGAAAGCATATGATTTGTTTTTTGATAAAAATTATTTGGTTGTAAGTGATGGACACTTAAACTCCGCATCAGCAAAAATCCCAAATCATTGGGGTATTATCTGCATACGCAACGATGATGTTAGGATAATTCGGAATGCTTCTGACAACCCTTTAGTTTCTCGCAGAAAACAGCTCTCTGTTTTGTGGAAATTAGAATTGAAAAATTTGCTTATAAAAAACGCAATGCCACTTTATGCTCAAAAAGAAAAAGGCTTTATTGCTGATAGAATAGCGGCATTGGTTGATGGTAAAACCCTCGGTAGACAAATAGCCGACGAACTAATGCATAGAGATTATTCAATATACGACGCAACCGACTATACAATTTATTCGGAAGGAAGCGAAGCTTTTCCCGCCGAAGAAATTGTTGATATTCTTTCTGAAAACAATCTAGCCAGTTTCACATTAGATAAATGGATTGCTTTATATAAGCAGGCAACCGCTGTTAAAGAACAAAAAGAGACGATTTATAAAAAACCTATTGCGGAACGGACGGTCCATGCTATACCATACACCGATATAGAAGTTTCACTCGGTGTCCCTTGGATAAGCCCTGCGATCATCAACGATTTTTTATATCACATTTTG
The DNA here is from genome assembly GCA_045587185.1 of Acutalibacteraceae bacterium. Classification (GTDB taxonomy): domain Bacteria; phylum Bacillota; class Clostridia; order Oscillospirales; family Acutalibacteraceae; genus UMGS172. The sequence continues at coordinate 15,219 of JAZNBS010000002.1, forward strand.
AACAAAAATCACCTGTATTGGCCCGAAGGGAATTTAATTAATTATGTTGATTACGAAGAAGTTACGGGTTGTTGGCAGATATCGCAAAAAAGATATTTAGGCGAAAACAACACAAACGCCGAAGTTAAATACGGACTCAAACGGTACAACGCTTTGTTTATACTTGAAGCGACTCTTAATTTGCGTGAAATAAAGTTGTATGACAAGGGTAATATTTATAACGAAAAAGACACAATGGCTGCCATAGAAAAGCAAAAACTAATTAATGAAGAATTCAAAAATTGGATCTGTCAGGATGAGGACCGTCGCTGGATGGTAGAAGATGCTTACAATAAGATTTTTTCAAAATATGAAAAAACTGTTTATGACGGCAGTGCTTTAAAATTCCCCGATATGAGTTCTAAGTACGAATTGTTCCCTTATCAAAAAGATGCCGTGCAAAAAATATTAAATTCAAAGAATACGTTGCTCGCCTTTGATGTTGGTGCCGGAAAAACTTATATAATGATTGCGGCAGCAATGAAAATGAGGTCAGAGGGGATATCACGAAAGAATTTGTTTGTCGTGCCAAATCATATCGTTGGACAGTGGGAAAAAATTTTTACTGAACTATACCCTAAAGCTAAAGTTTTGGCTGTAGAGCCAAAGACATTTAAACCTGATATGCGATACAAAGTATTGAAGCAAATGCGAGACGGTGATTATGACGGGATAATTATGGCATATAGCTGTTTTGAAATGATACCGTTGTCTGCAGATATCGTTCTAAACAACATGGATACTCAACTTAAACGGCTTGAAGATGCATTGCGTTCCATGAGGTATAGCTCATCATACTCTAGGTCTTTTACCACCCCGTTATCCAACGAGAAGAAATATATTATTAAGCTTACCAACGACTTTTTGGACAGTATGAATCCTTCAAATAGTAGCGATATTACTTTTGATCAACTGGAGATAAACACCATATTCGTGGATGAAGCTCATAATTATAAAAATCTTCCGATACGAACCAATCTTAAGAATCTTAATGGTATAAATACTAAAGGTTCAACGAAATGTCAAGATCTATTACACAAGGTTCGACACATACAACAGAACAATGGCGGCAGAGGGGTCGTTTTTGCAACTGGCACGCCTCTTTGCAACTCTATTTCCGACGCATATGCCATGCAGATGTATCTACAATACGATGAACTTCAAAAGAGTCATTTAGATGTATTCGACAATTGGGTAAAAACATTTGCAAGACCGGAGCAAATCTGTGAAATTGATGTTGATACATCAAAGTTCCGGTTTATAAGAAAGTTTGCTAAATTTTTTAATCTTCCCGAACTTTCAAATATGTTCTCACAAATTGCAATCTTTTATGCTACAAATAACGCAGAATTTCTACCCGATTTTAAAGGCTATACCGATGTTGTAATTGAAAAATTTACCGAGCTTACCGATTATATGCAAGATTTGTGCAAAAGAACAGAAAAAATCCGAAGCAAAGAAGTCGACAGAAAATGTGATAATATGCTCAAAGTAAGTACCGATGGCAGAAAAGCGGCTTTAGATTTAAAACTTGTGGGACAAACCCAGCCATATAATGAATCTTCAAAGGTATATCGTTGTGTAAAAAATGTTTATGATATTTACTGTAAACATCCCGAAACAACTCAGTTGATTTTCTGCGATTATTCTACCCCGAAAGGTGATGATTTCAGTGTGTATGCAGAACTGCGCACCAGGTTAATGGAAGCGGGTATCCCCAAAAAAGAAATTGCTTTTATACACAGTTATCAAACCGAAAGCAAAAAACTTGAGTTGTTTAGAAAATTCAATTCGGGTGAAATGCGAATTTTGATAGGTTCAACCTTCAAACTGGGTATAGGTGCAAACGTTCAAGTAAAACTTAAAGCAATTCATCATCTTGATGTTCCTTGGCGACCCGCTGATATGGTACAGCGCGAGGGCAGAATAATAAGGCGTGGAAACGAAAACAAAGATGTCATGATTTTTCGTTATATTACAAAAGGTAGTTTCGATTCATACTCGTGGCAGATTCTTGAAACTAAGCAGCGCTTTATATCACAATTTCTTTCGGGAAGTTCTTATCAAAGAACAGCGTCCGATTTAGAGAATAATATATTAACCTATGCAGAGGTTAAGGCGCTTGCACTGTCAGAGCCGCTTATGAAGCAACTCGCCGAAAAAGAAAACGAAATACAAAATCTTAAAATAATCATTTCAAAGGAACACGAGTCGAAGGAAAATATGGAAAAAGAACTAAAGGATATTGACAGTAAAATCAATAGCCTTTATACCAGATGGACAGCTACTTGTAGAATACTGCAAGACATCAGAAATAAATCAAAAGATGAATTCCTAAAAGCTTATAACAGTATAAAAGAATTGTTAACAGAAGATGTCATATATAAAAAAGTGGAAACTCCATCGCTTCCCACGGTGCTTGGATTTGAAATAAAATTGCCGCAAATTCAGGACACAAAAAAGCCTTACATATTCTTATATTGCCAAAACGAATCTTTTATTGTTGAAATGGGCAACTCTGCAAATGGAAACGCTAAACGAATAATAAATAAATTGAAAGGTTTTGATAAAGTTTCAGAAAACGCTCTTTCCGCTTGCACCAAAGCACGTAACCGAAGGCAAGAATTGGAAACAGCTTTAAGCAGTGTAGATGACGGATATATTATAAAGCTTAGAGAATGTGAAGCCGAAGCGGAACAGATTAAAAAGTTCATATCCGCAAACCAAAAGAAATAGTGCAAACACCCGATGGGATATTTTTTACCCATCGGGTGTTGTATTATACAATCAAAGATGATATAATGAATTGGGTGATTATATGAAATCAGTAAAACCGAAAAAACTACTTATTATGAATATTCTCGATATTTTGCGCAGATATACCGACGCAGAGCATCGGCTCTCGCAAAAGGATATTGTTGAAATTCTTAAAACTGAATACGATATGGTGGCCGACAGAAAAAGCATAAAGCGAAATATTTTAAGTCTTATCGAATTTGGATATGATATCAATTTCAGCGAAGCGCTCCGTATGATACCAAATAAAGAAGGTGAACTTGAAGAAAGCTATATTCTATCTGACTTTTATCTTGAAAGAGAGTTTTCCGACAGTGAGCTCAGACTGCTTATTGATGGACTACTTTTTTCCAAACACATCCCATACAGTCAATGCAAAGAGCTTGTGGGTAAGCTGGAAGGTCTTTCAAATCAGTATTTCAAATCCCGTGTGCGTTATATAAAGACCTTGCCTGATAATTCACCGAATAACCGCCAACTTTTTTACACCATTGAAATTCTTGACGAGGCAATTTCTAAGGGTAAGCAGGTATCTTTTAACTATAACCATTTTGAAACAGATAAAAAGATGCACCCCGCTATGAATGATGACGGCAGCGTGAAAGAATATATTATAAATCCCTATCAGATTGCAGCCACCAACGGAAGATATTATCTTATTTGTAACTACGACAAATACGATAACGTTTCTAATTATCGGCTTGACCGTATTACAAATATTAAGCTGCTTGATTCTCCCATTAAACTGCAAGATAAGGTTAAGGGGCTTGAAAACGGTTTTAATTTGCCGAAACACATGGCAGAGCATTTGTATATGTTTTCGGGCGGTAGTGTACCTGTAACCTTCAGAGCAAAAAAATATCTGCTTAACGACCTTTTAGACTGGTTTGGTAAAGATATAACCTTCACCGATGAAACCGAAGACGAAGTTACCATCAGGGTAACTGTTAACGAACAGGCCATGCGTCGCTGGGCTATGCAGTATGCTTTGCATATTAAAATTCTATCACCTGTTTCTCTTGCAGCGCAAATCAAGGAGGATTTAACCGCGGCATTGCAAAAATATAATAATCAAGATATAATTTATAAGAACTAGGAGGTTTAATAATGGATATAAATTCCTTAAAATCGTTAATAGGAAAAGATGTAACCGGTGCAATTAATACAGGCAATGAACTGTGGATGGTTATCGAAAATAATATTGAATTAAGAATTAGTAACAACACAAACGCATGGCGATTTATCAAAAATAACGAGATTATTTTATCCTCAGCTGATTTCTACATTCCAATGTATGACGCTTACGATGACAATCCTTTTTCCCCAGTATATGATAGCGAGACTTATCAATTTAGTGAAGATACTGAATGGGATGATTCCCTTGAGAAATATTATGATGATTTGCAAACTTATCGCGAAGAACGTTTTCGAGCTATTCAGGACAAGCTTGAATATGCAAAAATTGCCGAAGTCGAGTCAAATGAAATAGGCGATTTTTCCATAACCTTATCAAACGGAATTATTTTACAAGTGTTCAAGACTCTTTATACCAATAAAAAGAATTATAAAATATTATCCGATTAACAAAATCAAATATTTGCAAGGAGAGTATTTATGCATCACGGAATATATATAGGTAATAATGTAGCTAATAAAACAAAAAGAATACTAATATTAGGAGAATCACATCATATAAGCAAAACTGATAAAGAGAATATGGAGTTGGGCAGACCTGCAACATATACGACCGAGCAAATTGTAAAAGGTTATATTTCAAACGGTGCCAACACAAAAGAAACCCAATCATTAAAGTTCTTTGAAAAAATAGGGAATTCTTTCAATTCAAGAATGGAAACCCAAAGTGATAGAGAAGCCTTTTGGTCTAATGTCTGTTTTGGCAACTATGTTGATGTGCTTTGTGGCATTAAAGACGGTAAGGCTGCAACAATTGTCAAAATAGAAAACGAAGGAATAAAGAACCGACAAAAATATAATGATGATTTATTTAAATTTGTTAATGACAATGAAATTGATATAGTTGTATGCTTTGGCAGATTGGTTTTTGACAACTTACCAAGTCTTAACAAAAAACATTTTGCCGAGGAAAACGATAAAGATAGAATAAAAATTATAAAGTCAAATGTAGAAATTGATTATATCGGCAAATGTGTCTATTTACCAGATATAACTCACAAGCATACAAGTATCGCATTAAATAGACGTATAGAAGTATACGGCCTAAAACATCCTTCGGCGTATGGTTTTAATCCTAAAAATTATGTTGAAGTTTTAAAAGAACTATTATAGCCCATTTTTCACCCATCGGTTATGGTATTTTGTACTTAAACCGATGGGTGATTATTTTTTAGGGGAGGAAAGAACCATGGAATTAAAAGATTTTATTGAATTCTTAGAAAACAATGTGACAGAGGAAGCATTTGAGGCGATGGCACTTCATTTTGCCAAGAGAAGATATAATATTATCGGGTGTAATTTTAATCTTAGGGATAATGTTAAGATTTATAAATTATGTCATTGGTATACAAGCGACGAATGCTATATGGTAGTGAATTACTATAACGAATTTTTAGATGCAGAGCTTTATCCTAAAGAAAGTTATATGATTGTGGAAAATAATATTGATACTCTGATGTATTTATGCAATGAGCTATATTGTTCTGACAGGATAAAATCAAGAGTTCCGTACTGTTTAAAGGAAATTTGCAACTGCATTTTCGAATTCACAAGATATCCATTACAGTATTTCGATTATGAGTGTGAAAACAAATTTTATGATATAATTTCAAAGAAACATGAAAAACAAGAAGAAATGTATTTAGAAAATTTAAGAGTTTTATTTCAAAAGTGCACACGAGAATTACTTGAGGAATTAAAAAACTATGGTTTGCTATTAAACGATAAGGATTGGAACAAGAGAACAAATACTCTGACCCTTACTAATAAAAACGGAGTTAAAAAACAATATTTACTCCGCTTTGAAATAGACGGTTCTGTAGAATTCACGGATAAAAATACTCTTGCAGGATTTGAAAGTTATATTGTGGAAGATGCTGATATACAAAAATTCAAAGAGCGTGTTTTGCGATTTGTAAATTAATGTATGTCGCCTTAAGGAGTATTAAAATGAAAATTTCAGATGCTACAAAGAATTTTTTTGAAGAAAGAAATAAAATAGAAAAAGCTGTAATTCCCGCAACACAAAATGATGTGCCAAGCTTTGCCTTTGAGTGTTACCAAAATCTTAAAGAAGTTGTTTTTGAAGATAGGGTATTTACTATAGGTAATTTTGCTTTTGATTATTGCAAATCACTGGAAAGCATAGTTTTACCCAAAGGTGTTGTAGGGATAGGGAATTATTCTTTTTTCGGTTGTAAAAATCTCGAAAAAATCGAATTGCCTGAAACTTTAAAAATCATAGGTGTGGGTGCTTTTATGTGTTGCAAGAATTTAACCGAAATTAACATTCCGGACGGTGTAACACATCTATACGAAACGACATTTGCACATTGCAGCAATCTTCAGTATGTAAAGCTTCCAAGAAGTATAAAAGAAATACAAAAGGAAGCTTTCCAGAAGTGCAAAAGCCTTAAAGAAATTGTTATTCCGAAATCGGTCGAGCTTATAGAAGAAAATGCTTTTGAAGAATGTATAAATTTACAAAAGATTGTGTTTGAGTCTGATATTGAAAATTTGCAGGATGGTGCATTTAAAGGGTGCGACAAACTTGTCTTTTACGGAAAGGCAAATAATATTGAAAAGTATGCAAAAAAGCATAACATACCATTTTTTGAATTGAAATAAGCGAGATAGCCCCTTTTTATCCCATAGACTTTGTTAAAATAAAATTACAAAATTCAAGGAGGTAATTTTATGAAAACAAATTTATTAACAAAGGCTTTGTGCGTGGCTGTAGCTTTACTATTATGTGTGGGCTTAACTGCTTGCGGTGGAAATAATGACGAAACGTCTGAAAGTGGTAACAAAACTGAGAGTACTCAAACAAACGAAAGCAGTTCTAAAATAGAGGATGCAGAAAGTAACCACAGTTCATCTTCTAACACATCTGTTGAGGACAAAACGCCCGAGCCGACTTACTACTATGCCGCTATTGAGGGCGCTGTTATTGTAGAACAAAACGGTTCACAGTACTATGTTTACTGCAATAAATGTGAGAAATGCGATAAGGTTCAGAGCAATATGAAGCATGTTCGACACACGGGCGGAAATTTAACCACCAGTTACTTTTGCCCCGACTGTAAGCAAAGTCAGCGCGTTGAAATAGAAGAATCTGTTAATTGGTAATCAAGCTTATGATATTTAAAGAATTACTTGATGTTTGCTCTTTGGAAAAAGTGACACAAAAACTTCTAAGCATGCAAAAAGATAATACTACAGATTATGAGTTTTATTGCCATAAGGTCAAAAATCTTATTGATGAACTAAAATCAAACAATGATTATGATGAAATTCCAGACGAAAAGGTTTGTTTTTTATGTGTTCCCACCGAAAGCAATGATAGTATAAAATTTCATACAGGGTTATATTATATCAAAGAGAACGACAATAAAGACGATAGTGGAACAGATTATTATATAACTGGACAAATGGGTTGGTGTTTTACTGTAAGACAAGCACTTAGTATTGAGGTTTTTGTGGCAAGTTATCAAAAATATGATGTTGATGAAATTGTTGCAGGCGTTTTGAGCTTTATATTAAATGGATAGTAATATGCAAACATTCAATTTATTTGATATATTATCATTAAAGGCAAGTTTATCAAACGGTGATATCAACATATGCCACATGCCAGCAAAGGATATTGCTAATACATTACTTTCTTACTTTCAAGGTAATAAATCAAAATGGATAGATATTGAAAACAGCGAGATACTTGTTATTAAAGATACGGACTATTTAATTGGAAAAACCACTACTCAAGAGGAATTTATAAAACTGATTCAAACTAGACGTAAAAACGGTACGCATACCATTTTAGAACTTAATTGTTCACTAAGAGAATTGCCGATTTTATCACAATGCTTATCAAAACATTTTAAGCCCTTCTTAGTTTCGAATATTGACTTTGATCAAATTGATAAATAAGAAATAACGGCACAGAATCATGATAGATTCTGTGCCGTTATTTTGTTTGCACTCGTCAATCGGCTGATTTCATAGGATATTCAAAACATCCTTATGAGAAGTTGCCTTTCGGCTTGTTCTCTTACTTTTCTTACATTGTAGTGTATCAATCTCAGATAGCACGGGTAACCTTACCTGAACGGAGGCAACGGGTGCAGGCATAAATCCTACAAGGAGTGCCGTTTACGAGAGCCCTAACACGCTTAACGTTGGGCTTCCAGGTTCTGTTGGTTCTTCTGTGTGAGTGAGATACCTTGATACCGAATGTGATTTCTTTGCTGCAGATGTCACACTTTGCCATGAGTCTGCACCTCCTTTAAATAGTTACATACAATCGCGAGTAATATAATAACAGAAGTTTACTGATTTTGCAAGCATTATTTTCAAGTTTTCAAAAATTTTTTCAAATTTGGCGTTTTTGCTAATATTTGCAAAAAATAAAAGGTAATTGTTGCATTTTATTTGAAAGTGGTGTATAATTATCTGAAAAGTGGTAAAATCGCGAATGGAATGGTGTGGGATGTCGAAAAAAGCAGTTATTTTTGACCTTGACGGCACATTACTTAATACATATGAAGATTTGGCCAATGCCGTGAACTTTGCATTGAAGCAAAACGAACTGCCCACCCATCCGGCAGAAAAATATAAATTATTCGCCGGAAACGGTACCGATGTGATGATAACCCGTGCCTTGCCCGAGGATAAACGAGATGCTGATACCTTTAAAAAGGTGAGAGATATCTATTTTCAGTACTACAACGCTCATTCGGGTGAGTGCACACGTCCTTATGACGGAATTATCGGTATGCTTGATGAACTTAAGTCAAGAGGAATGAAGTTAGCAGTGGTTTCCAACAAGATAGATTTTATGACACGTGCCGTTGTAAAAGAATATTTCGGTGACGGTATGTTTGATTTTGTCACGGGTCAATGTGACGGCATTACCCCAAAGCCCGACCCATCAATGGTGTTTAAGGTGTTGGAAAAGTTTAATATTACGGCCGATGAGTGTGTGTTTGTGGGTGACAGCGGTGTTGATGCCGAAACAGGTAAAAACGCAAATATGTTTACTGTTGGCGTTTTGTGGGGATTCCGTGATAAAGATGAACTTTTGGAATGCGGTGCTTCAACCGTCATTTCTAAGGCTGAAGAGTTGTTAAACTACGTTTAAGATATAATATTTCTAATTATTTGAAAGGAAAATGATTTTATGAAGCGTAGCGATTATCTTGGTTGGGACGAATATTTTATGGGTATTGCCTTGCTGTCTTCACAGCGAAGCAAGGACCCCAACACGCAGGTCGGTGCCTGTATAGTCAACGCCGAAAACCGTATTATGGCGGTTGGATATAACGGTATGCCTTACGGTTGCGATGATGATGAGTATCCGTGGGACAGGGAAGGAGACGCTTTAAACAGCAAGTATATGTTCGTCTGCCACGCCGAACTGAATGCAATACTTAACTTTAACGGCGGGTCTATGAAAGGTTTCCGCCTTTATACCACGCTCTTCCCTTGTAACGAATGTGCCAAGGCCATTATACAAAAAGGCATTGCCGAGGTTATCTATCTTTCCGATAAATATGCCGATGCAGAAATGACCAAGGCGGCTAAAATGATGTTCAAGTCGGCAGGTGTTGTCTGCCGTGAGTACGAGCAGACTATGAAATCGGCAGAACTTAAACTGTAATAATAAAACGCAGCACTGTAAACTTTAAGCGGATGGCGATGCCATCCGCTTTTGCTATACCCTTTTTTTGAGTAAAAATGTAAATTTTCTGCTTCACCCCTTGAAGTATTGTTATGTATATATTATAATATATACTGTATAATTGTGTGTGATGTGTCTTTGGCTTGGTTGCCAATTATTTTGTTGATTTTCACAAAACTTCATTTTTGGAGGGTGTATATGTTTACTAGAGATATTTTTATTGACCTTGGAACCGATAATACCCGTGTCGGTATTAAAGGCAAGGGAATTGTTATGCGTGAGCCTTCGGTTGTTGCGTATGATGTTCGCAACGATACCGTTAAGGCTGTCGGTGCCGCCGCAAAGGAAATGATAGGACGAACTCCGGGTTCTATTGTTGCCGTAAAACCTATAAAGGGCGGTGTTATTGCTGACTTTGACGTAACCGAGGCTATGCTCCGTAAATTTATAAAATCCGCACTCCGTGGCTCACTGTTTTCGCGTTGCCGTGTAATGCTTTGCGTGCCGTCGGGTGTTACCGAGGTTGAAAGCCGTGCAATTTTTGACGCTGCAAGCCATGCAGGTGCTTATGAGGTTGACTTGGTTGAGGTGCCCTTGGCTGCGGCCATTGGTGCAAAGGTCCATGTTTCGGCATCTTCGGGCAGTATGGTTGTTGATATAGGCGGTGGTACCACCGAGGTCGCGGTTATTGCTTTGGGTGATATTGTCACCTCTCAATCAACCAAGTCTGCGGGAGACAGTTTTGATGAAGCGATTATCAATTTTGTCCGTAAAAAGCACAATCTCCTCATCGGCGACCGCACTGCCGAGCAGATAAAGATTCGTCTGGGCTCGGCATTGCCTTTTGAGGATGAGGGTTCGATGGAGGTTAAAGGTCGCAACCTCGTTGACGGTCTGCCCAAGAATATTGAACTTACCGCCGAAGAGGTGCGAGAGGCTCTGTCTGACCAACTTTATCAGATAATTGATACCATTCGTTCCACATTTGAGAAAACTCCGCCCGAATTGGCGGCAGATATTATTGATAAGGGCATTGTTCTCACGGGTGGCAGTGCCGCACTGCGTAATATTGACAAGCTTATCGCAATGGAAACAGGAATGCCCGTCACCGTTGCCGATGAGCCCGATGATTGCGTGGCTTTGGGAATCGGTAAAAAAATCGAAACCAATCTTACATTTGATACCTATGTATTTAAAAGAGGTAAAAGATACCGTTGATTTTGGAGGCATAATATATATGCGTTTCTTCTTTAGAAGTAAAAGCTTCAAAATTTTTGCCGTTTCACTTTCGGTAATTATTGTTGTTGTGGGGATTATTGCTATATTCAGCAAGGTCTCATCGCCTTTGAGCAGTTTTGTTGGTGCTATTACTACACCGTTCCAAAAGGCGTTCAGTGCAATTTCCAATAAGGTGGATGACTTTTTCACCTCGGTGGATGACAATCAGAAACTTATGGATGAAATTGACCGTTTGAAGGCTGAAAATGCCCAACTTAGTCAGAAACTCACAGAATATGAACAGGTTGAGGCTGAAAATAAGCATTATGAGGAGTTTTTGGGTATAAAAGAAAAGAACCCCGAAATGCTTTTTCAGTCTGCAACTGTTTCGGCAAAGGATTATACCGACCCTTATAAAGGGTTTACGGTCAATGTTGGCTCAATGGACGGTGTTTCGTTGCACGATCCGGTTATAACCGATGCAGGTCTTGTTGGATACATCAGCGAAATTGCGCTGACCTATTCAAAGGTGACTACAATTTTAAGTCCCGAACTCAAAGCAGGTGGAAGGGATAGCCGTACCGATGATGAGGGTATTGCATCAGGCAGAGCAGACCTTGCTGTCGATAATAAGTGCTATCTTTACAATCTGCAGAGAAACTGCTCGGTTTCCATTGGGGACTATGTTGTTACCGCGGGCGGAAGTGTGTTTCCCGAAGGTCTTGTTATCGGCAAGGTTTCGGACATAAAGCAACAAAGCAAGGACTCGTCACTTTATGCCGTTGTTGATTCCTCGGTTGAGTTTGCTGACCTGCGTGACGTTATGGTTATAACATATTTTTCAGGACAGGGCTATGTCGGTCCGGAAACGGAGTAACTATGACTACACAAAAGATAAGATATGTTGTGGGTTTTTCTTTATACAGTATAGCCTCGGTGTTGGTTGTAATGTTACAGTCAACGGGGATAATGACCTTGCAACTCGGCACCGCATCGGCGGTTCTTATACTGCCGTTGGTAATTTATTCAGGCTTTTATTTCGGATTTTTGGGTGGCGCTGTTATGGGGCTTATCTCAGGCGCCGTGACCGATGTCTATTCATCGACGCTTATGTATAACACGGTTGCACTGACCGTTGTGGGATTTGTTGCCGGTGTTATTATTGAACGTTTTTTTAACCGTAATTTTGCCGCCGCTTCGGTTCTCAATATTTCGGCCTCGGTGTTGTATTTTTTCTTAAAATGGCTTATGGTGTATGCATTCACTGACCCTGTGCCGATGTTTGTACTGACGAGATTTTCGTTGCCGTCGGCTATTTATACCGCTACTTCGGGAATATTACTTTTCTTTTTGCTTAATCTTATTTTGAAAAATATTCCAAGTATGGCACAAAAACATTGATTTAATAAATTTATAAAAGGAGGTGACCGCCTGTGAGGGTTAAAAAACGTGAAAATCCAAGAATAATTATCCTTATTTCAATAATGTTGGCACTGTTCAGTGTATTTGGCTTTAGAGCCGCACATTTTCAGGTGGTCACAGCCGATGATTTTGCGCTTAAAAACGCGCATCTTACCGCCATTAAAACCAAGATTACCGCTACAAGAGGTGAAATTGTCGACCGTTACGGACGGCCGATTGCCACCAACCGTGACGGCTACAGTATTGTTTTTAACAGTGCTTATATGAAAAAAGCGCATTATAATGACGCTATTATTGCATTGACCGACCTGCTTTCACAATACAAGTGGGAATGGACCGACCAGTTGCCAATGACGGACAGTGCACCTTATGAATTCACCGATGAAAGCGGTGCTAAAAGGCTAAAATCAAAACTCGGACTTAATGACTACGCCACGGCCGAAAACTGCTATGATGAAATGGTAAAAAAATACTCACTTGAAACGGTTAGTGAAAAGGACAAGCGTACCGTTATGGGTGTGCGCTATTCAATGGATAGGGCCGATTTTTCGGTGTCTAATCCGTTCACCTTTGCCGAGGACATTCCGTCTGACCTTATGCTGACGGTTGCTGAGTCGTTCACACATATTCAGGGTATTGAAATAAACGTAGTGTCATATCGTAAATATGCTGACTCTCAACTTGCACCGCACACAATAGGTACTATCGGCAAAATTAACGCAGAGGAATGGGAAACACTTAAGACACAGGGCTATTCTTACAATGATTACGTCGGTAAAAGCGGTGTTGAAAAGGCATTTGAGAAGTATCTCAAAGGTCAGGACGGTGAGATGACCTATTATTTTGATAAGTCGGGTAATGTTGTGTATACCGAGATTACCAAACAGCCTGTTCAGGGTCACACCGTGTTTTTGACGCTTGATTCTAAACTGCAGTTGGTTGCACAAAATGCATTGGCCAACAATATCAATCAACTCAATTCAAAGGGGCAGAATATTACAGGTGGCTCGGTTGTTATTACCAACATCAAAACGGGTGAGGTGTTAACATCAGCCAATTATCCCTCATATGACCTTGAAAACTTAAGTGATTATCTTTCGGGTGAGGTTGCCAATAATCCTTTGTACGACCGTGCATTAAAGGGAACCTATCCTCCGGGCTCTGCATTCAAACCAATGGTTGCCGTTGCAGGCTTGCAGGAAAAAATAATGGAGCCTTATGACACTGTTTTCTGTTCAAAAAAATACACATTTTATAAGGACTATCAACCCTCCTGTATGCATTATCACAAAACGGTCAATGTGTTCACGGCTATTTCGCAGTCTTGTAACTATTACTTCTTTGATGTCGGTCGTCAGGTTGGAATTACTAAATTAAATAATTATGCCAAAAAGATGGGACTTGGTGTTCCCACCGGCATTGAGTTGGGTGAGTCAAGCGGTAAATTGGCCGGCCCTAAATATTCACAGTCGGTCGGAACGCAGTGGTATGATGGTATGACTTTGGCGGCCGCTATCGGCCAGTCGGACAATGCTTTCACACCACTACAACTTTCAATATATACCTCAACTGTTGCCAACGGCGGCACTCGTTTCAGAGCAACCTTACTCAGCGCGGTAAGGACTGCAACCGACAATCAAACGGTCTTTAGGATGACACCTGAGATTATGGATACGTTGGATGTTGAAAAGTCGGTTATTGATGCCGTTAAAAAAGGTATGCGTTCGGTTACTTCAGAGGGTACTGCAAGCGCCTATTTTGCCGATTATCCAATCAATATCGGCGGTAAGACGGGTACTGCGCAGACCACAGGTCCCGATAACAGTGTTCTGATACTTTTTGCACCTTACGAAGACCCCGAAATTGCAGTTTCTATCGTGGTTGAACACGGTGAGAAGAGTATTTCAACCGGTCCCGTAGCCAAGGCAATAATGGATGAATATTTCTTCGGTTCTGCTGATGCCGAAACCGATGAACGTCCAAATGAACTGCTTAAATGACAGTTTTTGTCGAAAATTTTGTTGTTCTGATATGTTTTTACTTTACAAAAAAGTAAAAATATGCTAATATATTTTCGGTTTGAGAAGGGGTGAACTTGATGGCACAAACGGTTGTGCTTATTTCTTCAAAAGGCGGAAGCGGAAAGTCGACTGTTGCCGTGGGTCTTGCTACCGCATTCTCGCGCGAGGGGAAGAGGGTTCTTCTCATTGATGCTGACGAGGGAGCAAGGTGTCTTGATTCAATGCTCTCGGTTGATTCGGATACGGTTTTTGATATTTCGGATGTTCTGTCGGGCAACACTGATGTCGAAAGTGCAATGATAAGTGTAACATCATTACCCGGTGTTTCAGTTATCCCGTCACCTCAAGGCACCGAGGCTTTGGATTTGGGTGAGTTGGGCAGACTCGCCATAAGTCTTGGGGATAAATTCGATTATATTCTGATTGACACCAAGGGCCAACTTCCTGCCGAAAGACTTTGTGACCTCCCCAAAAGTGCACAGTTCATTTCGGTTGTCACAACCGACAGAATTGCAGTGAGGAACACAGGTGTTCTTATATCTAAACTTTCAAGTTTCGGAATTAAACCGAGGCTTATCATAAACCGTTTTAAGCCCAAGGGCAGGGACGGGAAGTATGTTAATATTGATAATATTATCGATACGTCAATGGCAAGGCTTATTGGTATTATCCCTGAGGATAAAAACATTACTTCGCTTGACGGACCGATATTATTGGGTACCGCTGCAGCGGCGATTTTCAGAATTGCAGCAAGGATTGAGGGCAAGTCGATACCCTTGCCAAAAATAAAAGAAATAATTTAAAAAGTGAGGATGGAATTATGAATATTGCTTTGATTGCACATGATGCCAAAAAGGAACTTATGGTTCAGTTTTGTATTGCTTATTGCGGCATTTTAAGCCGACATACCATCCTTGCCACGGGTACCACGGGAAAACTTGTATCAGAGGCAACGGGATTGGATATTGTCAAATTTTTGAGTGGTGACCAAGGCGGAGCACAGCAGATTGCTTCCCGAATCGGTTGCGAAGAAATTGATATGGTGCTTCTGTTCAGAGATGCTAGAAAAGGTGAGTCTGAACCCGATGAAAGCAACATTATGCGTTTGTGCGATGTTCACAATGTCCCTATTGCAACTAATATTGCTACGGCAGAAATGCTTATTCACGGTCTTGAAAGAGGAGACCTTGACTGGAGAGACATTATTCACAACAATTAAAATTTTAAAAATCCTTGCTGTAAAATGCAAGGATTTTGTGCGTAAATACATTATAGTTTTCGGAGGAAATTATGGCTAAATACAATACTTGTGTTAAGGGTACTGCCGATGTTTTGCCTGATGATAGTTATAAATGGCAGTTTGTTGAAAGGAAAATGCTTGAAACAGCGGGCCTTTTCGGTTTCTCGGAAATCAGGGTGCCTGTTTTTGAATATACTGAGGTATTCACCAAAAATGTTGGTGAAACAACAGATGTTGTGCAAAAAGAAATGTACACCTTTACTGATAAGGGTGACCGTTCAATAACCTTGCGCCCTGAGTTTACTGCGGGTGTTGTTCGCTCTGTTATCGAACACGGTCTTATCAACGGTGCATTGCCTGTCAAGACTTGTTATATCGGCGGTTGCTACCGTTATGAAAAGCCACAGGCAGGCCGAATGAGAGAGTTTCACCAGTTCGGTGCCGAAATGTTTGGCGCAAAGGGCCCCTCGGCCGATGCCGAGATGATTTTGCTTGCCAACTCGGTTCTCAAAAACCTGGGCATCAAAAATCTTTCGCTTGAAATAAATTCTATTGGCTGTCCCGAGTGTAGGGCTAAGTATCACGCATCATTAAAGGAATACTTTGCCTCTCGCAAGGACGAACTTTGTGACACCTGTCAGGACAGACTTGACCGAAATCCAATGCGAATTCTGGATTGCAAATCTCCAGTTTGCAAGAATATTGCTGATGATGCACCCATTATGATTGAATTCCTTTGCGATGAGTGTAACGAACATTTTGAGGGTGTTAAAAAGCATCTAGAATCTGCAGGTCTTGATTTTACCGTAAACCCCAAAATTGTCCGCGGACTTGATTATTATACAAAGACGGTTTTTGAATTTATTTCCGGTGAGATTGGCGCTCAATCCACCGTTTGCGGCGGAGGTCGTTATGACGGTCTCGTTGGTCAGATGGGAGGCCCGCAAATGCCGTCACTCGGTTTCGCGATGGGTATTGAACGTCTACTGATGGTTATGGCTAGTCAGGGCACACAGTTCCCAGAGTTTAAGTTGCCTGATGTTTATATTTCAACAATGGGCGAACAGGCACAACTCAAGGCCACAAAACTATGCATGGATCTTAGAAATGAGGGCTTCACCGCTATTTGTGATGTTGCCGGCCGTTCACTTAAGGCACAGATGAAATATGCCGATAAAATAGGAGCAATTTTCAGCACTGTCATTGGTGATGATGAACTTGCTAACAACAAATGCGTACTTAAAAATATGCAGACCGGCCAACAGCAGGAAGTAACCTTGTCTGACGGGATAGTTTCAGCTATATATGATTACAGAATTGACTCGATGATAGACAGTGTTGCAGGTTCTGCCGATGACCTTGAAGCAGTGCTTGGTCTTGCAAAGAAAAACTGATACATTATAAACGAAAGACCTTTTGAACGCTTAGTTCAAAAGGTCTTTTTTCAGGATTTGTTATTTTGCTTCGCTGCCGATTTTTTTTGCACATTTTTTACAGATATTCTTGCCCATAAATGAAATTATATCGTTTCCTTCCTTGCAAAAAATACAGCAAGGCTCATATTTTCTTAAAATAATTCTATCGTCTTCAACAAAAAACTCAACGGAACCGCCGCCATCTTTAAGACCGAAAATTTCACGCATTTCGGCAGGAAGCACAATGCGTCCAACACTGTCAACGTTTCTCACAATACCGGTTGCTTTCATATGCTCACTCCTTCTCATTTTAAGTTAATTATACATTTCCAAAAGGTGGGTGTCAACAGAAATCGACAAAATTTTGCACTTTTATTTTTTAACACTTTCTATCGTTAAAGACAGATAAAAACAAAGAACACCGTGCGAGTCGCACGGTGTTCTGCTACACATATTTTTATTATTTAATGAGGCTTTCGCCATCCATTTCACTAGGCTTCGGAAGTCCTAAAACGGTGAGCATAGAGGGAACAATATCGGCTAAACGGCCGCCGTCCTTAAGTTCACAGGGGTATCCCACAACACAGAATGGAACACGGTTAGTGGTGTGAGGAGTAAATGGGTTGCCGTCCTCGCCAACCATACAGTCCGCATTGCCGTGGTCGGCTGTAATAAACACAACACCGCTCATCTGTCTTGTTGCATCAACAACACGTCCGACACACTCATCAACAGCCTCAACAGCCTTGACAGCGGCTTCAAAAATACCCGTGTGACCAACCATATCACAGTTGGCAAAATTGAGGATAACAGCATCATATTTGCCCGACAGGATTTGCTCGCAAACCGCATCGCAAACCTCGTATGCACTCATTTCGGGCTTGAGGTCAAATGTTGGCACATCAGGGGACTGAATAAGAATTCTGTCCTCACCCTCAAAGGTCTTTTCCTCACCGCCGTTGAAGAAGAATGTTACGTGCGCATACTTTTGGGTCTCGGCAATACGGAGTTGGGTCATATTTTTGGATGCCATATACTCACCGAATGTCATCCTGAGTTCCTCAGGTGGGAAGGCAACGGTTACGTTGGGCATTGTCTCGTCATACTGAGTCATACAAACATAATTCAGAGGGAAGAAGCCTTTCTTACGCTCAAATCCGTCGAAATCAGGGTCAACAAAGGTACGGGTATACTGTCTTGCACGGTCGGGACGGAAGTTGAAGGAAACAACACTGTCATTAGCCGAAATAGTCGCACCACCCTTAACAACAGTGGGGAGAATGAACTCATCGGTAACATCCTTAGCGTAAGACTCTTCCATAGCCTTTACGGGGTCGTCAGTCTGAACACCTTCGCCATAAACGCAAGCAGCATAAGCCTTTTCAACGCGGTCCCATGCAAAGTCACGGTCCATTGCGTAGTAACGTCCCATAACCGATGCTATCTTACCAACGCCGATTTCAGCCATCTTGTTCTGCAGGTCTTTAATAAAGCCTACACCTGAGGTGGTGGAAACATCACGTCCGTCCATAAGGCAGTGAACATAAACCTTGGTAAGACCGTAGTTTTTGGCCATCTGCAAAAGGCCGTAAAGATGCTCGATATGGCTGTGAACACCGCCGTCAGACAAAAGTCCTATAAGATGGAGTGCAGAATCGTTTTTCTTACAGTTTTCAATAGCATCAATCAGTACCTTGATGTTAAAAAACTTTCCGTCCTTGATGTCTTTAGAAATCTTGACGAGCATCTGATAAACCACACGGCCTGCACCGATGTTGGTGTGACCAACCTCGGAATTGCCCATCTGACCGTCAGGCAGACCAACGTCAAGACCTGAAGCGCCGATGGTGGTAAATGGGTTTTCTGCGAACAACTTGTCGAGGTTCGGAGTCTTTGCAGAGTAAATAGCGTTGCCGTCATTTACCTCGCGGATTCCAAAACCGTCCATAATACACAAAACAACAGGTTTTTTCATTTTGAAATTCCTTTTAAGTTTAATTTAAATTATTTGCTTGCTGCTTTAACGATTACCGAGAAATCCTCAGCCTTAAGTGAAGCGCCACCGATGAGTCCGCCGTCAACATTAATCTTTGCAACGAGTTCATCAGCATTCTTAGCGTTCATAGAACCGCCGTACTGAACGGTCACAGTCTCAGCAATATCTTTGCCGTACATCTCAGCAATAGCCTCACGGACAAAACCGTTGCCCTCGTCAGCCTGGTCGGCGGTTGCGGTAACGCCTGTACCGATAGCCCAAACAGGCTCGTAAGCAATGATTATGTTCTTAAGTTGCTCCTTGGTTACGTTGGTAAGAGCCATCTTGGTCTGGAATTTGAGAAGAGTCTCGGTGTAGCCGAGTTCTCTCTGCTCGAGGGTTTCACCAACACAAACAATAGCGGTAAGACCTGCATTTACAGCAGCCAATGTGCGAAGGTTAACGGTCTGGTCGGTTTCACCAAAGTACTGTCTTCTTTCGCTGTGACCGATAACAACGTATTTAACACCGCTCTCAACAAGCATCTGAGCAGAGATTTCACCGGTGTAAGCACCGCTCTCTTTGAAGTGAACGTTCTCAGCACCGATTTCGATGTTGGAACCTTCAGCGGCTTTGACAGCGGCTGGAATGTCGATAAAAGGTACGCAAAGTACAACTTTGCAATCTGCACCGGCTACCAAGGGTTTCATCTCGTTGATGAGAGCGGTGGTTTCGGCGGGGGTTTTGTTCATTTTCCAGTTACCTGCGATAACTGCGGCACGTGTGGCTTTGTTCATTTTATTGTCCTCCAAATATTGAAATTTATTAGTTCATTACATACAAACTGCGGCAGGGGAGTTTTCCCGTGCCGCGGTTTGATTGGATTTAAAAGGTTAATTATTTATCGTTAACGGCTGCGATACCGGGAAGTTCCTTACCCTCAAGGAACTCAAGAGAAGCGCCGCCACCGGTAGAGATGTGGCTCATCTTGGGGCCAAAACCGAGAGTGTTAACTGCTGCTGCAGAGTCGCCGCCGCCGATAATGGTGGTGGCATCGGTCTCTGCAAGGCTCTGAGCTACTGCGATGGTGCCCTTTGCCAAGGTGGGGTTTTCGAATACTCCCATGGGTCCGTTCCAGACAACGGTCTTAGCACTCTTTACAGCCTCTGCATACAAAGCAGCGGTCTTAGTACCGATGTCAAGACCCATATGGTCTGAGGGAATCTTATCTGCATCAACAACAACTACATCAACAGGGCCGTCAATAGGATCGGGGAAAACCTTACCTACAGTGCAGTCAACAGGCAGTAAGAGTTTTACGCCGTTAGCCTCTGCCTTGGCCATCATTTCCTTGCAGTACTCAATCTTATCTTCGTCAAGCAGAGAGGTACCAACACAGTAGCCCTTTGCTGCTAGGAAAGTGTAAGCCATACCGCCGCCAACAATAACGGTGTCAGCCTTGGTAAGGAGATTTTCGATAACGGGAAGCTTGTCAGCAACCTTTGCACCGCCGAGGATGGTAACGAAAGGACGCTCAGGGTTCTCGACAGCACCGCCGAGGAACTTGAGTTCTTTTTGCATCAAATAGCCAACTGCGGCCTCCTCAACATATTCGGTAACACCAACTGTAGAGCAGTGTGCTCTGTGAGCGGCACCGAAAGCATCGTTAACATAGATTTCACAAAGAGATGCGAGTTCCTTGGAAAGAGCCTCACCGTTCTTGGTCTCTTCAGCTCTGTAACGGGTGTTCTGGAGAAGAACAACATCGCCGTCTTTCATAGCGGCAACTGCTGCCTTTGCATTTTCACCGACTACACAATCGTCAGCGGCAAAAACAACATCCTTACCCAAATGCTCAGAAAGTCTCTTTGCAACAGGTGCAAGGCTGAGTTCGGGCTTGGGCTCACCCTTGGGCTTGCCGAGGTGAGAGCAGAGGATAACCTTACCGCCGTCTGCAATAAGTTTCTTAACGGTGGGAAGTGCTGCAACGATTCTGTTTTCGTCGGTGATAACACCGTTCTTCAAAGGAACATTGAAATCGCAACGAACGAGAACGCGTTTGCCCTTTACATTGATGTCATCAACTGTTTTCTTGTTTAATACTGACATGAAAATTACTTCCTTTCAGAATTATTGTCAAATTTTGAACAATCTTATTTTATAACATCTTCAAAGATTTTTCAAGATATTATTTGGATAAAATAGTGAAAATATTAACAATTTATTTATTGAGTTTGACTAATAATAAATCCTTGCGAATCTTGAATCAATTAAATGATTAAAAATTCAAGCAAAATTATTCCTCAATATAAAAGTCGTATAGTTTTCTATTTGTTTGTTTTTCCATACCACAATATTGTTAATCATCCCACTTATAATTGTGCAGTTGTCCTTTGTTTTGCAGTTCGGGGTAGTTCCATTGGCGCAATACCTCATAAACACCGACACATACGGTGTTAGCGAGGTTAAGGCTTCGTGCCTCACCAATCATGGGTAAGCGGACACATTCGTCGGGGTGGCATAACAACAGTTCTTCGGGTAAGCCTTTGGTTTCTTTGCCGAAAAACAGGTAGCAGTTATCTTTATATTCAACATCCGAATGTGTTTTTCTGCCTTTAGTAGTGAAAAAGGCAAACTGACCGTTATTTTCAGAGAAAAAATCATCCAAATTATCGTAGTATGTGATATCAAGCAGATACCAATAATCAAGTCCTGCACGCTTCAACTTTTTATCGTCAATAGTGAACCCCATAGGGCGGATAATGTGAAGTCTCGCACCGGTGGCGGCGCAGGTACGGGCAATGTTGCCCATATTTTGCGGAATTTCAGGCTCGACCAGAACCACGTTAAGTGTTGACATATTTACACCTCTTAAACTCTTGATTCAAGCAACACAGCATCTCCCGAAATGATAACACTGCCAAAATCTGCGGGGATAAACACGCATTCTCCTGCTTTGACATCAACATCACCGACGGTACACTGACCTTCAACGCACAAAAGGGAAGAGAAAGACAAACTATCCACATTGATTTCGATATTGCCGTTTATGTTGTGCTTTTTAACCTTGAAGTATTTGCAGTCAGCAAGGGTGGTATCAGCATTTTCCGTTGCGTGCAATATGGGATATTCGGGCGGTGCGGTAACAGTGACCTCAAGTGCCTTTTCTGTGTGAAGTTCTCTGGGTTTACCGTTGGCACCGACTCTACCGTAATCATAAACGCGATAGGTGGTGTTGCTGTTTTGTTGAATTTCTGCAATAAGCAAACCAGCACCGATGGCGTGTACCGTGCCCGACTCAATAAAGAAGCAATCGCCCTTTTTAACCTCAACCTTATTGAGAATATCGGTCAAAGTGTTGTTTTCGATGGCTTTCTTGAATTCCTCTTTTGTTGTTTTTTCTTTAAAACCGTAGTAAAGGTAGGCGCCCTGCTCGCAATCGACAACATACCACATCTCGGTCTTGCCGAATTCGTGCTCAACCTTTAGGGCATATTCATCGTTGGGGTGTACCTGAATAGATAGGTTTTGCTTTGCGTCGATGAGTTTTATGAGTATGGGAAAATCCTCGAATTTTTCGGCATTTTCACCGATTATTGAGGTTTCACTCTTTTCAATAACCTCTCTCAATGTCAAACCATTAAATTCACCGTTTTCAATTACCGAATTGCCATCCTTGTGGCAGGAAAGCATCCAGCCTTCGGCAATTATATCAAGGTCACATTCAAGACCGAAATCGTCACGCAGTCTTGTGCCACCCCAAAGATAATCTTTAAAAGCGGGTTTTAATTTCATTACATACATATAATCAACCTCCAAAAAAACTTGACAAAATAACAGTTTAAATGTACTATTAAATAAGTATATCATTGTCTGATTGATTTGGCAATATTTGAATTTAAAAAAGGTCTTAAAAGGTGATTCAATTTGGCTAAAATGAAGAACAGTAATATCCGAAAATTTGCCGAGCGTGCCATTAAGGGCAACAAGGATTACGGATTGAGGGATATTATCGTAAAGGTTTTGAGGATTTCATATTGGTTGGTTGCCGCGGCGGCTATTATGACCTGCCTTACAATGATGATAGGAAATCTTGTGTGGATGAATGAGTATAAAAATGCCACAACGGCCGACGAACAGGCTATGTTTGACGAGCAAAGAATGTATTTCATAACAATGGTGATTGCCGTTTTTGCGCTTGTTTCAAGTTATTTTTTACTCAAATTCAAGTGGGGTCTTTCGTTTGCTGCTGTGGGTTGTGTTGACTGTGTGTTGATATTTACTACACTTTACAGTGCAAGCGTTAAAAACCAGTTCGGTACGGGAGCAGGCACAAATTTTTGGATAATGGCCGTACCTGCAATTCTTACGGCTGTGATTGCCTTTGCTCTTGGTGTGTTTATGTTTATAACCTACCGTTTGCAGATGCCACGTGAGTATGACCGAATTGTTGATGCAATTTACAGATACCACAGTAAAAACGGAGAGGTCAAGATAAGTCCAGAAGAGTTTGAAAAAATCCTTGACGAGTACAAAGGTGAGGAACTTTTCCCGACCGACCGTCCTTTGAAGAAATCCCAACGCCGAAGAAAGCAAAAACAGGATTTGGC
Source organism: Acutalibacteraceae bacterium (assembly GCA_045587185.1). Lineage (GTDB taxonomy): Bacteria > Bacillota > Clostridia > Oscillospirales > Acutalibacteraceae > UMGS172. The sequence goes on from JAZNBS010000002.1 coordinate 38,829, forward strand.
TTTGTCTGAAGACAAGGCCGACCAAACCGAAAATTAAACTAAAACCGCAGTTTGGATGAACTGCGGTTTTACATTTTTGATGTATTAAATTAGCCCAAGAAAACGAAAAAGGCTGTCGGATAATTCCGACAGCCGTTATTTCGTCATACGTAAGACATCAGTTTGCTTTGTTAAGACGGACTACGAGAGCAGACTTCTTTCTTGCAGCGGTGTTCTTGTGAAGAATACCCTTAGAAACAGCCTGATCAATCTTCTTAACTGCAACCTTAACAACCTCTGCTTTATCATCAGCGTTGGATTCGATTGCAGCGTCAGCCTTCTTGATAGCAGTCTTAAGAGCGGAGTTGATGCTCTTGTTACGCATGTAGTTAGCTTCAGCAACGAGTACGCGTTTCTTGGCGGACTTAATGTTAGGCATAGTTCCACCTCCTTGAATTGATACATAGCGGACACAAACGTCCACAGTGAGTATATAATACCACTTTAATTCTCAAAATGCAACACTTTTTTTCCGAAATTTTAATTTTTTTATTGTGCATATTTACGACCCTCAAAAACAAAATATTATTGTGTAATTTTTTATAAAAGGGGAATTAAAATGGGTATCAGAACCGATATTGCGGTTGAGTTCATGGCCGATAAGACCGAAAACGAAAAAAATGTTAAGGTGAGAAGATACGATGTTGAGGGTATTGAGGTCACCAATGTTGAAATTCTGAACGAACAAGCCGCCAAGGTGATAGGTAAACCTGTCGGTAAATATGTCACTTTAGAGACACACGAAAAATATAATATTTTCGATTCAGATATGCTCCGCGAACTTCTGATTGCCGAAATTAGAGGTCTTGTGGGAAATGTTGAAGGAGACATTCTTGTGGTGGGTATCGGTAACAAGACTGTCACTCCCGATGCTCTGGGACCCAAATCAGCCGAGGGCGTTTTTGCCACAAGGCACATTTCCAACAAACTCAAAAAACGTCTGGGGCTTGAGCACATGGCATCGGTTTCGGTGTTATGTCCGGGTGTTTTGGGACAGACGGGAATGGAAGCACAGGAGATTATAGAGGGCGCCGTTGAAAGGATAGACCCCAAAGCCATTATAATTATTGATGCTCTTGCCGCCCGTGATGTCACGAGACTTGGACGCACTGTTCAACTAAGTGATACCGGATTAGCGCCCGGTTCGGGCGTGGGAAATTCACGCACCGAACTTTCAAAAAGGACCTTGGGTGTAAAGTGTGTTACGGTTGGAGTCCCCACCGTTGTTGATGCATCAACCTTAAGTTTTGATTTGACAGGTGAAAACTGTAAAGAACACGAACCTCTGATAGTAACCCCCCGTGACATTGACCGAATGATAGAAAAATCCAGTCAGGTAATAGCGTACTCGATAAACGTGGCACTTCAGCCTGAAAATGCATTTGAAACCTTGTCCGAATGCGTCTAAGAATTAAGTTTTAATCATATATATTTTAATGAATATATATGAGGGAAGCGAAACGATGCGATTCAAAGGTTTTGTAAAGGTGATTTCAACACTGCTTGTATTGTGTTTTCTTGTTTTAGGACTTTTAAATGTGGATTGGGGTGCTTTTGTTGGCAGAGCGGTATGTTTTTCGGTTGCTACAACAGCCCCTGACGGTATTTTCTGCCTTTTTGACACCGATTCAGCAATCGGAGATACTGATAATGTTCCAAACGGTGTAACGGTACAGGTCGGTAATGCTGCCGACGGCACACTTTCGCAAGACGGCGACCGTAATGTGAGTGTTGAGGTTAAGGAAACCGTTATCGGAAGTATAATCAAGAAAACCCTATCGCCGTATAACGCAAAACTGAAAGCAGATAAAGTTTATATCAATAACTCAAGCGGCGCTACGGTTGATATAAAATCAATGCTAGCCGCACCCTTGGATTTCAAGGTAACAAAGTCTTCTGAACCGCAGATACTGATATACCACACCCACGCAACCGAGGCCTTTATGAAGGATGAAAGTCAGTATCTAACCGATTTTGATGAACCAAGGAGTACCGATACAGGCGAAAACATCGTTAAAATCGGTGAGGTAATTACGCAAAAACTTACCGATGCGGGTTTTGCAGTCATACACGATAAAACTTTGCACGACCACCCCGGTTTTTCGGGTAGTTACAACCGTTCGGCAGAGACGGTCAAGGCGATTATTAAACAGTATCCTTCGATAAAAATTGCCATTGATGTTCACCGAGATTCAATATCAAGCGGAAAATCTGACAAGGTTGCACCTGTTGTAAAGATAAATGACAGGGAAGCAGCACAGGTAATGTTGGTTATGGGCAGTCAGACGGGAAGTGTTGAAGATTATCCTGATTGGCGTGAAAATTTAAAACTCGCCACCAAACTTCAATATGTATTTGAAAACAGTTATCCGCAGTTTGCAAGGGCAATATTGCTACGCTCGGCAAAATACAATCAGAACCTTACCACAGGGTCATTTCTGATAGAGGTTGGCAGTGACGCCAACACCCTTGAACAGGCACTATATTCTGCCGAATTGGTAGGCGAGTCACTAATAGCGTTACTAAAATCACAGTGAGTTGATAAAAAGGATTTATGAAGAATAGGAATAGCAAGAAGAGTACAGTGGCTTTCTTGAGGTCAATGACAGTAACATTGGTGATGCTGGCCTGCACCGTATCTGCATTCTACTTTATGGGGGAAGCCTATGAAGTTATGGAGTTCTGTTCAAACGGTCTGGAAGTTTCGGCGGTATATTCAGAGCATGAAGATTATATAACAGTGTTTGAAAAGGAGTATTATCTTCCGATAAACACAGCGGTAGAAAAGGTTAACAACGTCTTGGATAAATACACTCCGGGCATAATAAGACTCCTCAAAACCGCTGTTGACGGTACTGAGGAGTTTTTTAAAAGTCTTATTAAATAATCAAATGTTTTTGTCTCTCAGTCGCATAAGACCTGAGTCACGGTGAATGTGTACGCTCATAACAACTCCAAGTCCTAAAAATGTGCACAAGAGCGAAGTTCCCCCGGCCGAGAAGAACGGCAAAGCAACGCCGATAACAGGCAAAAGCCACAGGCACATTCCAACATTTATAACCGTTTGACTGAGCAACATCGTGAAGATACCCGCGCAAATAACCAATCCCAATTTAGTTTCTGAATGGAAACCGATACGGAGTATACGGATACATATTGCGGCAATGAGTAAGAGCACGGCAATGCATCCCACAAGGCCAAGTTCCTCACCGATGCTTGTGAAAATAAAGTCATTATAGGCATAAGGAATTCCGCTGTTTTGGGTGAGTGTTCCTTTAAAAAGACCTTGGCCGAAAACACCGCCGTTAGCCATTCCGATACGGCCTCGATACTGTTGATAAAGGGTGTTCAGATAATCACTTTCGGCACCGAAGAACAGGGCGTTTATTCTTGCTTGTTGGTCTTCGTTCATAACAAGAAGATAAACAAAAGGCAAAGCAACCGCCACGGTACATAGCGCGATAACAAAATAACGTGCTTTTACACCGGCGGCAAACATCATACCTACGAACATAAAAGCAAATATTAGAGCTGTTCCGTCATCACCTTGCAGATGGATAAGCACAACGGGAATTGCACCATGCAAACAAAGTAAACAAGTGTGTAGGAATTTTTCAACCTTGTCACCCAAAACGTGGCAGTGATAACTGAATGTCAGAACAAAACAAATTTTCAGAAGTTCGGAAGGTTGAAAAGAAATGTTACCGGGAAGCATCAGCCAAGCCTTGTCATCGGTGATACCCGGTGCAAAACCGATGAAGAACGTCAAAATAACCGGCACAATTCCAACCGCCGCAATCAAAAACCAAAAACGGGTGAAATTTTTATAGTCAAAATTACTTATTACTATTATGGCAATCATTCCAAGACCCAAAGCGCCAAGTTGGGTGATGAAATTGCCAAAGTCCTGTCCGTAATGATTGTATGTTGTTGACAGCACCATAACACAGCCAAAAAGCGTTGTTATGAGCAGAAGAACATAAAGAACCTTGTCACATTCACGGATATAGTCCGCAATGCGGCGGAACATCATTCTCATACTTTTCCTTTCCGATATCGAAACATCAAGATTTTATATTTTAATCATTATAACCCAAATATAAAAATAGTTCAAGTAAAGACTTTAAATTTTCAGAAATATGTGTTATACTGTGTTGTAACTATTCGAAAATCACATTTTCGGGAGGCTCTGATGGGTAAGACACAGACGGTGACTCGTTCAAGACTTGAAACTGAAAAGTTGGCCGAAGAATTTGCAAAAACGGTCACCGCGGGCACAGTTATTGCCTTTGAAGGTGACCTGGGAGCGGGGAAGACCTGTTTTACTTCGGGTTTTGCCAAAGGTATGGGGTATGAAGGTGAAGTTAATTCACCCACCTTTGCACTTGTTAACGAATATCTTGGCGGAAGACTTGACATTTACCATTTTGATATGTACCGTGTGAGCGGATGGGATGACCTTTATACCACAGGGTATTTTGATTATCTTGAAATGGGCGGAGTGCTTTTGGTAGAGTGGAGTGAGAATATTGTATCTGCTTTGCCAGACGGAACTGTCAGGGTTATCATCGAAACACTTTCGGAAAATGAAAGAAGAATCACGATAGAGGATAAGTATGAGAATTTTGGGGATTGAGTGCACCGCCACACCCGTGTCGTGTGCGATAATTGAGGACGGAAAACTCAAGGGTGAGTACTTTCTCAACCTTAAAACAACCCATTCGCAGACACTTTTGCCGATGGTTGAGTCGGTACTGAAACTGTCAGGGTTGGAACTTAAGGATATTGATTTTATAGCCGTAACGGCGGGACCCGGTTCGTTTACCGGTGTCAGAATAGGCATAAGTGCCGTTAAAGGTTTGTGCTTTGCGGATAAAAAACCTTGTGTGCCTGTGTCGGTTTTAGAGTCAATGGCTTATAATCTGATAGGGCAAGATTGCATAGTTTGTGCTTGTATGGACGCAAGATGCAATCAGGTATACAACGCTTTGTTTGAGATAAAAGACGGCAATATCATAAGGCTTTGTGATGATCGCGCATTGATGATAGACGAATGTTTAAGCGACCTTGCCCAAATTTCAGAAAAATCACCCGAAACGCCGATTTTTGCAGTGGGTGACGGGGCCGAACTTTTTTGCAGGGCGACCGAGGGAAAAGGAGTACCTGTGAAACTGCCCGCCGAACATCTCAAACTCCAAAGAGCGTCAAGTGTTTGTTTTGCGTCAGAGAAACGAGCGTTGGACGGTGACACGGTCGACCCCGATACACTTTTGCCTGTGTATTTGCGTCTGCCACAGGCCGAGCGAGAACTTAAACGCAAGCAAGAAATTATGAAAGGAAGTATATAAAATGAGTTTTAAAAACGGTGATGTTTTGGCAGTTGGTTGTGACCACGGCGGTTTTGAACTGAAAAACGCCATTATTGACCATTTAAAGGAAAGAGGTATTGAGGTCAGGGATTTCGGCACTTTTGACGGTGCTTCGGTTGACTATCCTGAAATTGCCCTCAAGGTTTGCAGTGCAGTCACCTCGGGTGACGCCAAGCGAGGAATTCTTGTTTGCGGAACAGGTATTGGAATGTCGATGGCAGCCAATAAGGTAAAAGGTATCAGGGCTGCGGTTTGCACCGAGCATTTTTCTGCAAAATACACCCGTTTGCACAACGATGCCAATATTATGTGCTTGGGCGGACGCGTTATCGGTCCCGGAGTGGCCTGTGAGTTGGCTGACCTGTTTATTGATACCGAGTTTGAGGGCGGACGTCATCAGAGGCGTGTCGATATGGTAATGTCAATTGAGAAAAAGTAAGTTTAAATTTAAAAAGCCGATGTCTTACTTGTTAAGACATCGGCTTTTTTGAGTATTATTTGTTAATCAACGGTTTTATAAGTTTTAAACACTCGAAAATTACGGGAATAATCAAGGGGAGCATTATAGATGTAAGCCAACCGGTAACACCCATTGGATTTAATCCGAAAATCGCGCCTATGGGAGTTGCGGTAACCACAAGTACCGCAAAAACACAGATACCGCTTATTGCAGAAAGGAAACGGTTATGAAACAAACGCTTATAAAAAAGTTCTTCCGAACGGCTTGAAAGCATATAAAAGACCATTGTAAGCATAAAAGCGGTCAGTGCTGAAGATGGTGCAAAATCGGTACTGTTGTTGATAAGATAGACAAAGAATGCAGGCAAACTTAATACTATACCGATTACGGCAGATATAAGAAGACGTTTTACGTCGAACATCTTGCTTCCAATGTTCCACGGCTTTGCCTTCATTGTACTGCTATCGGCCGTTTCAAAACCAAGTGTTGCAATGGGGTAAATAAGCGTGAATACCGAGCCCAAAAGCAACAACTGAGAAGAAAACGCAACTGTGCCAAAGAATATCATACACAATGAAATTGTCATAAACAACGCAGAGCACATCGAAATATAATACTCGGCATATTTTGTGAAATTGGCAAAAATACCTCTGGAACTTCTGATTGCACGTACTATTGAAACAAAACGGTCATCGGCAACAATAAGGTCGGCGTTACCCTTGGCAACGTCGGTACCTGTTTTACCCATTCCGCAGCCAACATCTGCTATAGCCATAGGGGCGTGATTTGCAGCACTGTCGGCCGTGATGAGCACCGTTTCTTCGTTTGCGTGAAGCGCATTGACGATACGTACCCTTTGTTCCGGTGAAAATCTTGCGCAGACCTTGATTTTTTTAACGACTGCGGCAAGGTCGTCATCACTGAGTTCATCGAGTTGTTCGCCCGTTACTGCCAACTCGTCGTCGTTTAAAATTCCCATCCGTTCGGCAACCGAAGTTGCAGTGTTGATATGGTCTCCCGTGAACATAACGGTGGAAATTCCTGCTTCACGGCAGGTGGCAATTTCATCTGAGGTGCCTTTGCGTTCACGGTCGGCAAGACCTAACAGGCCTAAAAACTCAAGGTTATATTCCAACTCCAAAGGCGAAGGTTCTGACGGGATATCGTCCAATATTTTATAAGAAATGGCAAGCACGCGCATCTGTTTTGAGCACATTTCCTCATAAGCCTTGGTGACTGTCTCGGTATCAATGCCGACACAACGTTCGAGGATGATATCGGGAGCACCGCGGACGATGCAGAAAACCTTACCATCAATCATATTGACCGAGGTTTTAATCTTACGCTCTGGTGTCAGTGGGATTGAAGTTATTCTTGGGAATTCCTTATCAAAATCAATTTTTGAAATATTCAGATATCTTGATGATGCCGAAACAAGAGCCGCTTCGGTGTGGTCGGGTATTTCGTTGTCAACAACATCACAACTCAAAGAACCGAAACGCATTGCAACTTCGCACCGTTTGGTTATTCTATCGTTTGAAAGATTGACGGTGTTTTCTCCGTCAAAAACTTCACGCAGAACCATTCTGTTTTGTGTGAGTGTTCCTGTTTTGTCGGCACAGATGGTGGTGATACCTGCCAATTTTTCAACGGTTTGGGGGTTAAATATAACAACTCGTTCCTTTTGAAGGCGCTTAACACCCAGAGCCAACACACAGGCAATGCGTGCCGAAAGGTTTTCGGGCACAACTGCAATGTAAAAGCAAAGCGCAATAATAAATGCTTCGAGGAACTTACCCCAACCGATATTACCGTTCACAGCAAAGGTGCCCAGAATGGTGATGACGGCACAGGCAACAAAAGCAACGATTGTAAATACCTTTAAAAGACCGCTGAAACGGTCGGCAATACGGTCTTGAACACCTTTGTGAGAGAAAACACGGTCACGTTTGAAATAACGGCGAATCTCGGCATTTTCACCCGTTTCGGTAACAACCGCCAAAGCTTCACCTGTGACAACATTACATCCGCAATAAACCATATTACTGCGCTCATAAACAGGGCGGTGGTCGTCATGCAGACAGGAATGGTCTTTTTCAGCAAGCACAACCTCTTTTTCGTTGTGCAAAACGGCTTCGTCACATCTGAGAGCAACCGACTCGATAAGCCTTGCGTCGGCGGGCACAAAGTCACCTTCCGATAGTTGAATAATGTCACCCGGAACAACAAGGTCGGCATCAATAACCTTTTTAACACCGCCGCGGATAACCTTGGCCGATGTATTGACGCGGTTTTTGAGCCGATAAAGCATATTAACGCAACGATATTCAATGTAAACAAAAGCGGCTTCCTTTGCGGCAAGTACCAAAAGGGCAACAATGGGAATCCAAAAACGGTTTGTGCCCAAAACAAGTTCACGAAGAACGAAAATGATTAACAGACAGACAAGAATAATAAACGACGGTTTTTTGAGTTGTGCGGTGAGAGATTTCCAAATACTCAAATCTTCATCCACAATAAAGAGGTTTTTACCGTGCTCGTGCAGACGGTCGGAAGCCGTGGTCTCGGAAAGACCGTTGTCCCTATCGGTCGAAAGTTCGGCAATGACCTCTTCAGGGGTTGCATTATGCCATATCATAAAATGAAAACTCCTTTCGGAACATTCAACTTGAGTTTATCTATACTCACTCAGTATACTACATTCATAAATAAAAATCAATTATTTTCCAAATTTTAAAAATAATTGTTTATTTTATTATAAAGATGTGTTACAATAAATCGGTATATTATAAAAGCCAAATTCAGAGGGTGAAAAAATGGATTGGACCGAAATTAAGATAAAGGTGCCGGTTGAAGGTACCGAAACAGCCGAGGCTATTGCCAATATGGCGGTGCCTTACGGTATTTATGTTGAGGATTACTCTAATTTAGAGCAGGATGCACTGGACATTGCTCACATTGATATGATAGATGAGGAGTTGCTTCAAAAGGACCGAACAGTGTCTGTTATTCATATCTACATCAGTGATGAGGAAAACCCGTTTGAGGCGGTTTCTTACTTAAAAGAAAGATATTCTGCTGTTGGAATTAAGTGTGAGATTGACACTGATTCGATTAGCGAGGCCGAATGGGCAGACAACTGGAAAAAGTTTTTCAAGACTACCGAGATAGGTGAAAAACTGGTCATCAGACCCAGTTGGGAAGAGTATCAAGCACCGAATGGTAGGGTTGTTCTGAGTATTGACCCCGGTGCTGCATTCGGCACAGGCACCCATGCCACAACGAGAATGTGCTTAGGGTTGCTTGAGCGTTACATTTATCCCGACTGCACGTTGCTTGATATCGGTTCGGGAAGCGGTATTTTGAGCATTGCGAGTGTTCTTCTGGGAGCCAAGCACGCTGACGGTGTGGATATTGACCCCGTTGCCGTTAAGGTTGCTTTTGAAAATGCCCAAAAAAACAGTATTTCTGACAAGGTTTCGTTTGTTAAGGGTGACCTTTGTGACAAGATAACCGATAAGTATGATGTTGTATGTGCTAACATTGTTGCCGACGTTATCATTTCGCTTTTAGAAAATGTGGATAACTTTATGAAAGAAAACAGTGTATTTATTTGTTCGGGTATCATTGATGTCCGCGAAGATGATGTCAAGGCCGCCTTTGCAAAGTTTGGTTTTGAGATAATAGACGAAGAAACTATGGAAAATTGGCGTGCGTTCGCCGTTAAGAAGATTTTATATTAAGAAATCTAATGTAAGGAGATTTTTATGCTTCAGTTTGAAGAACAGAGATTGAGATTGACCGCCATCGAGGGCGATATCAAGGAACTCGGTGACGCATTAGGACTGCAATATCTTAAAAAAGAGATTGAGTCGTGCGAGATACAGGCGGCTGCTCCGGGTTTTTGGGATGATTTGCAGAAAGCACAGGAAGTTCAGCAGAAAATAAGCCGTCTTAAAGACAAGGTTGAAAAGTATGAGAACCTTGTATCGCTTTATGAAGACACCCTGGTGTTAATTGAAATGGCCGACGAGGAAGGTGACCTTTCACAACTTGACGAGATAGTTGAATCGGTTGATACGGCCGTCGCAAGTCTTGAGGAACAGCGCCTTTCAACTCTGCTAACGGGCGAATATGATGCGAATAATGCTATTCTTACCTTTCACGCAGGTTCAGGCGGCACCGAGGCTCAGGACTGGGCCCAGATGCTTGTCAGAATGTACACCCATTGGGGTGAGCGTAACGGGTTTAAGGTCAATATGGTTGACTTTTTGGACGGTGAAGAAGCAGGTCTTAAAAGTGCTGTTCTTACCTTTAACGGTGAAAATGCATACGGCTATCTTAAGGGCGAGAACGGTGTTCACCGTCTTGTACGTTGTTCTCCTTTTGATTCTTCAGGAAGAAGACATACATCATTTGCCTCGCTTGAGGTTATGCCTGAGATTACCAATGATGTCAGCATTGATATAAGGGATGAGGACCTAAAGGTTGATACCTACCGTTCAAGCGGTGCGGGCGGTCAGCATATCAACAAGACCGAATCGGCCGTTCGAATCACCCATATACCCACAGGCGTTGTTGTTGCTTGCCAGACCGAACGAAGCCAGATTCAAAACCGTGAAACGGCTATGACTATGCTACGTTCCAAGTTGGTTGAGATAAAGGAAAGAGAACACCTTGACAAAATTGAAGATATCAAGGGTGTCCAGAAGGAAATTACGTGGGGTTCACAGATTCGTTCCTATGTGTTTATGCCGTATACACTTGTAAAGGACCACAGAACGGGTTTTGAATCGGGTAATGTCGGTGCTGTTATGGACGGTGACTTGGGCGGATTTATCAACGCTTACCTCAAAGCCGCTTCCCAAAACGCTCTTGGCGATTTTAGCGGAGACGATTGATGTAAATAGATTGATTTTTTAACAAATAACCTATTGATTTTTTGAGTAAAAAGTTAGATAATTAATATGTTGATTATGGGTGGGTTTGCACCCTGAATAATATGAGGTGATATTATGTTCGATTATAAAGTAAAAATTGGTGTTGTGCCTTTGCGTCGTGACACCACCAACCGTCCCGCAAAAACTTTCCTGACTTGGGTTTCGGCTGAGGAGAGAGGTCACAGATTCGTTGATTACATTGAGAAGAACTTTACAAACGAAAATGTTGAGTTTGTTGATACCAAGGGTATCGGTTGCAATGACCTTGTTTACAACGATGAATCGGTTAAAGACACTGTAGCACGCTTCAAGGAAGCAGGTGTTGATGCAGTTCTTATCATCAATGCAAACTTCGGTAACGAAGAGGCCGCTGCAGACCTTGCAATGGCAATGGATAAGCCAGTTTGTATATGGGCACCTTTGGATGATGAGTACTATGAACACGGTATGCGTCCTACCGATTCGCAGTGCGGTTCGTTTGGACTTTCCCGCCAAATGCAGAGATACCATATTCCTTTCAGCCACATCAACTGTTGCCGTGTTGATTCCGATAAATTTAAAGAAGGTCTTGACAGTTTTGTAAGGGTTGCCTGTATGGTCAAGAACTTCCGCGGTATGCGTATCGGCCAACTTGGTGCTCGTCCCAAACCCTTCTTCTCGGTTATCTGGAATGAGGGCGAACTGATGGAGAAGTTCGGTATCCGGATCATCCCCATCAACTTTGCATTTGTTCAGCAGACCTATAACGAGGTCAAGGATACAATGAAGGATGATATCAAAGAGGTACTGCAATATTTCAAAGACAACTATGAGATGGACGACCTTACACCTAACTATCTTGATACAATGGCCACTATGGTTGTTACATATAAAAAGTTGTTTAAGGACTATAATGTTGACATTATGTCCAGTGAATGTTGGACAGGTTTCATTCAGATGTTTGACGGTTTCTGCCCATGTGCAGTGTTCGGCGTTCTGAATGATATGGGTTACTATGTTGCTTGTGAGAGCGATATGCACTGTGCAATTACCGCAAGTTTGCTTACTTCTGCAACTCTCGGTAAGAAGAGACCTTTCCTTGGTGAGTTCACCGTTCGCCATCCCGAAAACTGTAACGCAGAATTGCTCTGGCACTGTGGACCGTTTCCGTTGTCAGTCAAGGCCGCCGATAGCCCTGCATTGTTGGTCAACCAGCGTGAGTGGTTCCGTGCTAAGGACGGCACTTACACTGTAGCGCGTATCGACCAGGAAAGCGGCAACTATATGGTATTGCCCTTGCTCTGTCACACCGTAGAAGGTCCCGAGACCCATGGAACCTACCTATGGGGTGAGTTCGAGAACCTTGACAAGATTGAGTCGAGACTTCTTGATGGCCCATACATCCACCACTTTGTAGAGATTGAAGGCGACTACAGAAAAGAGTTCAAGGAGTTCTGCAAGTACTTCCCGAACTTGAAGTACGACGATAGTTGCGAGAAATAACAGGCAAAAGCCGTGGTAACGCTGACGCGTACCACGGCTTTTTTAACATAATCTCAATAAATCATCTTCTGTAAACGTAGTTCATTCTTTTGTACTTTTTACAATCTAATAATTTAATTTGCTCAGCGGTTATCCTGTAAGACCAGTTGCCCTCGGCTTGACCCGGAATATTAAGACGTGTGTCAGACCCGTATTTCAAAAGGTCCTGAACAGGGAAGATAACAGTACCTGCGTGACTGCCCATCATAGTTGCAATTATACGGTCATAGCAAGCATCCCAATTTTTATCGAAGTAACCGCAGTATTCTAAGACACCGTTGCGAGTTTCTTCGTCTAATTCCCAAATATAACCCAGCAGGGTGTTGTTGTCGTGCGTGCCGGTGTATGCAATGCAGTTGTTGGGATAGTTGTGAGGCTGATGCGGGTTGTCGCAATCGTTAATAAATCCGAATTGGAACACCCTCATACCGGGGAAACCACTGTATCTCACAAGGTCAATAACTTTGGGAGTAATGTCACCTAAGTCCTCGGCTATTACAAAATTCTCACCGCGGATTGAGTTTATCATATCAATAAATTCCTTACCGGGACCTTTCATCCAACGGCCGTCCTTGGCGGTTTTTGCTGTGGCAGGCACGCTCCAATAACTTTCAAGTCCTCTGAAATGGTCGATTCTAACGCCGTCGAACAACTCGAACATATTAAGAAGTCTTGCTTTCCACCAGGAAAAGCCGTCACTTTTCATTTTGTCCCAATCATAAAGCGGATTGCCCCAAAGTTGGCCATCCTCGGCAAAATAATCCGGCGGTACGCCTGCAACATCGGTGGGATGATATTCACTGTCCAAAAGGAACATATCGCGATTGCCCCAAACATCGCTTGAGTCAAATGCTACATATATAGGAATATCACCGATTATTTTAATGCCTTTTTGGTGGGCATAGTTTAGAATCTCTTTCCACTGACGAAAAAACTCGTACTGTATGAAGTACCACATAAATAGGATGTCTTGGTCTGGGGTGTCTACCGTCCAATCAAGCCATTCCTTATTGTTGTTAGCGGTTTTTAAAGCCATAAACTGACAGCATTGCTTTATATAGGGCTTATTTTCGATAAATTCAAATACCTTGCCGCGGTCGGTCATCCTTTTTGAGGCTTTCAAAAGCATATCAAGTCTTTCAATCCGCAAACGGTCAAACTCGCAGGCGTAAGGGGTCTTTTGACGTGCCTCAAACAACTCATCGGCCGTTATCAACTTTTGCTCAAATAGTATTTCAGGGTCGATAAAATAAGGGTTTCCGCCGAAAGCCGAAAATGACTTGTAAGGTGAGTTGCAGTCATCTATCATACCGAAAGGGAGTACCTGCCAATATGAGAAACCGCAATCAGCCAAAATGTCTATAAAATATTTTGCATGCTTGCCAAATGTGCCAATAGAATAATCACCCGGAAGTGAGGATATGTGCATCAATACACCGCTTGTTCTTTTCATTGTATTTATTCCTTTATATTAAACTAATGCAATAAGTGCCGCCAGATTTCCTCTTTTACCTTGTGTGTAACGGTGAGAAAAAAAGTCATCATGCAGACATTTTGTGCAGAGATTGGTCACGGAGATATTTTTGGGGTCCAACCCTGCAAGTACAAGGGTCTGGCGGTTGGTTTCCCAAAGGTCAATGTGGTATTTTCCGTTGCCGTGATCCTTAATAATACGGCCAAGGTCAACACCTTGCATTTTTATAAACTCATCATAAACAGGCTTATCGACCTCGAAACAGCAAGGCCCTATGGACGGTGCAATACCCGCTTTTATGTCTTTGGGGTTACACCCAAAATGTTCTTGCATCTTTTCCACAGTCTTTTTGCCAATCATTCCCACTGTACCTCTCCAACCCGCGTGGGATGTTGCAATAACCTGCTTTACGGGGTCATAAAACAGAAGTCCCACACAATCGGCATATTGAGTAACCAGTGTTAATCCTTTGACGTTGGTTATCAATCCGTCAACGTCATTATAGTCACGCTCACAAATAATGCCTTTACCTGCGTCTGTTTCGGTCACTATGCGGATGTTGGTGGTGTGTGTCTGATGCGATAAGACACACCTATGCCAATCAGTCCCCAAAGCATTGCAAATGCGTTTATAGTTTTCAGTGACAGCGTCAGGGTCGTCACCGCGAGAAAAAGACATATTCATTGTGCTGAAAATACCCTTTGAAACACCCCCGTGACGGGTTGTGAAACAGTGGGTCACACCGTCACACAAAAGGGAAGGGAACTGGATATAACACAGACCGTTTTGATTGATTATCTTTAGATTACTACTCTTCATAGTTCACCTCAGCGGTTGCCGTCAAGCATAATACTGTCATCTGTCTCAATGTTAAAACCGCCGTCATAGCATCTTGCAATAACTGTGCCGACAGTATCGGTTCTGAATACCTTAGAACCGATTTTTCCAAGTCTTTTTACGGCTTCGTCATGCGGATGGCCGTAGGTGTTACCCTCACCGCACGATATGACCGAAACTTGCGGCGTAACGGCATTGAGGAAATTCTCGGTTGAAGAATTTCCGCTACCATGGTGCCCAACCTTAAGAATATCTGCATCAAGATTCATATCAAGTTTCAGCATATCCAGTTCGGACGGTTGCTCGGCATCACCCGTGAACAGGATAGTGTTAGAGAAACAATTCACCAAAAGATTCAGCGAATAATCATTAAGGTCACTGTAAATCGCGTTGCTCGACGGTGCAACGGCGGTGACGTTGAAATGTTCTTTTTCAACAACAAGTGTTCCTGCGGAAAGAGTCAAGGACTTACAACCCTCATCTTCAATCGCTTTCAAAAGGTTTTTATAAATAGCGGTTTTGGGTTGAAAGCTCTCATCTATTTCGGGCATACAAACAGTTTCAATTTTAAACTGCTCAAAAATGTCCAAAGCACCGCCGATGTGATCTTCGTGAGGATGCGTGCAGACAAAATAGTTAATGGTTTCAATATCTATTTTTTCCAAAAAGTCAGCGATTTCCTCGCCGTCGGCTTTGTTGCCTGCATCGATTAGCATAACTGTGTCGTCGGGGAAGAGAAGCAGTGAACAGTCAGCTTGACCGACATCAAAGAAATACACGGTCAGCGAACCGATATCTTTTTCGGTTAATGGTTTTTCCTTTCCACAACCCGAAACAAGGCCGATGATTAGTATGAGAGACAGAATGACACTTAATAATCTTTTCAACATAAAACCCTCTTATTTGACTGGTAAATACATAATTGATAACATTACATATATATTATAATCCTAACACAGTATTATTTCAATAATAAATTAGATATACATAACAAAACCCCAACTTGACGAAAACATCAAGTTGGGGTTAATTGGATTTTGAAATTGTTTAGTCACCGCCGAGAAGATCTTCCCAGTTGCCGCCTATGGGGATTGAAATTTCCTTTGTGGGGTCAATTTCACCAAGAGCGGAATTATCATTAGCGGCAATAGTAACATCTGCATAAAGCGCCTCAACAATAATCAAAGGCTTAATATACTTATTCATTTTATATGTACCTCCTTCGATTATTTGCGAGTATAAAACAGAAAATACGTATTATACACACTGATGATAATATTATATATGAACTTCTGAAAAATTTCAAGTGTTTTTTTCAATATTTTTAAAATTTTTTTAAAATTTTTTTAAAATTAAAATATTGAAAACGATACCCTCCAACCCAACTGCTATTGGGTCGGAGGGGCATTATTTTGATTAGTTTGCGGAAATACCTGCAACTTTGTTGTAGGACCAAGTGTCGTTAAGGTCAACATAGGTTGTGTTGCCTTGGGCATCTTTGAAATAGGTTGCAACTTTAAATTCAAAGGCCATCATCTTACTGTTCTTATCGGCGTCCCACGATTCATTAGTGAGACCGGTGAAGTGTACCATATAATCTGTGAAGTTGGAATAACTTTCGTAAACAATGTGTTTAGTGTCATTCTTAGCAACACCGGTTACAGAGTAATCAGAGTTCTGGAGAGTTTCTTTTGCACGCTTATCCATATACTCTGCAATCGAACTTACATTTTCCAAATTAAGAGCTTTTTGAGGAACGAATATAAATCCGATTTCCTTAGCATTATTTACATCGTCAGCCGATGCACGGAGTCTGAAACGAATACCTGCGGACTGATATTTGCCGTTATTTTCGTCAGCAGTTTTCACATCACGTTTGGACAATGCAACGTAAGAAGCGTTAGTCGTATCGGCCTTTACAAAATCAACGGTGAATTGGTAAGCGTTGATTTTGGTGATATCAAATGAGTTGTCGAATTTGAAGGTTATACCGTCGGTTGTTTCTTTATAAAGATTCTGCTCTGTGGTACGGTTGACAGTGATTGTTGAACCGCTGACGTTGTAGTCATAGTAGTTCATCTTAACCTTCATACCCCTAACGGATACTTCGTAATCTGCATTGGGAATTGCTGTAACAGTGCCGTTGATATAGTCAACTTTGATATCACCGTTTTTACCAACAAATCTCTTATAAGAAGGAGTGTAAGATAACGCCTTAACTTCAACATAGTCAACATAAACAGTACCGCCGTTGATGCTCAGGCATAACTGGGGTCTTGCGACTATCTCATTGGTATTGTTATCTGAAGCCTGATAAAAATTAACCGCTGAGAAAGTTTGAGTTGCGGTTGTAAAACCGTCGGTCGTTTTATCACTTTGGACAATGATACCGTTTCCATCACCGACAATGCCAGGACCGTAACCGTTAACAGGGCTGCGTTTGAAATAAATTGTTACTTTGTTATTGGAGGGAAGTTGTTGAATTTTATAACGAACGGTGACTCTATAAGTTACACCCTCAAGGGCAAGGAATCTATAATTGTTTGCGTCATCGTGGAAAAGGGAAATTTTATAATCGCTGTTAGAACCTGTAGTGTTCATAAGGGCATAGGCGTCGTCATCAGAGTCGACATCTATAGAGGAATTATTGACTAATGAGAATACGCTAGACATATCTCCACCAGAGCCTAGACCGTTATATTTTGATTCACTGAATTCAACGCGTTCTGTTCCACTTGAAACCCACTGAGCAACAAATGTGTTGTCATTGTATTCGCTCTTATCAGCAATGATGACGTGAACAGGAATATCATCAATGCCCAAATTGTGCTGTGTTGTTTTGTAGTTCCTGTACCAACCGGCAAATATATAACCGCTACGTTCAGGGGTAGGGAAGTTGTACTGAGTGTCTTGCTCTATATAGACAGTCTTTTTAGCTGTTACACCGTCATTGTAATCAAGCGTAATTGAACAGCCAACGTAAGCATCGGTCTCGGCCGACAACTCAGTAATAGTAATCTTATCAATAACTACAGTTGATTTTAAAGTATTAACATTATTTCCTCTGTACAGCAAGGTCTCAACAACCTCACCTGCACTGTTCGTAAGTTCTCTGTTAGTTATCACCTGAGTGACAACACCGGGGGTTTCAGTAGCAGATACAGTTGCATTGAAAATTGCTGAGCTATCACGTATATATCCGTCGCCGTATCTTTCACCGCGGATGAACTGAAGCGTTACAGTATCGGCACCTTCAAAACTTATTGAATTGTAATAAAGATGGACCATTAACTGCTTGCCAACGGGGAACTTGAATCCGTCAGAAACATCTGCATCATAAGCAGGAATACGGAAACCGCCGTTGCTACAACTATTTACAGACAAGGTTCCGTCTGCTCCAACGGTCATGGTTGCGCCCCAGTCAAAATACTTCTCAGCACCGGCTTGGTATGTGCTGAAGGCAGTGAAATTATCGATAACAATGGTGGGATATTTTGCATACAGGGTGGTTGCGGTAGCAGGAACTTCGGTAACCAATGTTTCTTCCTCAAAGGTGGGAGAGGTGTACCAACCGATAAGCTTTTCGCCCAGATCTTTATTAAACTTGTTGTTACCTTTTTCTACAATTGAGGTGCCCTCGTAGGCATATTTTGTAGATACACTACCGTTATCGTTATAGGTAACGGCCTTAAAACTGCTGTGATGGACTCCAACCTTTATTTCATCAATGGTGAATTTGGTACCATTCAAACCTGTCAGGGCAAGTTTTAAATAGGTTTGTTCAGGAACATTGATAGTTGCCGATATAGTACGCCAACAATCATTGGTATTGCCGGTTACTTCTTCTATGTTCCAGATATAACCGTAAGTCCACTCAGTTGTGGTAACAGGTGACAGCTCGGTTGTGGTGGTTGCGTTAGCGGTTCCAATACCGATTTGGGCTTTGCTTCCGTAATTTTCAACCTTATAAGTTACCTCTACTTCGTAGGTATAACCGGGATTAAAGTAATACGGTACTCCTGTGTTGTTTTGGCCTGCGATAATAGGAGTGAAACTGTTGTGTGAACTTGCAGTTCCTATACCGGTTGTATGCTGAGCGCTCTTGTTAGGAACAATTACAACATCACCGTCTTCAACAG
>JAZNBS010000003.1:0-3778 GCA_045587185.1 Acutalibacteraceae bacterium
AATGTTTTTACCAAATCTAGATTTGGCACCATTGTAAAATAAAGAAAAATCATTGATATATTTAGTATCAATATCATTAATATCCATTTGTTACTCCTTTGAGTGTGTTAAATAATTGTTGTTTTATTATACCACACCGCCAATGTAATGTAAATATTTTTGCAAAAAGGTGTGTCCTATATTGACAGCAGCAGAAGGATTTGTTCTCGGTCTCGGCGCGAAGATGTTCACAATAGCAGGACCTGTAATCGTCTACGGCACCGTGGTAAGTGTGGTTTATGGGTTTGTTTATTGGATAATGCAGATGATATAACAAGGGCTCCCTTTCAATAAGGGAGCCTTTGTTTTGCTGTGTGGTTTACTTTTCTCTGCGCGTGTGGTACAATAAAAACCACCCCTCATATTTGTTTGAACAAACGTGCTATTATATATATAACGAAAAGTCGCATTCTAAATTTCGGAGGCCAAAATGACCGCACTTAACTTCAAAACCCGAGGAATGTGTGACCCGAAGGGTAAAGCAAGGGTCTATTTCTGTTGTCATCCCGAGGATTTCACACTGTATTTTGAGTCCGTCTGCAACGATATTCTTCGTATGCAGAACTGTGCCGTGTGGTATTCTGACACCACGGCCGACCGTGACGGGGAATTTTTGCAACAACTTCATGAAATGCAGTTGTTTGTTATGCCCGTCACACACAAACTGCTTAATACATCAAACCACGCATTGGATATTGAGTTCCGTTTTGCCACCGAAAACCACATTCCCGTACTGCCTTTGATGTTTGAGCAGGGTTTGGTTGAAATTTTTAACCAAAAATGCGGGGATATTCAGTTCCTTGATAAGTATTCGTCTGACGAAACGGCGATTAGTTACACCGAGAAACTTGAAAAATACCTATCTTCGGTACTGATTGGCGACGACCTTGCCGAAAAGGTGCGTGCGGCATTTGACGCATACGTTTTCTTGAGTTACCGAAAAAAGGACCGCAAGTATGCTCAGGAACTAATGCGACTGATACATAAACACGAATTTTGCCGCGATATTGCAATATGGTATGACGAATATCTGACTCCGGGCGAAAATTTCAACGATTCAATTAAGGCGGCTTTGGAAAAAAGCGGTCTGTTCGTGTTGACTGTAACTCCCAATCTTGTCAATGAAGAAAACTATATAATGACCACCGAGTATCCAATGGCAAAACAGCAGAACAAACCTATTTTGCCTGCCGAACTTGTGCCTACAGACCGCAATCTTCTTGCTGAAAAATATTTTGAAATTCCGCAGTGTGCCAATGCGAGAAACGAGGTCGAACTGTCTAAAGCGTTGCTTTCAGCGGTGCAGAAAATGGCCATCAAGGAAAACGACCAGTCCCCCGTGCACAATTTCTTCATCGGACTTGCTTATCTCAACGGTATTGACGTAGAGGTTGACCGCGAGCGCGCCGTGAAACTCATAACCTCGGCCGCCGAAGCAGGGTTGATGGAGGCTATCGACCAACTTGTGATGATGTTAAGAATGGGCAAAGGGGTCGAAAGGTCTTATAAAAAGGCTATTGAATGGCAGAAAAAGAAGATAGAGTGCGCGATTGCCGCTTATAGTCAAGAGCCGAATTTTGAGAACCTTAAAATTGCCGTGATTAGTATGATTTTGTGCGGTGATTATTATGTTGAACTGGCACAAATTGAGAATGCCCAAAAGCAGTATGATGATGCAAGCGGGTTTTACGAGGCGTGTGACCTTGAAAAAACCGACGACGTAAAGCGCCTTTTGTTTACTTTGGAACAGCGATTGGGTGCCATTTGTACTCAAAAGGGTGACCGCGCGGGCACCAAGAGCCACTATGCCAGATGCGTTGACATTGCATCAACACTTGGGGATGAGTTGGCCGACCGCCGAAACACGGTTGCGGCATTCAACAATATAGGTGTGTATTACAAGGGCGAGGGTGAAACGAGCGAAGCGCGAAAGCATTATGAAAGTGCGTTGGATATTGCTTATAAAATTGCCACCGAAACCCAAGAATTGCCCGACCTTAGAATGTATAGAATATGTCTTTTTAATATTGGCGGTATTTGTCTTGATGAGGGCAACCCCCAAAAGGCCGAGCAGGAATTTCAAAGAGCCTTGCAGGTGGCCAATATGTTGATTAACATTGATGACAGCGCAGTGGCACGGCGCGACAAGGCTATAACCTTAACCTTACTTGGTAGTGCCGTAAAACGTCAGGGCAGGCTGAGTGACGCATCAAGGCATTATACTGAGGCGCTTGAAATTTACGAAAAAGTTGCCGAGGAAACCGAAACGGTGACGGCAAAATATGACCTTTGCATTTGTTATAACGATACGGGTACGGTTTTACAGTTGATGGGCGAATATGAAACGGCCAAGACTTATTACGAAACCTCGCTCAAAATTGCCGAGCATTTCAATGCCGAGTGTAACACCGTCGGCTTCATGAGAGTGACCGCTATTAACCTTGTCAATTTAGGTTACATTGCCAAAATGCAAGGGAATCCTGACTCGGCACAGGAATATTACAAGCGTTCAATAGACGTAAGGACCGAGCTCGCCGGCATGACGGGCTCCGTTTCCGACAGAGAATCGCTTGCTTTTGCCAACAATCGACTCGGTGCAATATATCTTGAAAAAGGCGCACTCGATATGGCAGAGGAATGCTTTAAAAACGCCTTGAAAATCTATGGGTATTTGCTACGCCGGACTTCGAAAAGCAATATCCGCCAAGGCGAAATTACCTGCTGGTTAAATATCGGTGACGTTAGCAACAAACAGGGCAACTTGCCCGAAGCCAGAGAGAGTTTTGAAAAAGCGTTGCTCCTCGCTGAAGAATATTCAAAGTCCTGCAACACGGCGGTGGACAGAACGTCGGAAGCCACCTGTTACGGTCGGCTCGGTAATGTATGTTTCAAGGAAAATGATTTGGAAAAGGCAAAAGAGTTCTTCCAAAAGCAACTTGAACTCAGGATTTTGATACACAACGAATCAGAAACCGCCGAGGCACTGAAAAACCTTGCATTGGCGCATTTGTCAATGGCAAATGTTTTGAACAAACTCGGCAACAAACAAATGGCAAAGTATCACTATTGCAGTGAGGCGAAGCACCTTGAAAAACTCATCGAAACGGTCAAAACCAAGCAACACAGCCATTCTTTGGCCACCGCTTTGAAAAACGCTGCCGATATTTGCTTTGAAGAAAAGGATTATGACAAAGCAGAGGAACTTTATTCAAAGCAACTTTCAGTGTCACAGTCTCTGCTGACCGAGTTTGGCACTGAAACTTTCGCAAGCCTCACCATATGTTGCCAATGCTATCTGGGCCGTGCTTTGCTTAACCTTGGCAAGAGAGATGAGGCAGTGCACCAGTTTGAGGAATATTTCAGCCTAAGCGAAGGGTGGTTTAAGAAAACCGCGTCCAACATATTTCTGTCAAATATGGGTATTGCGTGCTATAACCTTTCGGTTGCGTCACCCGACCGTCAGAAAGAAATGCTTCAAAAGGCAATTCTTTATACAGGAATTCTGTCTTCAAAAACACCTGAAATCGACCGATACCGCAAGCGGTTGGAACAATACAAACAACAGTACGCCAAAAAATTCGGGCAACAATAAAACAAGAGCAGGAACAAAGAAAAATTCTTCTGTTCTTGCTCTTGTTGTTTATCCGTTTTTAACATTCGCTTTCCATAATGATTGTCGTCAAACTTTCAAAGAAAATTTGTAACCGAATCTATGATTTGGTGCCGAAACACTCCTTTA
>JAZNBS010000004.1:0-9395 GCA_045587185.1 Acutalibacteraceae bacterium
AGATATTCTACAACAATGATTTGGCTAAGTCAATCGTGTAACAAGACATCTTTTGCATAATACAGACAAAATTTACAAAAACTTTTGATTGCTGTGAGAAACTTTTCAATAAATCGACAATTTAAATGTATTGCTCTTCCAAATTCCATCTTCATCACATCGCCCACCGCAATTATGAGTAACTCTCTTCTCTAACCATCCGTCATTCTGAGTGAACTGACAAATTTTACAAAATATAAAAAGCGAGGGAGAAACTTCTTGACGAAGTGTCTCCCTACGACTTCCTTTTATGTTTCTGATTTGTTTTTTCTTCCGCTCATTTCAAGTTGGGCCATAACAAGACCGTAATAAATGCCCTTTTTCTTCAACAGTTCATTATGACTGCCAAGTTCTTCGATCCTGTGATCATTTATAACCGCAATTCGGTCGGCACAACGCAAGGTTGATAAACGGTGGGCAATCGCAAAAGTTGTTCTGCCCTCACGCAACCTTTCCAATGCCTGTTGAACCTGAAACTCACTTTCAGTATCAAGTGCCGAGGTTGCCTCGTCTAAAATAAGTATCTTGGGGTCGCCCAAAATAGCACGGGCTATGGCAATCCTCTGCTTTTCACCGCCCGAAAGCATATGCCCTTTTTCACCTATATAGGTGTTATATCCATCGGGCAATTTGCAGATGAATTCGTGTGCATTTGCGCTCTTTGCCGCCTTGATTATCTCATCCATAGTGGCATTGGGTTTGGCAAAGCCGATATTGTCAAGCACAGTCCCCGCAAAAAGGAATGTCTCCTGCAAGACAACCCCCAACTGACGGTGATAGTCTGCTACATCATAATCTTTAATGTCAATTCCGTCAACCGAGATACTGCCCTCAGACACATCATAAAGGCGCATAACAAGATTTATAAGCGTTGATTTACCAGTTCCCGAAGCACCCACAAGACCAATCATTTCGCCTTTTTTTACTTCGAGATTTATATCCTCAAGCACCATCTCATGTGAGCGGTAGCCAAACAATACATCTTTAAAGGAAATATCTCCGTCGATCTCACGCTTTACGGCATTCTCTCCTGATACAACATCGGGCTTTTCATCCAAAATGTCATAAATTCGGTCAAGACTGGTGGTCATATGTATTATATGTCTAGGCAAAAACGACATCCAACTAAGCGGGCCCAACAACATTCCTGCATAGGAAACAAACTGCATCAGACCGCCCACGGTCATTTCGCCTTGAAGCACATCAAGCCCGCCCAAATATACAATAAGGTATGTTCCGAATGACAAAAGCAACGACAAAATTGGAAAAACGGTTGCAAAAAACTTCTCATTTCGGCGTTGGACCCTTGCGTGATCTTCGTTCAGCGCATCAAACTCCTCAATCTCGGCCTTTTCACGTCCATAAGATTTGACAATTCTTATTCCCGACAGAACATCCTGCAGTTTACTCTGTATCTTATCTCCCTTCCGACGCTGACGGTGGAATATCTTGCGGATATAAGGCCAGAAGGTTCGGGCAAAAAATATAATAAGCGGTGCAAAGACAAAGGCCGCCAGAGCAAGTTTCCAGTTGATCACCAACATCAAAATAGCCAAGGCCACAAGTGTCACCGCCTGTGAAAACATATTGCAGAAACTGTTGGTGAAGAAATTGCGGACATTCATCGTGTCGTTAAACACACGCTCGAGCAATTCACCCGTATTGCGTTTGTTGAAAAATGACATCGAAAGGCTCTGAATGTGGGTGGAAAGTTTAGAACGGAGTTGATAACTTATTTTCATTCCAAGTCGGCTACTAAGGAAACTTCTCAGCAAATGGCCAAAAGTACTTAAAAGTGTTATCAGCACATATCCCGTCATAAACAGTAAGACATCTTTAAGTGCGCCCTTGCCGACCGAGAGATAACCGTCAACAAACCAGCGCACCAGAAACTGCTGACCAAGGCTCAATGCCGTCATTGACAACATAATAATAAATATGAGCAACAGCATCGGCCAATGAGGTCTACTTATATCAATCAGTCTGTTCATACTGCGGCTGCCCTTATTACACTTGGGACAATGACCTGCCTTGTTAAGCACTCTGCCGCATTTCGCGCATTTCTTTTCTCGGTCGTGGTTTTCTATGACTCGGTCGGTCTTGCCCTGACAAAACAGTTTGACACCTCGGGCAAGGCACGCCATCTGGGTAGAGTGTTCGAGTGTGAAACGCGCAACGGGATACTCCTCGCCGTTTTTTGTGACGGTCAGAATTCCATTATCGACCTGATTGCGCACCTGCACCTTTTCACAGTCGGCGATACTTATTAAATTTTGATGTTCGCCGTAAAACGTGAACAGAAGCGAAGGTGTGGCGCCGACATAAAATTCATCGGTATACTGCCCGTCAAGGTCAATTCTCGGGCGGACACAGTAAACGGGTTTTTCGTCGGTTACCGCCTTTAGCCTTTCGCGCAAAGGTTGTGGGAGCGGTATATTCAGGTTCATAACAATTCCTTAAACTCAAAAATAACTTACAGATAAAGGTCTATTCTTTTTAATTCCTTGGGGCTTAACGTTGAAAGGTCTTCGATAAGATAACGGTTTTCATCAGAGTCCTTGATTATGGCGCCTTTTTTATGGCGGATAACCGCACCCGCCGAGCCCGACGAACTGGCAAACTCTGCCTTGCCTTTATCGGTTTCGACCGTCCAGTACGTGTAGCCGTATTCCTCTTTTATGTTTACAATCTTCAAGATTTTAGGCATAAAATAGCGAAGTTTCAACTGCGTTGAAATAATTTCACGGGTGCTTTCGTCAAAGTCGGAAAGTTTTTCGATTATTCCTATCTCGTCCTGTTTTCCGTCGGGCAAACGCACCGACAAAAACGAATCAGCATCACTTAAAGGAAAGGTTCTTATAATGTTGACGTGGCCAAAATCCTCACCGTTTACCTTAACGGCAACAAAACCGCCCGCAGTCAACCGAAATTCAGTGTTTTCGGGTGACAGAAGATTCATACGAAGCATACTGTCAACCCTTTGCTCTTCAAGTTTTAAAATATCTTCAATCAATTCCGTCACTCCTCTCAGTCACCGATACCACGCATTTTAAGCGCTTTATTCTGTATCTGAACAAGTTTGAAATATGTGCCGTCCTGACGGCGTATCAACTCATCGTGTGTGCCATACTCAACAATCTTGCCGTCCTCAATAACCACAAGTTTATCGGCATCGCGCAAGGTTGAGATTCTGTGCGCGATGGACAGCGTTGTTCTGCCAACGGTAAGCCTTTCCAGAGCGGTCTGAATATTCCGTTCGGTTTCGGTATCGACCGCCGCAGTCGCCTCATCAAGGATGAGTATTTTGGGGTCGGCAAGAATGGCTCGCGCAATGGAAACCCTCTGACGTTCACCGCCCGAAAGCCCGCGTCCGCCCGTTCCGACGTAGGTATCATATCCGTCGGGCAGTTTGCAGATGAAATCATGCGCGCTTGCCGCCATTGCCGCTTCAAGCACTGCCTTTCGGTCGGCTTTTGGGTTGGCATAAGCAATATTGTCATAAATGGTGCCACGGAAAATATATGTTTCCTGACTTACAAGTGCCACGGCTTTGCGGATATCGTCAAACGCCATATCTCTGACATCCACTCCGTCAAGATAAATGTGTCCTGAATCAGTGTCATAAAGTCTTGTGATAAGGTTGGCAAGCGTGGATTTTCCCGCGCCCGATTTTCCAACTATCCCAAGCATTGTACCTGCCTCTACCTCAAGCGTCATATCCTTTATAACAGGACGGTTTTCCTCGTATCCAAAAGTGACATTCTCAAGTTTGAGCCCGCCTTTTAAAGTTTTAGGTTTTACAGGTTGGACCGATTCAACAACATCGGGTTTGGCATCAATTATCTCAAAAATTCGCTGTGCCGCCGTCATTGAAGATGACCACCAACGCAGGATATGTAAGAAAAAGTTGGCAGGGTCATTGAGCAGTGCAACATACCCCGTGAAGGTTACAAGGTCGCCGAATGTCATCTGGGGTTTGAACACAGCAAGCACAAAACAAACGCCCACGCCCCACACAAGCATTGCGGTCAGAGATTTTGCGATTTCGTGCATTGCGGTGTATTTCACATCAAACGCCAGATAATCATACTGTGCGCGATAGGTTCGGTCGTTCTGTTTTGTGAGTGCCTCTTTTTCGTTTTCCTCCATACCGAACGCCTTGACAACACGCGTGCCCACAAGATTGTCGTTAAATCTTGCACGGTAATCGCGCGATGTCTGGTGCATCTTACTGTTGTAATGCCACATTACGGGTTGCAGATAAAAACTGACGACAGTCGCAACAGGCAAAGTTACAATAGCGGTCAACGCCAACACCCAGTTGGTTGAAAACATTACAAGGAATGAAAAGCCAAGTGTGAACAAATTAGGCAGAACATACGGTATGCCGTCAATGAAAATATCCGAGACCTGATTTGCATCGGCTGTAATACGCGTCATCAGGCCACCAGTCCGCTTATCGGTGAAAAACGATACCGAAAGCAGTTGTATTGAACTGAACACCTTTCGCTTGATGGTGCTGACGGTTTGCGGCACAACCTTTGCAACCGCACGGCCCTGAATAATACCAAACAACTGTTGCAACAGTTTGCATCCCGCCATTGTAACGGCCAGAGCCAACAAAAGAAGTGAAAAATCTTCAATGGGGATATATGAAAGATATGCTACTTCCTTATTTTTTCCAAGAACGCCGTCATACAAAACGCTACCGTTAAGGTAAGGCCAGACGGCTGACATCAGAGCCGTGAGAATACTCATAATACACATCAGCATTATTTGGCGCGTGTACGGCTTGAAGAATGAGCCAAGGCGGAAGAATATTCTGCGCTTGTCCATACACTTCGGACAGACCTTGCGGTCAGGGTTGGTATAACGCCGTCCGCACTTGGGGCACTTTTCAACACGGTGCTCACGGCACAGTTTGTCCTCCGGTATCTCCTCACCGTCAAGCAAAAGTTGCAGAACCTCACACAGTCTCTCAACCATAAACTTGTACGCATTGGTGTAAGCGCACAAAGGTTTCTCGCAAGAGTCAATCTCAACTCGGAAAATACCGCCGACCACAAGCGAGTCACAACCGGGTGCGGCCAGTCGGTCAATACTGTACCACTCAAAGCCATACTTTCCCCATTCACGTTCACGTGTAGAGGACGGTTTGTTTTTTACTATCTCGCGGGTTATCTCATCGGCCGTACCGATAAGCAGACCCTTTTCGCAAAGAAGCAGAACGTGATGCCTGAACTCGCAGTCAAAGTCCATATCCGCCTCGGCAAATATCAGAGGCTCTCCCTTGGTCAGTTTGCGTTCAAGTAAAAGTTCTTTGAGTTTTTTCGGCAATTCAGAAAGCATCTTACGCTCGTTCACAGCACTCACCGTCCTTTCCTCTAAAATAAAC
Source organism: Acutalibacteraceae bacterium (assembly GCA_045587185.1). Lineage (GTDB taxonomy): Bacteria > Bacillota > Clostridia > Oscillospirales > Acutalibacteraceae > UMGS172. Next base: position 5,435 of record JAZNBS010000004.1, read on the forward strand.
AAATATCCAAAATAATAATACCACACAACCCTTACTTTGTCAATGAAACTCAACCGCCGAAAACAAAAAACGTGCTTTGAAAAGTTACAACTGTCCAAAGCACGTTTAAACATTATCTTTCAAGTCCGTGTTGACTCATTTGTTTGAGGTTCAATGCGATGTTCTCAAGCACCGAGTAGAATATCTCCCTTTGTTGGTAAGAAAGACCGTCGCCGCCTCTTTCAACAGCACGTACAGCCGCTATCTGCACCTTCTCAGCCGCCGATACCCCCTCTTTAGTTAGGACTATCTTTGCGCGGTAAAGACTGTTATTATTGGTCTTTCGGGTTACAAGCCCTTTTTCCTCAAGCGCGGCCACCGCACGCGAAACGTCGGCCTTATTTTTGTCGCAAAGTTCACCCAACTGAACCGAAGTGACACCCTCGTGATTTCTGTAAAGTACCGTAAGGTACATCGCAAAAGGCCCTTTCAAACCGTATTTCGACAGTTCCATTGAGGCTATTTTATGCCAATAACGGTTAATCTCCGAAATGGCGTATGTAAATTTTTCAAATCTGCTTACCATAACTAACACCACCTGACATACAGAGTTCTCTTACTTGTTAATTTGTCAACATTTAGCAATATATCATAAAGATGTTGATTTGTCAACATCTTTTCAAGATAAAACCCCGACAGTTTTCTGTCGGGGTGCAATTCATTATTCACAACATCCTGACAAACTGTTTTCAACAGCGCGTGCCCTCGTTTTCTGCATAACCTCTTGTGTAATACGGTTACACTCCTTATCTCCCAACTTGGATATCTGAGCCCTCATACGAAGAATATTTGACGGTTCAACGCTGAACTCATCCAGTCCAAAACTCAACAAAACGGGCAAAAGTTTGTCATTGGACGCGGTTTCTCCGCACATCGAACAGTTTATACCATGTTCTTTCGCTGTTTTAACAACAAAACGAATCATTCTTAGAACAGCAGGTTCATAGGCTGAATAGAGATAACTGACCTTTGGGTTTCCTCGGTCAACCGCCATTGTGTAGCCAATCAGGTCATTGGTTCCAATACTGAAAAAATTAACCTCTTGGGCTAAAATGTCAGCAATAGCACAGGCGGCAGGCGTTTCAATCATAACCCCCAACCTCATATCCTTTTTATAGGAAATACCCTCAGAATCCAGTTCACATTTCAGCCGTCCAAGAAGATTTTTGACATAAACAACCTCATCAACACGGGTTACAAGCGGTATCATAATACTGATATTGCCAAAAGCCGAGGCTCTTAATATGGCACGAAGTTGAGTCCTGAAAAGTCCTTGGTTTTTGATGGAATATCTTATCGCCCTCAACCCAAGGAATGGGTTTTCCTCAATATCTGACCGAATTGACAGAATGTTTTTATCACCGCCGACATCAAGTGTGCGTATGACAACCTCCCTGTCCCCCATTGCCTCTGCCACCGCTTTATACGCCTTGGTCTGTTCGTCCTCAGTAGGCAAAACCCCGCGGTCAAGAAATAACCCCTCGGTTCTGAAAAGGCCGATACCTTCGGCATCGCTTTTAAGTACCGATTCAATATCTCTCAAAGAATCAATATTTGCGAGCAATTTTTTGTGGTGTCCGTCGGCATTGACGGTGGGTTTGCCGTAAAATTCTGCATACTGTTCGGCATTATTTTTTGCACAAATCTTTTTCTTTTCGCAAAGGCGGTTAAATCCCTCTTCAAGGTCGGTGAATATTTCACCCGTTTGGCCGTCAAGCGCAACCTTGCTTTTACAAAGCCTGTCCAAAGCACCTTTGACACCCAAAATCGTGGGCAGACCCAACGAACGGGCAATAATTGCCGAATGCGAAGTTCTCCCACCCCTTTCAGCAATAACCCCAACAACACCCGACTCACATATACCCACCATCATTGACGGGGTGAGTTCATCGGTCACAAGCACCGTATTTTGAGGCATGTCCTTGAAATTCACACATTCTGTACCCAGCAATATCTCAAGCATTCTGCGTTTTATATCCTCAATATCGGCCGCGCGGTGGCGAACAAGTTCATCTGTTGAATCGGTAAACAACCGGATAAATCCGTCACACGCTGATTGCACCGCAAACTCGGCACAGGCACCGCTTTCAATAAGTTGTGCTATATGTTCGGTGAGATACGGGTCGTTTATCATAACAGTGTATCCGCGCAGTATCTGACCGTCGGCCGAAGTGCCGTCCATTTCTTTAGCAAGCGTGTTTGCATTTGAACAGAATATTTCCACAGCATTTTTCAGGCGCTGTTTTTCGGCATCGATATCGGTGATGTGACGTTTTTCAAAGCATAACGGACGTTGTGAAATTTTCACGATATTTCCAACTGCGATACCGTTTGAAACTCCGATTCCCTTTAGCATATACACCCTCCGTCAGTTTTTAAAAGACTGTATATTTCCTCTTTCGTTGCCAGATTTTCGGAAGCGGCGGTTGCGCCGCCTGCGGCAAGGGCGAGTCTTAACGCATTTTCATATCCCAAGTCCTCATCAAAACCCGCAAGAAAACCTGCTACCATTGAATCTCCCGCGCCGACCGTGTCAAGCGGTTTGATGCTGTGCGCGGGGGCATAGTGCACAAAACCTCTGCTATCAAGCAGCACTGCTCCCTTTTCTCCCCTTGACACAAGCACATTCTTCGCTCCACGGTTTCTTAAATATTCAGCCGCCGATATGATTTGCTCATCCGTTTTTATATCAACACCCAACGTTTCACAAAGTTCATCAATGTTGGGCTTTATCAAAAAGGGCTTAAATTTTAACGATTTTAAAAGCACATCTTTCGAGGCATCGACAACAAAACGCACATCATTATAACAAAGTCTTTGCATTATCTGTTCATATATATTGTCAGGCAACGATTTGGGCACACTGCCCGACAACACCAGTGTGTCACCGCTTTTTAACACATCTAATTTTTTAAACAGTTTTTCCAAAGCAGTTTCGTCAATAACAGGGCCCGAAGCATTTATCTCGGTTTCCTTTTGCCCTTTGATTTTAATATTTATACGCGTGTTGCCCTCATTTAAACGAATAAAATCTGTTTTTATTCCATTGAATTTCAAAAGATGTTGCAATTCATCGCCCGTAAACCCTGCAATAAACCCCAGCGCAATATTATCAACACCCAGTTGCGACAGAATGTATGATACATTGATGCCTTTACCGCCAAACCGAAGTTCCTCTGCTTCGCTGCGGTTGGTGTTGCCGATATTCAGTTGTGACAGTTTTACAACATAATCCAGAGCAGGATTAAGGGTCAATGTATAATACATAACGCACCCCCTATAAGTTACAACCCACATTTCAATTTTACCTGTAAAATTCTTCCGCGTCAACATTTTTTAGAAAATTTTGCGTGTTTGTTGACATTTTGAACTAAACATTGTATATTTATACAAAAGATACCGCACAAGCGGTAAGGAATGGAGTTTTTTTATGAAAAAAGTATTAGCACTTTTGTTTGCGCCTTGATTTTCTGCTTGGTGGCCTGTGGCGAAAATAATAACACAGACACAGACAGTACCTAAAGCACCGTAAGTAACAACACTGACAGTACACAAAGTATTGAAAGTGACGTTATAATAGACCTTGGTGATGACACAACATCTATCGGTGACGGTCCTGTTGTCAGCGGGACACCCCGACCCTTGCCCGATAAATAATAAGGTTGGATTCAAAAAAGCCGATGCTCACAAGAGCATCGGCTTTTCGTTTACTTATTCAGCATCAAACAGTGCTTTCACTGCCTTATAAGTCATATAAACATCAAACTTTGATACAACCTCAAACGGTGCGTGCATTGAAAGAACGGGCACACCGAGGTCAACAACATCAACACCGAGGTTGGCGATATACTTAGCAACGGTTCCTCCGCCGCCAAGGTCAACCTTGCCGAGTTCACCTGTCTGCCACTGGACATTGCCCTCC
>JAZNBS010000005.1:0-87736 GCA_045587185.1 Acutalibacteraceae bacterium
GCACCAAAAATCCAAAACGAACCTTTAGGTTTGTTTTGGATTTTTTATATAACGGCATATAAAAAGCAGACTCCCAAGAGTCTGCTTTTCGCTTTTAAAAATTGATAATTCCTAATCCCTCTAGAAGAAATTTTATTCCTAATAGGATAAGTATAACACCGCCTGTAAACTCGGCCTTTGATTTATATTTTGCACCGAAGATGCTTCCAATTTTAACGCCTAATGATGACAGAATAAATGTTGTTGTTCCAATTATACACACGGCAAATAACATTCCCGTAAATCTTAGTTTTCCAACCAATGCGGCACCTGCGGCAAGCGCGTCTATGCTCGTTGCGATTGCCATCACCAACATTACTCTGAATTCCAGCGAACCGCAAGTGTCATCATATTCTTTTGAAAGGGATTCCTTTATCATATTTCCGCCAATAAGCGCAAGTAGTATAAACGATATCCAATGGTCGAATTTATCTGTAAAATCACTGAAAAGAGATACAAGACAGTAACCTATAAACGGCATCAACGCCTGAAAAAATCCAAACCAGATACCGACAATCGAACAACGCGTCAAAGGAGTTTTATCCATTGCAAGACCTTTACATACCGCTACTGCAAAAGCATCCATTGAAAGTCCTACACCCAATAATATAATTTCTATAATGCTCATATATCCACCTCAACCGTTTGCGGGGACCTTAGTTATCAAATCTTCTAAGAATTCATCCTCGCTATACTTTAACACTTTAAAAGTACCGTTATTATACTCAACCGTTGAAACCGAAGCGTTGGTTGACCAAGGGATATTTTTCATTTCATCCAAGCCGTTGCCTAACGCATAGTTAAAGAAACTGCGAATAAATGCTGCGTGTGTAAATATGGCTACTGTTTTTCCATCGTTTTTCTTTGCTATCTCCGTGATACATTTCACAGCTCTATCGGTAAGACATTCAACCGATTCGCCGTTTTTTGGTGTGCTTCTCCCGATATTAGTAAGCCATACCCCGTAACTTTCCGAGAAATCGGTTTTTAGGTCGCAGTACTTACGATTTTCCCAGTCTCCGGCAAAAATTTCCCGCAGACCTGTACACCTTTCAGCACATTTGCCCGTAACTTTCAAATATTCACCGCAGGTGTTGTATGCCCTTAAGAGGTCACTTGAATATACCTTGTCAATATGTATGTCTTTTAAATATTGTGCAGTCTTGGAAGCCTGTGTGTATCCCAAAGGTGATAGGTCAAGGTCAGTGTGACCTAAAAACACGCCGTCAAGATTTCCAAGACTTTGTCCATGGCGGATGAAATAAAGTGTACAACTCATTGTCAAAACCTCGCAATACTATGCATTACATTATAAAACAATGCAAAAAGTTAGTCAATACTCATATTTTATTGAGTTCAGTGTTTTTTATATTACTCGGGCAAAGAATACTTTTTTTGAAACAGATTATTCAGTAATTATTTGTTTTTAATTTAATTTCATCAAATTTTTTACGCTGATGAAGTATTTTCTACCCCCGTAGTGTTGTTTATTGTTCGTTTAGCAAATATATTGGGTTTTCTTGCTGTAGTTTTTTGAATTATTGGGTCGAAATAGTTTCTGTTGGTAAAATTCAACACATTTACGACACAAATATACCAAAAATTACCATTTACGCTATTGCAATTAAATGTTTTAAATGGTAAAATATGGCATATCTTATATGCTTTGGAGGAATATCAATGGAAAAGAAACTAATTGTACTAATTGCGGATGACAGTACGGAATTCGGTCAGAATTGCGCAAATGTTATCAATTCTTACGGTATGGAGGCAGTTTTGTGCCCCAAGGACGGCAGGGTGCTACTGGAGTGTACCGAAAGAATAAGACCTGATGTTATTTTGTCTGACATATTTTTACCCGGCATTGATGCTGTAGGTGTTATGAAAAAACTTTATGCCGAAAACAACACCGCAAAACCTATGTATTTTGTAATGTCGGGGTTTGGAAGTGCAAGATTGGAGTCCGAAGCTCTGTCATCGGGTGCGGCTTACTTTTTTATAAAACCTTTTGATTTTACAGTTCTCGCTGAAAGAATTTTACAGATGTGCGGTAAGGTTCAGAGACCGGATGCTTTTATAAGCAGTAATGCACCTGTTACCGACTCTGACCTTGAACTGATGATAACCGAGATTATACATCAAATAGGTGTGCCTGCGCACATCAAGGGATATCACTATCTTCGTGATGCAATAATGATGTCGGTTAAGGATTCTGAGTGTATAAATGCAGTTACTAAGGTGCTTTACCCAAGTGTTGCAAAGAAGTACTCAACGACCTCATCAAGGGTTGAGAGAGCAATAAGACACGCTATTGAGGTTGCATGGGATAGGGGGGACATTGACGTTCTTAACCTTTATTTCGGTTATACTGTACATACAAGCAGGGGAAAGCCTACTAATTCAGAGTTTATTGCAATGATAAGCGATAAGTTGAGATTGAGACTGAAACTTGCTTCATAAAAATAATAATTATTTACTATAATAATTTACGGCAGTGCAAAGTTGCATTGCCGTTTAAATTATGATACTTTTCACGTAATATGATAGTATAATTGCTTATAAATTTGCTGGCAAACATAATTTTTACAATATTAACAAAATATAAAATTTTATATGTGCAATTTTAATAAAAAAAAAATAATGCTTGCATTTGTGGTGCATAAAATGTATAATTGATTATGAAATATAGGCATCTTTATGTAAAGATGTTATAAGGAGGAAAAATCTTGAAGAAATTTTATTCTAAACTTGCGCTATTATTGGTGCTTGTACTCACTCTTGCGTCATTCTTCGGAGTAGCAACCTTTTCGGCTACCGAAATAGGTGATGTTAACGATGACGGCAAGGTGACTGCAGATGATGCAATCAAATTGCTCTACGCTACTGTTTTTGATGAAGATCTCCTCGATGAGTGGGACTTTGACGCTAACGGTAAAGTAGACAGCCGAGATGCTATTTATTTGTTGTATTACTCAGTTTGGGGTGATGCTTTCTATCCCATTCCCGGTAAGGGTGACATCGGTTCGGAAAACACCGGTCGTGTCGCTATCACACTTGTTTATAACGGAGAGACTGTTGTCCACAAGTTAGTTCCGGGTGCAGATCTTCCTGTTCTGCAAGACCAATACGATTCTGATTTCGTACGTTACGCATTCGTTGGTTGGTTCAATGAGGACAAATCTGAGCAGTTCACTGTAGTTCCGGATGCTCCTGCTACCTATTATGCAGTATTCGAAGGCACCAACACCACGGATAAGATTAAACTTATCAATGGCGGTAATGTTGATGTTACTGATCTTAAGGTTGGAGATACACTTCCTGTTTTGTCCGCTATTACTGACGGTTATGTTGATGATGTCTCTTATGAGTTTGACGGTTGGTATAGCAAAGACGGTACAGTGAAGTATACTGAAGTTGTTGAAGGTGTCGACGCCTATTTTGCAAGATTTAATAATTATACCTCATATAGTTTCGAAACCAGTGCGATTTACGATCCTTCGGGCAAGTACGCACAGAACTTCAGTACTACAGGTATTGCTGCATGGGAACGCGCTGTTGATCCCGAGGGCAACAACCTTACTGTTAAGGCAAACCTCAGCAATCATGGAAATACTACCCACTTCGCACTTGAGTTGTTTGAAGGTTCCTCTGAAGGTTTCAAACTGAATAGCAACAAGAAGTATTTGATAACATTCAGATATTATGCAAAATCTGAGAGTGTTACAAGTCACGGCGTTTCTATAAGAGGTTCTAAACAAGAAAACATTGGTACTATTGGCGAAAAGACCGGAATTTTGGTAGAAGGCCAGACATATTCCGCTAATTCCTGGAATAACGGTGTTATTGTTTTAGATACTGTTGCTGATGAAGGTAACAACAGTAGTGTCAATAATGAGTTTGACACTAAGCCTTATCTCATCTTCTGTTCAGCTGCTATTAAGGGTGACCTCGAACTCTACATTGATGATTTGGTAATTCGTGAGTTTGACGGCGATGTTGATGTAGTTGCTAAGACTCCTGCTGAAAACGTTGTCTTCAATAATAACGGTGCTATTTCTAAGTATGACCTGTCCTATATTGGTGCTGAACTTCCCGCAGTGACCAATAAATATACTAATGCTGAGTTCCTTGGTTGGTATGATAAGGACCTTGTACAGCGTTATGGAAATGTTCCTTCCAACCATGCTGAACTTTATGCTAAGTACAGCGGTGTTGTTGTTGATTTCGAAAATGTTGCTCCGTTTGACCCCAACAACCGTCTTGGCACTTCTGAGTTTACTCCTTTCAATATTGTTTCTGATCCCAAGAACGGTACTAACAAGGTAATCACTGCTAACGTTAAGAAAAACGGCTCTGCATACTTTGCTTTGAAGTCTCCTTACGAAGAATTGGGATATACTCTTGTTAACGGTCAGACCTATGAAATTTCGTTCAAGTACTTGGCTGACAATGCTGGCACAACTGTTTCGTTCCACGGATGTGACGAGGCTAATATAGGTGTAAACAATGAATTGTCTACCGCCCACGGTGCTACCTTACTTGAAACTGTTGGAAGTTGGGCATATGAGACTGTAAAATTCACCTATAATGCTGACAATCCTTACCTTGTTATGACTGCTCTGTCTATGTCGGATGGTAATGTATACTTCGACGACATTGTTATTAGCAAGGTAGACCCCGATGTTTCTTACGATGCTAAGGAAGTTACAATCGGCAACACCGTTCTTGGTGCAACAGGTCAGGAAATCAACATTGTTATCCCCAAATACAACTTCCCCTATGTTGCAACTATGCAGTGTGAGGAACTTGATAAAGCCCTTACTTCTATTACCGGAATCAATGTTAATCTCATTAAGGATAATGCATTGACTGTAAAGAACAACCAATTCAACATCTTCGTGAAGAATGTTGGCGCTATTGAGTTGGGCAAGGATGACTACAAATATATCTATGGTGACGGTGAGATTACTGTTTACGGCGGTAGTTCTTGGGCACTCGCAATGGCTGTCTCTGAACTCACCAAAGAACTCAATGCTCTTGCAGACGGCTCTGTTGTTGCTGTAGATACTGAAGTTTCCGGCAACTATAACGATAAGATTGGTGGCTACTCTACCATTTCTTACTATCGTCCTACCTTTGTTGAGGACTTTGATCAGGAAGACATTGATACCACTATTTGGGACGTCAGCAACAATGTCGAAGGTGATGCAAGTAACTTTATCGATAAGGATGGCAACACCCAGAAAAAGGGAGAACACGGTTGGAAATTTGGACGTTCAGCAAAACATTCTTATCTTGAGGACGGTAAATTTGTTATCAATGGTGCTTATGATGAGGATGCCAAGATGTTCCACGGTGGTATGTTGAGATCTCACGGTCAGTTAGAGTACCTCTATGGTTATCTCGAAACCAGCGTTATAACTCCTAACGGTGGTTCACTGTGGTCATCGGTATGGTTGACTCCTAGAGATTACTCAGCAACCGGTCTCTACGAACCTGAGGTTGACGTTAATGAGTGTTTTGGTGATGCAACCAAGTCAGGATTCAATATGCATGCTTGGCCGACTTCTGCTGGTTTAAACTTTGGAAGCACAAAGTATTCATTTGATGACTACACTTTAAAGTTCGTTGAAGATATTCTTCAGGCACGTTCATACAGAAACGCATATTCCGATAATGGAAAGACTCTTAATGATGATTTCCATACTTTCGGTTTCTTGTGGACTCCTGATTGTGCTAAGTTTATCTTTGACGGTCAGGTTAGACTCACCTATGACTTTAATGATAATCCCTTGGGTTACGTTAATCACACTACCAACCTTGATGCATATAACGATTATATGAGCATTATCGTTTCTATGACTGTTGGTAACAACAGAAGTTCTGATGAGTCTGTTCCTAATCTTAGTCAATCCTACTGGAATGAATCCAACAAGTATATTGTTGATTACGTTCATGTTTATCAGATTGACGGTCAGATGATGAAGAAAACCCCTAGAAATGCTGTCGAAATCAAAAGATAACATTGAATAAGTAATAAAACTCTGCTGTCAAGAAATTGGCGGCAGAGTTTTTCATTAATCAAATATATTTATGAAAAAGCACCGAAACGCATCATTATAGCGTTTCGGTGTTTTGATCAGTTGTTCATTTCAATGTGATTGGTAAAAATAAATGTTATTTCATCCAATTCTGCTTTTGTTACAAAACCCATCCCGTTAAGTGTGATAGTGAATTTATTGTTACTTGTTGAGTCTCTTATTGCTATCTCTCCGTCAATTACCGTCGGCTTTTTATTTCTTGCGCAAATTAAAGCGTCGTAAAGAAGAACTGCAGGAGAATCGGGCGGAGTCTCTTCACGGGAATAACGCTCTGAAATGCCTTGAAACTCAAGTATAACACTTTCTTCTTTGACCCTTACGGCAGTACCGTTTATAATATCAGGCCCGTTGAAAATAACAGAGAGATCGCCTTCGCTATTGACCGAAATCGACCCTGAAAGATCGGAATCGTTAATTGAAAAATCACATCCAAATGATGCTGTTTTCGGCACAATATCACTGACCTCGTGCTTTGAACATCCACTGAATATACAGCAAATCAACATTATTGAAGCCAGTCGCAATAATCGCGTGATATCACCTTGTTTCTTTGTCTACATTGAATAATAATGATTCAACACCGTTGGGAGTTCATTTATCATATCGGTTGGGGTGAGGGAGAGAACCGATGTTTGGTTAACCGCAACATCACCTGCTACTGCGTGCAGTTTTGTTGCACAAACAGCAGACATTTCGGCCGTTATACCTTGAGACAAAAATGCCGCAATCATACCTGCAAGCATATCACCCGTGCCTGCCGTTGCCATACCCGAATTGCCGTCAACAACAGCGTAGACGTTACCCTTAGGCGTTGCTATCAACGTTCTTGCACCCTTGAGAACCGAAACGGCACCTGTGAGTTCTGTTAACCTTTTGACCGCGGTTAGGCGGTCACTCTGAATATCTTCAACCGAAATTCCAAGTAAACGAGATGCCTCTTTCGGGTGGGGGGTTATTACAACATCGTTGGTGTACCGTTTAATCAATTCTATGTTTCGGGACAGGATGTTTATTCCATCCGCATCAATTACCAGCGGAATACTGCAGTTTTTCATAATTTCCGCAACAGTGTATATTGTCTGATTGCTTTGTCCAAGTCCGCAACCTACAAGTCCGGCAGTGCATCGGTCAAGAGCCTCAATAACAGTTTCGGCAACACTGTCTAAAACCGATTGTGGTTCAACATCATCAAGAACTGTGCAAACTGCTTCGGGTATAGACATACCAACTATATTGTAAATACTGTTGGGTATTATCATATTAACTATCCCTGCTCCGCTTTTAACGGCAGATTTACCTGCAATCACTGCCGCACCTGCAAAACCTTTACAACCGCAGTAGACACCGACTGTGCCACAATCACCCTTGTGAAAATCGTCGTCGCGGTGGGGAAGTGACTTTGTAACAATGGAACTGTCAACCACCGTCATACAAGGTTCGGTGACTGTGAATGCCTCATCTGGTATACCAATGGGGACCACAACTATCTTTCCACATTCTTTAAATGCAGGCGTTAAGATATGGCATGGTTTATAAGCTGCAAACGTTACTGTAATATCGGCTTTAAAATGCACTCCATCGCAAACTCCTGTGTCGGAATTGATTCCGCTTGGCACATCAATGGCAATTTTTGTGCCCTTTGATTTGTTCATTGCGTTTATTACATCAAGATAAATACCCTCAGGCTTTCCTTTGAAACCTGTTCCGAAAACGGCATCTACAATAATATCGGAATCGGTGATATACTGATTGCACAGTTCTTTATAATTATTGAAATCAATGGGACGTATGTTGAGCGACTGTGCTTTTTGTGCCATTTCCTCGGCGCTGGGGGTTGACGGTTGACCGACAGCGATTACACGCACAACAGCACTGTTTTCAATGAGTTTGCGCGCTATTACATAACCGTCCCCGCCGTTGTTTCCTTTACCGCAAACAATACATACCTTTTTACCTTTTAGGTCAAAACTCTTTCTGATTATACGCGCGGCGGCCGAACCGGCATTTTCCATAAGACGGAGCCAACTCATGCCAAGTTGAACAGAACGTTCTTCAACCGACTTAATTGATTGTGCGGTAAGTACCATTTAAGTTCTCCTTTATATGGTGTTTTTGAGATTATATGAAAGGAATTTTCGGACTGCATCCTTAAACTTTTCATTGGGTGAAATAATGAGGATATAACGCCCTTTTTTTGGATGCTTTACAGTGAAAGCATAAGAATTCTCGTCGGGTGTGCAACCGAAATATACATTTGTTATTGAATTTTTATCGGCAATATGACGATGTGGGTCGTATTTTTCAATGTTTTCAATATCAGAACAGGTAAACGATGCCATTCTTATACGCTTTTTCTTGTTAACAATACGGTCGATATCTATATCACGGTTAGTTATTATGTACTCATATTCAATATTCAACTGACCGCAAATATAAAATGCACAGAAAAAACTTGCGGCGGCAATCATTAAAAGGATAAAAGCAAATGTAGGATTTAGAATTGAAAACGCGATAAGACCCAAAGCGAGAAGGGTGCAGACCACCCAAACCGATATTTTGATTGCCTTGATTTTTGTGGTGTTTTTAATTACAACGAGTTGTTCAATAAAGGTATCGGAATAAGCCACAATATGTTCCTCACTATCATTATTTTTTTATAATTATATCATCAATAAAATGTCTTTTCAAGCCAAATTGCCAACTGTTACAAATTCTTAATCTTTAGTATTTAATGTTGACAAACGCAAAGTTGTTATTCCAGTGTTTTTTAATTCTTAATATATTTTTTACTGTGTAAGGCGGTTTCTGCATCCTTGATGGCTCTAACGGCCGCTTTATTACTGTGCATAACGATATAGGTATAAATCGCATCAAAAATGGCAAGTTGTGCAATACGCGAACTCATAGCAAGAAGAGAATACTTGGTTTCGTCAGAACGCGTGTTTAAAACAATATCAGAATATTCATTTATGGGGCTTTCGCCAAAATTTGTGATACATATAGTCGTTGCGCCGGTTTCACGTGCAGTTTTAAGTGCATCAACTACGTCAATCGAAGCACCTGAGTGTGAAACGCCGATAGCAACATCACCTTTGTGTAGGTGAGATGCTGCAATGGCCTGCATATGGTTGTCACAATAGGCAATAGCGTCAAGTCCTGCGCGTAAAAATTTATGCTGTGCGTCAACAGCAATAGATGCCGAGTTTCCCAGACCGAAAATAACAATACGTTTTGCATCCTTTATAACGTTGGCGGCTTTTTCAACTTCGGCGGGGGAGAGAACAGACTTTGTATTTTCCAATGCAACCGCAATGTCACGAATACGCTTGTTGAAGATGTCGTAACAACTGTCATTCTGTTCAACACCCATAACACCGCCCTGTGCGATGTTGACTGATTCCTGCGCTATCTTCAATTTTAACTCCTGATAACCCGAAAGACCGAGTCGCCGCGAGAAACGGACAATGGTGGCTTCTCCACATCCGCAACGTGTGGCAAGTTCGTTTATAGAAAGACCGATTATCTCCTGAAAATTAGTGGTAAGCCAATCGGCAATTTTACGTTCACTGCCACCCATTTCTGAGTATAAACGCTTGATTTTAAGCAAAATTGACTCCATATTGCACCTCTTAGTGAAAATTTACTCCATTTTACCGCAAAACGACAAAAAAATCAAGTGTTTTTGAAAAAATATTTCGAAAAACAGTTGCAATTTTATCATATGTATGTTAATATAAAATAGCAAATTTAGGGGCCCGCAACCCCAAATAAAAAATAGGAGATGATCCGATGGTTTGTAATGAGTTTTTGACAGACATTATTCTTACTGAATTGGAAGATGCTGTCGGCAGAGAGAACTGTTCAACAAGAGAAATCGACAAGATTACTCACGGTGTTGACTATTTCTGGTTGTCCAGAATGTGGGCTGACCGTGGTAAGCGTATGCCTGAGGCTGACTTCATTGTATCCCCTAAGGATGCAACCGAAACCTCTAAGGTTATGAAGATTGCTAATTACTACAAGATTCCTGTTACCACTTGGGGTGGCGGCGGCGGTACCCAGGGTGGCGCTATTCCCGTTGCAGGCGGTATTCTTCTTGATACCAAGAGAATGAACAAAATTTATGACGTTAACACTGAGTCTCTTTACATAGAGTGCGGATGTGGTGCTATCTACAAGCACATCGAATGGGCAGCAAACGAGGTTGGTTATGCAACCATGCACTATCCTTCTTCTTTGACCTGTTCTACCGTTGGCGGCTTCTTGGCTCACCGTGGTATCGGTGTTGTTTCCACCAAATATGGCAAGATTGATGATATGGTTTTGAAGATGGAAGTGGTTCTTCCTAACGGTGATATTATCGAGACCTCTCCCGCTCCCAAGCACGCTGCAGGTCCTGACCTTAACCAGATTTTCATTGGTTCTGAGGGTACTCTTGGTATCATCACCAAGGCACAGATTCGTATTTTTGCTCAGCCTGAGGTTCGCCGTTTCAGAGCATTCCTTTTCCAGGATATGCACGGTGCATTTGAGGCTTCACGTGAACTCCTTCAGAAGTTCAAGCCCTCAGTTATGCGTCTTTATGACGAGGCTGAAACCGCTTCTCTCATCAAGAAGATTGTCGGTGTTGAGAGAAAGGGCGCTTTCATGAACATTGCTTATGAGGGCGTTAAGGAAATGGTTGACGTTGAAGAGAAGATTCTCCTTGATACTTTTGCTAAGTACGGCGCTGAGGACCTTGGCTCCGACTATGGTGAGAAGTGGTGGAAAGAGAAGATTACCTTCTTCTATCCCGGCCATATGATGGACCTTCCTCAGATGTTCGGTACTATGGATACCATCGCACCTTACGACAAGATTGAGAAGATTTACTGGGCTATGAAGAAGGCTATCGAAACCAACTTCCCCAATGTTAAGTTTATTGCTCACTTCTCTCACTGGTATGAGTGGGGCGCAATGGTTTATGACCGCTTCATTGTTAATAAGGAATTCGTTCCCGAGGATCCGCACGAGGCACTCCGTCTCCATCAGCAGATTTGGAACTGCGGTGTACGTACCGCTATTGCCAACGGCGGTGTTGTTAATGACCACCACGGTGTCGGCATCAAACTCGGCCGCTTAATGAAGGAACAGTACGGTCCCGCTATGCAGGTATTCGAAGGCATTAAGAAACAGCTCGACCCGAACGGTATTATGAATCCGTTCAAACTCGGTCTTTAATTATTGATAGGGGAGGTAATTAGTTATGTATATGTCTGAAAAAAGTAAGCAGATTGTAGACGCTTGTCGTTTCTGCTGGATGTGTCGTCATATTTGCCCTGTCGGTAATGCCACCGGTCAGGAGAGAAACACTTCCCGTGCACGTGCACTCAGTCTTTCTCTCGTAAACCGCGGTGCCGCAGAGGTTACTGCTGACATCATGGATAACATCTATGAGTGCCAGATGTGTGAAGCTTGCACTTGTGACTGTGCAACAGGTTGGGATCCCACCTACTTCACCAAAGAAGTTCGTCTTCAGGCCGCTCTTGACGGCAAGACCCCCGATTATATTAACGCTATCGTAGACAAGGTTCTCGAAACCGGCAACATCTACGGTGCAAAGGAACTTAACGCTGACCTTGCAGCCGCCATTAAGGCTCACGCTGCAGATGAAGACACTGTTCTTTTCCTCGGCGCAGAGGCTCGTTACAACGTTCCAACAGCCGCAATTAATGCTATCAAGGTTCTTGAGGCTGCAGGTGTTAAGTTCACCGTTTTGGCCGACGAGCCTGCTTCCGGCTATGCTCTTGATTGGCTCATCGGCGCCGCTGACGAGACCAAGCAGCAGATGGCTGACTGTGCAGACGCTCTTGCAAAGTTCAAGACCGTTATTGCTTTTGACCCTCAGGATGCAAAGGTATTTGTCCGTGAGTATAAGGAATATGACCTCAAGCTCGGCGATGTTGTAACCTTCACTGCTTTCGTTGCAGGCCTTATTAAGGATGGCAAGCTCGCAGTTAAGAACACCGGCAAGGCTGTTGTCTTCCAGGATCCTTATCAGCTTGCACGTATGCTCGAGGAGACCGCTGAGCCCAGAGCTATCGTTTCTGCTTGTGCAACCTTGAGCGAGATGCTTCTCAACCGCAAGGATACCGTTTGGGCAGGTGGTTCGTTTATGGCCATCTATAATCCTCTTGTCTCTGAACTTGTATCCAAGGAGCGTTGGACCAACGCTATCAACGTAGGTGCAGATACCATCGTTACCGCTAGCGTTTCCGAGTATGCCGCATTAAAGGCAACTGCTCCCGAGGGCAAAACCGTTCTTTCTATCGAAGAACTTGTTCTTTCTGCTCTCTAATAAACAGAGGAGTGTAAAAAATGCTCGTAAATTTTAAACAAATTTTAACAATGGCTGAGGAAGGCGGATATTGCATTCCTGCTTTCAACGTTTACAACATTGAAACCTTGATGGGTGCCGTTAAGGCCGCAGAGGAACTTAAAGCTCCTTGTATTCTGCAGGTTTATCCCCGTCTTATGAAGGAAGAGGTAGGTTACTATCTTGCACCTGCAGTTGTAGCAGCAGCGCACAAGGCTTCTGTTCCTGTTTGTTTTCATCTTGACCACGGTCCCTCTGAACTTGAAACAACCCGTTCACTCCGTTGGGGTGCAACCGGCATTATGCTTGACGGTTCGTCTCTTCCCTTTGAAGAGAACATTGCTCTTACCAAAAGGGTTGTTGACACCTGCGGTTTCGTAGACGTTCAGGTTGAGGGTGAACTTGGTCACGTTGGCGCCGTTGCTGATGATACTATGGATGAGTTTACCGAGCCTTCAGAGGCAAAGATTTTTGTAGAACGTACAGGTGTTCAGGCACTTGCTGTTTTGGTAGGTAATGCACACGGCCGTTATAAGAAGCCCCCTAAGATTGATATTCAGAGAATTGCTGATATCCGTAAGGCTACCAATGGTACTGCTTTGGTTCTGCACGGCGGTTCGGGTATCCCTGACGAGGCAATCAAAGAGGCAGTTAAGGCCGGTATTCGTAAACTTAATGTTGCTACTGATATTTGCTATGCTTTCCTTGATAGTGTTCAGGAAGAAGTTAACAAGCCTGACCGAATGATTGCTGTTGACAACTTTATGAAAACCCCCATTAATGCTGTTAAGGAATTCTGTATGACAAAAGTATTGCTCTGCGGAGCAGAAGGAAAGGCGAAATAATGAGTAAAGTAGTTGGAATCGGAGCCTGCGTGCTCGATACATTGATTACATTACCCAACTTTCCTCCCGAAGACACAAAACTTCGTGCAACTTCAACTAAACTTGTCGGTGGCGGTCCTACCGCCACCGGTATAGTTGCGGTCTCCAAACTCGGAATTTCTTCCGAGTTTTTGGGCGTTTTGTCGGATGATTCTAACGGTGCATACCTCAAAGGAGACTTTGAGAAGTATGGCGTTGGTACAGACAATATAAAAATGATTGCCGGTTACCGTGCATTTACATCCTGCATCTGGCTCAATGCCGCCGAGGGAACCCGTACATGCGTTTTCGACAAGGGCGATCTGCCAGCGTTGGCACTTGATGAGGGTCAGATTGAGGCTATTAAGAACGCTGACGTTCTTATGGTTGACGGTAATGAAATGGGTGCCGCTATCGAAGCTGCAAAGATTGCCAAAGCGAATGGAACTAAGGTTTTGTATGATTGCGGCGGCCTTTATGATGGCGTTGAAAACTTGTTGGCTTTGACCGATGTTATGATACCCTCTGAGGAATTTGCAATGGGTCATACCGGCGAAAGTTCAGCTGCATCGGCTGCCAAGAAACTTTATGAGTTGTATCATCCTGAATATGTAGTTGTTACCCGTGGTAAGCACGGTGGTCTGCTTTTTGATGGTGAGAACGTCACAGAGTATCCTATCTATCCTGCTGATGTTGTTGATTCCAATGGTTCGGGTGACGTTTTCCACGGTGCTTTTGCTTCGGCAGTTGTACGCGGATATTCTCCTATTCAGTGCTGTCACTTCTCAAGTTGTGTTTCGGCTTTGAAGTGTATGGGCGTCGGTGCACGTGAGAGTGTTCCGAGTTTTGAAGAAACCATCGAGTATTTAAGGAGGAATGGTTATGAACTTTAAGAAAGCATATAAGCCGACTATCGGCTATACCCCTATCTGCAAGATAGGCGAGTGCTCTTTGAAAAAACTCGAGTTCGGTATAATTGAACTCAATGCCGGTGATAAGATTGATTATTCTACCGGCGATAAAGAAACCGCATTTATTATGCTTGAAGGTCACTGTAATGTATATTTCGGTGATGAAAAGTATGAAAATGTAGGTAATAGAAACAACGTTTTTGAGAACCGCAAGGCTGAGAGTTTCTATATGCCTATCGATATGACTTTGACTATCGAGGCTATTGACCATATCAAGATTGTTGTTTCGGGTACTCCCGTAACTGAAAAAACCGAACCTCAGTTGCTCCGTGAGGATCACGTAGTATTGAAAGTTCTCGGTGAACAACCTTTCGAGAGGGAGACCAGCTTTATTATCGACGGTAACTCCAACGCAAAGGTTCTTACCATTGGCGAGTGCTATGTTACCAAGGGCAACTGGGCAGGATTCCCTCCCCATAAGCATGACGAAAATAATATGCCCGTTGAGTGCATTTGTGAGGAAATTTATTATTTCCTTTTCAATCCCAAGCAGGGCTTCGGTGTACAGTGTCTATACACTTCCGACGGTTCTATTGATGAGTCTTACCGTGTAAAGAACGATGAACTTGTTGAATTTCCGTACGGTTATCACACAACTGTTTCCACCCCCGGTTATGAGACATATTTCTTGTGGCTTATGGCTGGTGATTATCAGGGTTTCAACCGCAGTAATGACCCTGAACATCAGTGGATTGTTGACTAATTATTTGCATTCAGCCGAAGGGGTGTTGTCCCCTTCGGCACTTTGCTATACTTGTTACTGTATACGATTAAGGAGAAAAATTACATATGGTTACTTTGAAAAACGGTAATTCCGTATTGAAGATAAATGAAAAAGGCGCCGAAATGAAGAGTTTTCAGGTTAACGGCGTTGATTATATTTGGCTGGGAGACCCTGATGTATGGGCGGCAAGTGCACCCAATATTTTCCCCATGACCGGTGGTTTTAAAGATGATAAATACATCCTTGACGGCAAGGAGTACATAATGAAAAAGCACGGTTTTGCAAGATTGATGGATTTTACTGTTGAATCGGTTACTGAAACCACTGCCGTATTCTTGCTTACTGAGACCGAGGAGACCTTGAAACAGTGGCCGTATAACTTTGAGTTCAGAGTTTGTTATGAACTTTTTGACGGTAAGGTTTCGGTAGATTATAAGGTTACCAACAAGAACGACAACACCATGTGGTTCTCGGTTGGCGGTCACGACGGATTTGCAACCCCCGAGGGTATTGAGGAATATGACATTATTTTTTCTGGCAAAGAGACCCTCGATGCTTACCCTCTGTTCGGCAATCTTATCGGTGACGAGAAAACCCCCATTATTAAAGATACAGATACCTTGACTTTGAAGTATGATTATTTTGCAATAGATGCGCTTGTTTTCAAGGACGTTAAATCTGAGTCCTGTAGGCTTGTTAACCGCAACACAGGTCGTGGAATTCAGTTGGATTACCCCGACGCACCCGTTTTGATGATATGGACCAAGCCTGACGCACCTTATATTTGTATTGAACCCTGGTTTGGAGCACCTGACCATCTCGACAGCGATTATGACATTACTAAAAAGTATGCTATCCAGTCTGTCGGTGTCGGAGAGACCTTTGTCTCGAATCGCGTAATTACTGCTTTGGAGGGCAAATAAGTGTACGCTGATATTGTAAAAAAGAATCCGCATCTTAAAATATACCGCACATTTGATAAGGAATTTGTACCTTTCGGCTACCGTATAACTGATATTGATGCCGAACAGTTCATTGAGGCGTCTAAAAAGGCGGAAAAGGTTGAATCGGGCTCGATGTATGTACCTGAGGCTGATTATTTCAAAGACCTTAAAGCCGCAAAGGATGTAGAAATCAAATATTATGGTGAACTCCCTGCACAGGCAGGTTATTGCTATGGTTACAGTTCTTTCCTTAATGCTGTTGAATGGCACAAGAGCAGTGAGATAAACGTTGCTACAACCGATCTTATCCTGTTTTTAGGTTCGGTTCAGGATATTGTTGACCGAAAGATTGATTCTTCCAAAATCAAAGCGTTCTACGTTAAAAAGGGTGAGGTTTTGGAGGTTTATGCTACCACTTTGCATTTCTGCCCTTGTCAGGTTTCAGAACAGGGATTCGGTTGTGTTGTCGTTCTGCCAAAAGGTACAAATGTTCCGCTTGACGGTGAATATGAGGATAAATTGATGTTCAGAAAGAACAAGTGGATTTTGTCTCACGTTGATAACGAAAACCTTATTGCACGTGGGGTTATTGCCGGTGTAACGGGCGAGAATTTTGAGGTTAAATTTTAATTTAGGAGTTACAAATGAAATACTTATTGGGAATTGATTTCGGCGGCGGTGCTTCCAAAGCAACCCTTATTGATACTGAGGGTACCATTGTTGCTGAACATTCGGTTGAATATCCTACACTTCATCCAAATTCAGGTTGGTGTGAGCAGAGACCTGACGATTGGTATAAGGCTCTTTGCGAGGATACAAAGGAACTGCTTAAAAAAAGTTGTGCAGATGCCGGTGATATTTTGGCGATTGCCATTGACTCGGCTACGCATACCGCTGTTTTGTGTGATAATGATGCCAAACCTTTGCGTAACGCTATCCATTGGACCGACACGAGAAGTGTAAAACAGTCTAATGATTTAAAGGCATCCCACGAGGCTTATATTGAGCAAAAAACCTTTGCAAAACCCGGTACTATTTGGACTTTGCCTCAAATTGTGTGGGTCAGGGAAAACGAACCCGAGGTGTTTGATAAAATCGGTAAGATTTTTTTTGAGAAAGACTATCTTCGTTATATGCTGACCGATGTATATTGCACTGATTTTATTGAGGCGCAGGGAAGTATGCTCTTTGATAACGAGGCAATGTGTTGGGATGATAAACTTTGTGAATTGGCGGGTATTGATAAGTCAATTATGCCGCCTATAGTTAAACCCACCGATGTTATCGGTAATGTTACCCGTAAGGCGGCGGTTGAAACCGGTCTTAAAGAGGGTACACCTGTTATTTGCGGTACTACCGATACTGTAATGGAGGTTTTTGCTTCCGGTGCGGTTGAGAAAGGGCAAATGACCGTAAAATTGGCCACTGCGGGCCGAATCTGTGTCATTACCGATAAAGCATACCCCCATCCTTATCTTATAAATTACGCTCATATTGTTGACGGTCTGTGGTACCCCGGCACTGCAACCAAAGCCGCCGCATCTTCATACCGTTGGTACCGTGATACCTTTGGTGGTGATTATAAAGAACTTGACCAAGGTGCAGCAGAGTGCTCAATGGGCGCTGACGGATTGATGTTCCATCCGTACATTAACGGGGAGTTGACGCCTTATGCCGACCCAATGCTTTGCGGAAGTTTTGTCGGTATACGCGCTGAGCATACCAAAGCTCATTTTACACGTGCCGTTTTGGAGGGCGTTTCTCTGTCGTTGCTTGATAATATGCTGGCTCTTAATGAACTAGGCATACCGCACGAAACTTCAGCAACGCTTATCGGCGGTGGCGCAAAGGGAACATTGTGGAGACAGATTACTGCTGATATGCTTGGAATTACATTGAAGATTACCGAAAGTTCTGATTCATCTTTGGGTTCTGCAATGCTTGCGGGTATTGCTGTCGGTGTATTTGGGGATGCAGTTGAGGCAGTTAAGAAGTGTATTAAGGTAAAGACCGTAGTTGAGCCCAACCCCGAAAACACTGCTAAATATGCCGAGATATTTAAGACGTATAAGGCTGTTCACGATGCACTTGCACCGATTTACAGGGAAAGAAAAAAATGAAGATAGTAGTTTGTGTAAAGCAGGTTGCGTCGGGTGAACTGAATCCCTTTGACGCTTGTGCTCTTGAATGTGCGCTCAATATACCTGATGCTGATATAACTTTGCTCAGTATGGGACGAAGAGCCGTTAAAGGCATGCTTGAACAGTTAACGCGTTTGGGAAATGTCAACGGTGTTTTATTGTCTGACCTTGCATTTGCGGGTGCCGATACCTTGGCAACAGGTTACGCTTTGAGTCTTGCTTGTAAGAAACTCAACCCCGACCTTATTATATGCGGACGTCAGACTGTAGACGGTGATACCGCACAGACGGGTTCTGTGCTTGCCACAATGATGGGCAATCCTGTTATCACCAATGTTATGAGTATCGACCGCTTGGATGATATGCAAATTGCGTGTAAGACACGTTTGGGTGACGAAATTGCAGATTTACCTGCACTTATCACGGTAGAGCGTATTAACGACCTTAGGAGACCGAGTATACGTTCTAAAACTAAAAATGTAGTTGTATGGACGGCGGATGATTTAGGCGCAGACAAGGAAAAATGCGGTTTGAAAGGCTCTCCAACCAAGGTTGTTAAGAGTTTTGAAAATGAAAGCGGTAAGCGTAAGTGTAAGTTTATTGCACCCGCAGAACTTGAATGTGCCGTGAAATACGGTCTTTCAAAGGAACCTGATGCAATAAAGATTGAGACTTCTTGTGAGAAACTTAAAAACGTTTGGATAGTGACCGAAGCACCTCGCGCTATGGCTGAAACTGTTTCAGATGATATTAAGGTCATCCAAAAAGATACTGCTGAGAATATTGCTAAGTTAATATCGGAAGGCAAACCGGATGTTGTTCTTTGGCCGAGTGATATCTGGTCAAGAAGAACTGCACCGCAGGTGTCTGCATTGTTGAACACCGGTCTTTGTGCCGATTGTACCGCTTTGGAGACCGATGGCAAGGAACTTTTTATGTATCGCCCTGCGTTCAGTGGGAATGTTATCGCCAAGATACGTTGCGTAACCAAACCTCAGATGGCAACCGTCAGAACGACTTTGAACGATGTTAGTGAGATAATGCTTGCGGCGGGCAAAGGTGTTCGCGACTGCTATGACAAGATTGTGGCATTGGCAGAAAAATATAACGCTGAATTAGCGGCTTCACGCGGTCTTGTTGATGTTGGCTTTGCACCTTATGAACAACAGGTTGGTCTTACGGGTAAAACTGTCAGCCCCAAGGTTTATATTGCGGCAGGTATCTCAGGTGCGGTGCATCATATTGTCGGAATGCAGCAGGCAGGTACTGTTATTGCCATAAATCCTGATAAGGATGCACCCATTTTTGAGTATGCCGATTTTGGAATTGTTTCAAATATTGAAGATATTATTTAATATAAAATCCCATTCAGAAAATGAGTGGGATTTTTCTTGTGTTTTGGCTTGAATAAAGCATTTTTCAACAAATAATGGTTGACTTTTTGTGCTCTGTTTGGTAAAATAAATTGATAAAAAGGTGCGTATACACTTTTGAATTGGAGTGACTTTAAATGGTCAGAAGTATGACAGGTTACGGCAGGGGAGAAGCGTCAAACGAACAACTTTCGGTAACGGTTGAATTAAAGTCGGTCAACCACCGTTTTTTTGAGGCTTCGGTAAGAGCCCCGCGTCAGTTTGCTTTTTTGGAAGACAAGTTAAAATCTTATGTTCAGTCACGTGTTGCACGCGGTAAGATAGATATTATGGTGTCTTGTGATTTCGGTTCCGCTACGGCTGACAAGATTGAGTTAAACGAGGCGTATGCCGCTGAGTATATCAACGCTTTAAGAAGCCTTTCTGAAAAGTTTGGAATTACCGATGATATTTCGGTTTCAAACGTTGCAAGAAATCAGGATGTTTTCTCAGTTACCAAACAGAGCCTTGATGAGGATGCTGTGTGGGAACTTGTTCTGTCTGCCGCCTCAACAGCAGTTGATAACTTCATTAATGAGCGTGAAACCGAAGGTAAACGAATGGCAGAGGATGTTATTGCAAGGACAAAGACCATTCTCGGTTATGTTGCAGTGGTTGAAGAACGTTCACCTAAAACAGTGCAGGAGTACCGTGAGCGTATTGAGAAAAAGATGAAAGATTTACTCTCTGACACAACTGTTGATGAACAACGTCTTATCACCGAGACGGCAATTTTTGCTGACCGTGTTGCTGTTAACGAGGAGACGGTAAGACTCCGCAGTCATATTGCACACTTCAGTGAAATGTGTGAAGCGGGTGGAGTTATCGGCAAAAAGCTTGATTTTACTGTTCAGGAAATGAACCGTGAGACCAACACAATCGGCTCAAAATGTCAGGATATTGAAATTTCGCATATTGTCGTTGAAATCAAGTCTGAAATTGAGAAGATTCGCGAGCAGATACAGAACATTGAGTAATGCTCACAAAACATAAGGTGATTTTATGAAACTTGTAAATATTGGTTTCGGTAATATGATTTCAGCAGAACGTCTGGTTGCCATTGTCAGCCCTGATTCAGCACCGATTAAGCGTATAGTTCAGGATGCCAAGGAAAAGGGTACACTGATAGATGCAACCCACGGACGCAGAACGAGAGCCGTCATAATTACCGACAGTGATCTGATAATTCTTACTTACCTGCAGTCAGAAACGGTTGCGGCAAGACTTGAGGATGCCGATGCTGGTACTACGGATGAGGAGATACAAGATGAATAAAGGAAGTTTGATTATTATATCGGGACCCTCTGGCTCGGGTAAAGATACCGTCTTAAAGGAACTATTCAAAAAAATGCCCGAAATTGAGTTTTCGATATCAAGCGTTTCAAGAGCAATGCGTGAGGGTGAAGTCCAAGGTGAAAAGTACAACTTCATTTCACGCGAAGCATTTGAAAAAATGATTGCAGACGATGCCCTTTTAGAGTACAACGTTTATTGTGAAAATTACTACGGGACACCCAAGGCACCCGTTGAAAAATGCATTAAATCGGGCGGAGAAATCATTCTTGAGGTTGATGTTAACGGTGCTGCTAATGTGCGTAAAAACTGTCGTGACAATTTCAGTGTCTTTATCGCACCGCCATCGTTTGAGGTGTTACGTAACCGCCTTATAAACCGCGGAACCGAAACTGCGGAGGTTATTGAAAAGCGTCTTGTACAGGCTAAGAGAGAACTTGAACGTGCAAATGAGTATGATTATATCGTTGTAAACGATGACCTTGAGTTGGCGGTTGAGAAACTGAAAAATATTATCCTTGCAGAGCGTCACAAAATTGACCGCAACAGTGATATAATTGAAAAGTTATAAATTATTTTTAAATATACAGCCGATAATCGGCAGAATGGAGAAAATTATGCTTAACCCATCAATCGGAGTACTTATTCAGAATAACGAGAGCCGTTACAAACTCGTCCTTGATGTTGCAAAAAAGGCTCGCGAGATTGCAAAGGATGCTCAGGACAACGGTCAAATCATTATTGAAAAACCTGTAACTCTGGCTATGGACCAGATGGCTGCACAGGTTACTAAAACACCCGAAGCAGAATAATTATACTTAAAATTTATTTGTAAAGGATGTGGCTTGCCGTGGAGAGACCGAGTGTTGTCAGCGTTGCTGTGGACCAGTCGGTTTATCAGACCGACAGGCCATATAGTTATTTATTACCGTCTCATCTTTCTGATAAAGCCAAGGTTGGTTGCCGTGTGCTTGTGCCATTCGGTAACGGAAATGTGCGAAAGACAGGTGTTATTTTAGGTTTTGATGAAGCTGATGACACACGAAAATTAAAGTCTGTGGCAGCATTGCTGGATAATGAACCTATATTATCGGAAGATATGATGAAACTCGCATCCTTTATACGTGAGCATACATTCTGTACTTGGTACAATGCCGTTCGTATTCTGTTGCCGCCCGGCATCAACTATAAAGTAAAACAGGAATTCATTTTGAGCGAAAATGCCAAAATTATTCTTGATACGCTTGACGGTGATTTAAAAACCCTTGCCGAATATATGTTGAACCTCAAAAAAGCCGTTACTAAAGAAACGGCTTACCGTGCATTAGGTTTTTCAGAGGAATCAGACTTGATGGAGAGATTGGTTTCCAAAGGTTTTGCTGTAAGGGTTGGTACGGCTGTCAGAAATATTGGTGATGCTTCGCTGAAAATGGTCCGACTGACCGAAGCGGCCAATGACCTTTCAAATGTTAAATTGACACCGAAACAGAGACAACTGATGTCTGTTTTGAGCGACCTTGAGTGTTGTTCGGTTAAAGAACTTTGTTATTTTACGGGGCTTACACAGGTTGTTGTTACGGGTCTTTGCAAAAAGGGTATTGCTGAAATTTTTGATCAGGAATATTACCGTAATCCTTATAAAAACGCTGAAAAATCGACCGAACCTCAAAAAGAACTGACACAGCAACAAACAGTTGCTTTCAATCAGTTAATGGCCGATTTTCAAAAACCTGAGGGTGTAACATCGTTGCTTTATGGTGTGACGGGTTCAGGTAAGACGCAGGTATTTTTAAAGGTGTGTGATGAGGTCATAAAAATGGGCAGAGGCGTTATAGTTATGGTGCCCGAAATTGCCCTCACACCGCAGACTTTGGGTATTTTTCACCGACGATTCGGTGATAAGGTTGCAGTGTTCCACAGCGCAATGTCGCAAGGACAGCGTCTTGATGAATGGAAACGTGTCAAAAGAGGCGAGGCTTTGGTTGCTGTTGGGACCCGTTCCGCAGTTTTTGCACCTGTTCAAAACCTTGGTCTTATTATTATGGACGAGGAACAGGAGCATACCTATAAGTCTGAAATGAGTCCTTATTTTCACGCTCGGGATATAGCGCGTTACCGTGTTGCTCAAAGCAAAGGTTTGTTGATACTGTCGTCGGCAACGCCTTCAATAGAATCATACAGTATGGCGCTGGCTGGAAAGTACAGTTTTTGCAAACTGCCAAGCCGATTTGGTACTGCAAAGTTGCCCGAGGTTGAGGTTGTTGATATGCGTCAAGAGACAGCACAAGGCAATAGCGGTATTATCAGCAATTTATTGTTTGACCGTATAAACGAGGCTCTTAAATCCAAACATCAGACCATTCTTCTGCTTAACCGCAGAGGATACAATACCTACATTTCGTGTACCCAATGCGGTCATGTTATCAACTGTGAAAATTGCAGTATATCTATGACTTACCATTCGGCTAATAACCGTCTGATGTGTCATTATTGCGGAAAATCGTTGCCGTATGCCGATAAGTGTCCACAATGCGGTGCGCAACGTATGAAGTATACGGGTTTGGGAACTCAAAAGGCCGAAGCCGAACTTGAGGCGCTTTTCCCAGATGCCAGAATCCTCCGTATGGATGCCGACAGTACAATGACAAGGGATGATTATGAGAAGAATCTGAAGGCTTTTGCAGACGGTGAGTTTGACATAATGCTCGGCACACAGATGGTAGCAAAAGGTCTTGATTTCCCGAAAGTTACCGTTGTGGGCGTGCTTAATGCCGATATTGCGATGCATTCGAGTGATTTCAGAAGTTATGAGAGAACATTCTCGTTACTGACACAGGTTGTCGGCCGTTCGGGACGCGGTACGGATAAAGGAACTGCGGTAATCCAGACGGTTGAACCCGATTCAAAGATAATTGAACTTGCGGCAAAGCAGGATTACGAATCATTTTATTCTTCGGAAATAATGACCCGAAAACTGATGATTTATCCGCCGTATTGCGATATTGCAACCGTATCGTTTACAGGGACTGAACGGAAATATACCGAAGATGCGGCAAAAAATTATTTTGAATTGCTTAAATTTACCGTATCAAACGGTTTTTCGGATGTCAAACTTATAGTTTTGGGACCGACTGCCGCCGCAGTACCCAAGATTAACAACAATTACCGTTATAAACTTATCATTAAATACAAAAATTCACAAAATTTCAGAGAATTGATGAGTAAGGTTACTGCTGACTATAACTCAACGGCATATTCTAAAAAAGTCACTGCATCTTTAAACGTCAATCCTGACAGTATAATTTAATTCAGGAGAACTTTTATGGCAATCAGAAATATTGTAACCGAAGGCGATTCGGTGCTTCGTAAGACCTGCAGAAGTGTTTTGAACTTTGATGAAAGACTTCACCAACTGCTTGACGATATGATAGAGACTATGTATAAGGCAGAGGGTGTAGGCCTTGCCGCTCCTCAGGTCGGTATTTTGCGCCGAATTTGTGTTGTTGATGTCGGTGACGGTGTTATAGAACTTATAAATCCCGTAATTGAGTCACAAGAAGGTGAGCAGGAGGGCCCTGAAGGGTGTCTTTCTTTGCCCGGTAAAACTGGAATGGTAAGAAGACCGATGAAGGTCACCGTTCGTGCTCAGGACCGAAACGGTAACACCTTTACTGTTTCGGGAGAGGAACTTAAAGCGAGGGCATTCTGTCACGAAATTGACCATCTTAACGGTATACTTTATGTTGATAAGGTTATCAGAAAGGATTGCCTATGAAGATAGTTTTTATGGGGACGCCTGATTTTGCCGTCAACGCTCTTGAGGCTGTTCTTAATGCCGGGCACGAGGTTGTGGGCGTTTTTACTCAACCCGATAAACCTCAGGGCAGAAAAATGGTTATGACTCCGCCGCCTGTAAAGGTCTTTGCACAAAATCGTGGACTTCGGGTGTATCAGCCCAAGTCCGTGAGAACCGATGAGGCTTTTGAACTGCTCGAAAGTCTTGAACCCCAGTTAATTGCCGTTGTGGCTTACGGTAAAATAATTCCGGAAAATATACTGAATCTGCCGAAATACGGCTGTGTTAATGTTCACGCATCTCTTTTACCAAGACACAGAGGTGCTTCCCCAATACAGACCGCCATCCTTTTGGGAGATAAAGAAACAGGCGTTACAACACAGCAAATGGATATAGGTGTCGATACGGGTGACATTCTTCTTTGCGATAAGTGCGATATTTTGCCCAACGATAATTTTGAAACTCTGCACGATAAGTTGGCCGTAATGGGAGCAAAACTTCTTGTTGATACCGTTCAAGGTTTACAGAGTGGTACAATAGTACCTTACAAACAACCCGAAGATGGAGTGACGCATGCTTCTATAATTACCAAGGAAATGGGTCTGATTGACTTTAATAAAACAGCCAATGAGATAGATTGTCTTATCCGTGCTTTCACCCCTTGGCCGTCGGCCTATTTCTTTATGAATGGCAAGCGTGTCAAGATTATCTCGGCATCATTGGGAGATAAAACATCTAAACCGTCAGGTACTGTTATTGATGTCAAAAACGGACTTGCGGTTGCTTGCGGTGATGGAAGTTCGCTGGTTTTTAACGAACTCCAGCCCGAGGGTAAGGGCAGAATGACCGCAAAGGCATTACTCAACGGCTATCCGATTGAGGTGGGGGATGTACTGTGATGAGTGCAAGACAGGTTGCTGTCAAAGTCATTTCAGAGATAGAGCGTGACAAAAGTTACTCAAATATAGCATCCGATAAAGCCATAAGAGATGCACAACTTTCCAAAGCCGATTCCTCATTGGCAAGTATGTTGATATATGGTGTATTACAACGAAAAGTCACCTTGGACTATGTTTTGTCAAAAGCATCAGGAAAAAACTTTAAGAAAACTCATCCGTTTGTTTTATCGGTGTTGCGTGTTGCGGTGTATCAGTTGTTGTTTATGGATAAAATTCCACCGTCGGCCGCTGTAAACGAAGCGGTAAAGATGGTTAAAGCATCCGCGCAACGCTTTGCGCAAGGCTTTGTAAATGCCGTTTTGAGAAAGATAAATACCAATAAGAAATCAATTATCAGAAATATTGAGTGCGCTGAGGATATTTCAATTAAATATTCCTGTACAGACGAGTTTGCAAACAGCCTTATTGCCGATTACGGTAGAGATGTTGCCGAAGGTTTTTTGAAGGCCACGCTTAAATCCCCAAAACTTTATTGCCGTGTTAATAATTTTGCTGTGAAAGACGGGCTTTTTGACCGATTGGCTGATAAGGGAATTACCGTCTCTCTTATTGATATTGACGGTGCTTTTTGGATGCAGGGCGCTGGTAATGTTGAAAATCTCCCTGAATTTAAAAGCGGTGAGTTTTTTGTGCAGGATTTGGCATCCCAAATGGCAATTTCCAATTTAGGTATAAATAAGGGAGATTCGGTGCTTGATGTTTGTGCCGCACCCGGCGGTAAAAGTTTTACTGCGGCACAGTTTGCGGGCGAAAACGGCAAAATTTTATCATTAGACCTTTACGAGAATAGGACGGGGCTTATTAAAAACGGTGCTATACGTTTGAAGATAGATAATCTTGAATCAATGCAGAACGATGCTACTGTTTTTAATTCAAAACTTGGGCAGTTTGACTGTGTCGTTTGTGATGTGCCGTGTTCAGGTTTTGGGGTTATCCGCCGCAAGCCTGAGATTAAATATAAAAGTCTAGAGGAATTTTCAGAACTGCCCAAAATCCAGTTGAAAATTCTTGAAACGTCGGTCGGATATTTAAAGCAAAGCGGAAAACTTATGTATTCGACCTGTACTGTTCGCCATGCCGAAAACCGTGATGTTGTTCATAGGTTTCTTGAAAAACACGGTGATTTTGAAATTGTGTCTGAGAGAACCTTAATGCCACAGATTGACGGCAGTGACGGATTCTATTTCTGCTTTTTGATGAGGAAATAAATGGATAAAATTGATATAAAATCTATGTATATTGAGGAACTTGAGGTACTTATGAAAGAAATGGGTGAACCAAGGTTCCGCGCAGGCCAAATTTTTGATTGGTTACAGCAAGGTGTTGAGAATTTTGATGAAATGACTAACATTCCGTCGAAGTTACGCGTTAAATTGCAAGAATGTTACTATATTGTAACCGCAAATATCAAAAAAAGACTTGAATCTAACATAGATGATACTGTAAAATATTTATATGAACTTCATGATGGCGAATTAGTCGAATCCGTGCTTATGAAATATAATCACGGATACTCGGTGTGTGTATCGACACAGGTCGGTTGCCGAATGGGGTGCAGTTTTTGTGCTTCGGGGCTTAACGGTTTAAAAAGAAACCTAACCGCATCAGAAATTCTTTCTCAGATAACCAAGGCTCAAAAGGATAACGGCATTCGAATTTCAAATGTTGTCCTTATGGGAATGGGTGAGCCAATGGATAATCTCCAGAACGTGATAAGATTTTTGAAACTTGTTTCTCACGAAAAGGGTCTTAACATCGGTCTTCGGCATATTTCTGTCTCAACATCAGGCGTTGTTGAGGGAATATACCGACTTATGGATGAGAATTTTCCAATTACACTGTCAATTTCGCTTCATGCACCGAATGACAGTATCCGTGATTCGATGATGAAGGTCAATAAACGTTGGAACATTGCAACGCTTATAAAGGCTTGTAAGGATTATATCAAGGTCACGGGTCGCAGAATATCGTTTGAATATGCCGTTGTTGACGGTGTAAACAACAGCGATGACAACGCTCGGGAATTGGCTGGACTTTTGAAAGGAATGCTTTGTCACGTTAATCTCATACCGGTCAATCCTGTTAAGGAAAACACTTATAAAAAGCCTGACCGTAAGAAAATTGAGCATTTTTGCAAGTTGCTCAATGACCTTGGCATCAACACAACGGTAAGAAGAACCTTGGGTTCGGATATTGATGCTTCTTGCGGACAACTCAGAGGCAAGGCTTTGGAAGAATCGTAAGAGAATTAGTGTAATATAAGGGGGTGTGGAAAATGAATATCGTAGGTTTTTCCGATAAAGGTCTTGTGCGGCCTTCCAATCAGGACGCTTTTATGGTAGGCACTATGGATGACGGCTCTTCGTGGGCGGTTGTTTGTGACGGTATGGGCGGTGCCAACGGTGGTAATGTTGCCAGCCGTCTTGCGGTCGATCATTTTTCCGCATCGCTAAAAGCGGGTTACCGTTCTGGTATGTCCGAGAGTTCTGTAAAAAATTTGCTTGAATCCGCTGTAAATGCTGCAAATATCCGTGTTTTTGATAAATCTAGGGAGAGTAAAGAATTCAACGGAATGGGAACGACTGTTGTTGCAGTTCTTATAATTGGAAACACCGCATATTTTACCCATGCGGGTGATAGTCGAGCATATTCTTTGTCCGGCGGTGAACTTGTGCAGATAACACGCGATCATTCGATTGTTCAGTCAATGATTGAAAACGGCAAACTGACACCCGAGGAAGCACGTTTTCACCCAAGAAAAAACGTCATAACAAGGGCTTTGGGCGTTGAGGAATCAATTATACCCGAGTTCAATGTGTTTGATTTGAATGACGGTGACAAACTGTTGCTTTGTACCGACGGATTAAGCAACTATGTTTCATCTGATATTATTTTGTCGGTATTAAGCGAGAAAAATGAAAACCAAGCAGAAGCGTTGGTTAACACTGCCAATAACAACGGCGGCGGAGATAATATTACTGCAGTCGTTATAGAGAATAAATAACTTACTATTTAGGATTGGAAGTTTGATTTATGGACAAATTTGTCGGAAAAAGACTTGACGGAAGGTATGAGATACGCGAGATAATCGGCGTTGGCGGTATGGCAGTCGTCTATAAGGCATATGACTGCATTGAGGACCGTATTGTTGCTGTCAAAATCCTCAAAGAGGAGTTTATCTCAAACGAGGAGTTTATCATCTGTTTTAAGAATGAATCCAAGGCTATTGCGGTACTTAATCATCCTAATATCGTAAAGGTTTATGATGTCAGTTTTGGTGATCTCATTCAGTATATTGTTATGGAGTATGTTGACGGTATTACCTTAAAGCAGTATATTGAAAAATCTAATAATCTCCGTTGGAAAGATGCCGTTTATCTCACCATTCAGGTGCTACGCGCATTACAGCACGCACACGATAAAGGTATTGTTCACCGTGATGTAAAACCTCAGAACATAATGCTTTTGGCTGACGGTACTATCAAAGTTACTGACTTTGGTATTGCCCGCTTTGCACGAAGTGAGCATAAGACTATGACCGATAAGGCTATCGGTTCGGTTCACTATATCAGCCCTGAACAGGCAAGAGGTGAGGTTACCGACGAAAAGGCAGATATTTACTCGGTCGGCGTTATGCTTTATGAAATGCTCACAGGCCGTTTGCCCTTTGAGGCTGACAGTGCCGTTTCGGTTGCGATTATGCAACTCCAGCAGGACCCCGTTCTACCCCGAGATATTAATGATAGTATTCCCGTGGGTCTTGAGCAGATTACTATGCACGCAATGCAGAAGGATGTTATGAAAAGATACCGTTCTGCGGCCGAAATGCTCCGTGACCTTGAGGAGTTCAGAAGAAGTCCCGATATGGTGTTTGAATACACCTATTTTGTTGATAATGAGCCGACCCGTTTTGTTGACGCTGTTACCGATACCGACATAACTGGCGGTGTTTCGTTAACCAATGTTGATGTTGAACAGAAAAAGAACGGTTATGATGACGATGATGACTATGATGACGATGATGAGAAATCACCCGTCATTCCGATTTTGACAGGTGTTGCCATTGCCTTTATTATCGCGGCTATCGTTGTCGGTATTATAATTTTTAAAATGTTTACCAAAGACACAAGCGAAAGTATTGTTGTTCCCAATTTTGTCGGTAAGACTGTTCAGCAACTCGAGGAAGAGTATCCTGAGTTCAAGTTTAAGGTTGAACTGCGAGACAGTGCCGAATATGATGCAGGTACCGTTATGCAACAGGATAAAAAAGAGGGCAGAACTATTAAAAAAACACAGGTTATTACCATTATTGTCAGCCGTGGAACCGAACTTGTTGAGATACCAAGGCTTTATAATCTCGGTATAACCGATGCACAGTTGCAACTGAAACTGAAAGGCTTGAAGTGGAATTTCATCAAAAAGCACGACAGTACAGTTGCTGAAAATCTTGTTATTTCAACTAATCCGAGTGAGGGTGGCAAGGTTAAGTATGGCACCGTTATCGATGTTTATATCAGTATGGGTCCCGAAGTTAAGTATGTTGATAACGTCGATTGCGTCAACTTTATGCTTGACGATGCTAAGAGAAAGATTGAAGCCGCAGGACTGACGGTTGGAAATATTACCTATGAAGACGGCGGTAAAAAAGCAGGCATCGTTTTGAGGCAGTCTCCTGACCCTGCGACTAGTTACAGTGTACCTGCAGGTTCTAAGGTTGACCTTGTTGTCAGCACAGGTATGACCAGTTATTCTTACACTTTGACGGTTGATGATATGCCTGTGAATTTTGCAGAAAACGTTTCTGCAACCTTTGTTGCGTGGAACGGTAACAATAAGATAGGTGAACTTTCGGTCAGAAAAATCAATGAGTATGACAATAAGTGGACCGTCAATATTTCAAAACTGACCGATAGTCAAACAACCGTCGTTATTGAGATTGAGTTTACCGACGGTACTAAAAAAGGCCAAAAAATTGATGCTTTGACCTATACTGTTGATTTGGTTAAAAAGACCGCGACCGTCAAAGAGAACAGTGAACTCAGCGGATATCTCTCTGTACCCAATTCATCTACCGAATCGACAACATCGAGCACAGTCTCAACCACCGAACCTACAGAATAAGGGTGTTTTTATGAGCTTAAACGAAACAAAGCTCGAGGGTGTTATAATCAAATCTATTGCCGGCTTCTGCTATGTGGAGGCCGGCGATACGGTATATGAGTGCAAACCTCGTGGCTCTTTTAGAAAACACGGAATATCTCCTTCGGCGGGCGATAGGGTTATTATTTCTCTTAACGGTAAAAAGGGTGTTGTTGAAACCGTCCTTGAGCGTAAGAATTTTCTTGTTCGTCCTCCGCTTGCCAATCTTGATAAACTGTTTATTGTTTCATCCTGTACAGTGCCTGCTGTAAATCCACTGCTTATCGACCGTATGACGGCGATATGCGAACACATTGGCGTTGAGCCTATTATTGTTTTTAATAAAGCCGACCTTGGAGATTTTGGACAACTTCCTGAAACCTATCGAAAAGCAGGGTATAAGACCTTTGTTGTTTCGGCTAAGTCGGGCGCAGGTGCCGTAGAAATTAAAAGTGAACTTTCGGGATGTATATCTGCTTTTTGCGGAAATTCGGGGGTCGGAAAATCAAGCCTTCTCAACTGTTTGCTTGACGGTGTGAGCCTTTCAACAGGTGAAGTCAGTGAAAAACTCGGCCGTGGAAAGCACACCACAAAAACGGTTGAACTTTTCAAGGTGCTTGGCGGTTATGTTGCCGATACACCGGGTTTCTCCACTTTAGAGTTAACCGATTTTATGCTTAATGATAAAGATGAACTTAAATTCTGTTTCCCTGAATTTTCAGAACATTTCGGTAAATGCCGATTTAATTCTTGTACCCATGTGAACGAGCCTGATTGCTCGGTCATAAATGCGGTTAAAGAAAATATTATAGCAAAATCAAGGCACGAAAGTTATATATCAATGTTTGATGACCTCAAAAAAATTAAATCGTGGGAGATTTTGAAAAAGTGAAGAACAGGTGTGTTATTGTTGCGGGCGGTGACTGTATTGTTAAATCGTTTTCAAAATTCACAAATGATGATTATATCATTGCCGCAGACAGCGGTTTGAAATACTGTGTGGACTCTGGTGTTAAACCTGACCTTTTGGTCGGTGATTTTGATTCATATTTGGGTGAGTTGCCTCAGGATGTTGAAACGGTCAGACTTCCAACTCATAAGGACGATACTGACCTGTTATTTGCGGTTCGTTGTGCTTTAGAAAAGGGCTTTGTGAGTATTTTGATTTTAGGGGGTTACGGTTCAAGACCTGACCAAAATCTTGCAATGCTTCAGACATTAGCCTTTGTAAAAAACACTAACCCCGATGTTGAGATTAAGGCAGAATGTGTGGGATTTGATGTCTTTGCCGTGTGTAACGGCAGTATTGAATTTAAAAAGAACACTGACCGATATCTTTCGGTGTTTGCTTTTGAAAAAGCAAGCGGTGTTTCTGTTGTTGGTGCCGAATATGAGTTATGTGATGCCGAGATTGATGCTTTTTATCCCATTGGTGTCAGCAATATATCCGTTGAAGACACTATAGTTTCGGTCAAAAACGGAACGCTTATCATAATGTGTGTTGACAAAAATATCTGAATGTAACCGCTTTCGGTTTCTTGCATATAATGGCATAGAAATACGAAGGCGGTGTTTTTTATGCGTCACAGAAGGCACAGTGGTTTCGGAGCAACAACCCTCGCATTTGTTGCGGGACTCGTTGTATCATATTTTTGTTCATCGGCATTCATCATCGCTGTGCTTACGATTGCTTTACTCTGTCTTTGTGTTTTGTGCAGATTCTGATAGGAGTGATTTTTTTGAAGATCGTCGTTATTAAAAGTCCTAAAGTTTTAAGCGGAATTTTAAGAATGATATTCAAGATAAAAAAGGATTCAAACGTTAATACATAACACGGGTTATGAATAACAAAGGGCAGGTGATAGTGCACTTTTGAGGGATTATCCTGAAAACAGTGCTCTGAAACCTGCCTTTTGTTCTATTGCTGAGATTTTATGAATATATAGAAGTATAAACTTATTTTAGGAGAGAAAAATATGGAATTTAATAAAACCGAAAACAGCCTGTACTATTTAAAAAATATTCACGAAACATCGGTGGAACAGAGCGTTGATACCGAGTTTTCTCTGCCGGACTACTATCCTGAAATTTCAAAAATACTGAAATGCCTTGCAGATGTCAATGTTATGTCATCACAGTGCGGCGAAAACGGTGTGAACATCGGCGGTCAAGTGGCAATGACTGTGCTTTATACCGACCCTGAGGGCCAAATTAACAGTTTTTCGCATACATATCCTTTTTCGAAAAATATTGATTTTAAGGGTGCAGACGGCGCCTTTGCAGATGTTTTGGCAAATGTAAATTATCTTAATACCAAAGCAATGGGGCCAAGAAAGATAGAGATACACGGCTCGGTTGCGTTGGCAGTCACCGTAAATGGAGTTCAAGAAAAAATCGTAATATCTGAAATAGATTGTGACGACGTTTATGCAAAACGCAAGGGTCATACAGTTACAATGCCTTTACAAACAGTAAATAAAGGTGTTTTTCTTGAGGATGATATTGTTATTTCGCAGACCAAACCTTCAGTTGCGAAAATACTGAGAAGCAACGCTGTCGCCAAGATATCGGAATGTAAGGTTATAGGTGAAAAGATGGTTGTAAAGGGAGACGTTGAACTGGAAATTCTTTACTGCCCGCCACAAAACGGCAGACCTGTTTTGATTAAGGAAGAACGCGGATTCTCTCAAATGGTGGAATGTTCTTATAAAGAAGCAGAGATTGGCTTTGATGCGTTTGCCACGGTTTGCGCATTTGAACTCAGACCCAAAACTTCTCTTGACGGTGAGGTTCGAAATATTGCTTTTGAGGCTAAAATCAACATTGATTTCCACCCATTTGTAACTAAGACGATTGAGTTTGTATCGGACATTATATCCTGCCGATATAATGCTGATATCGGTCTTGAAGGTATAGTTGTTGAGGACTTACTTGACCGTTTTTCAGAAAATTTTGTCTGTAAAAAGAATATTGACTATTCCGGTGGAGTGTTGTCGGATATTTATGATGTGTGGTGCAAACCTTGTGTTGAGTTTGTTACCGCAGATGGGCAGGACATTTTAGTAAGAGGTAATGTCCTTGTTAATATACTAGGTTGCGACAGTGATTCTGAAACGGTGCTTATTGAACGTAATATTGAATTTGAACACCGACACAGTTGCCCGAAAATAGCAGAACTTGTGAGATGCAAACCGTCTGTTTTCGTAGCAGCGGTTAACACATCGCTCAATTCTGATGCAACTCTTGATATTGCGGTAGAATTGAATATCAGCGCAACTGTTTTCAGTTGTGATAAGGTTGATGCTGTGACTATTATAAAAATAGGTGACGCACCAATACAAAAGGACAACGGAACGGCAGTCGTTCTGTATTTTGCCGAAGATGAAACCGTTTGGCAGGTCGCTAAAAAATACACAACATCGCCCGATGCACTTTGCAAAGTAAACAATATTGAAAGCGTGGATACCGTTTGCAACAAAATGTTGCTTATTCCTATCGTGTAAAACCTAAGAAAAGGGATGACCCCCTTCGGGTCATCCCTTAAATTTATGATATTATACATATGTGAAGAAAATCAAACGTTTTCTTCCTTGTCTTTAAGAAGATAAATGTAAACGAATGCGGCGGCAACAGCACCCAAAACTGGACCGATGAGGAATACCCAGTAATCTTTAATGGCACCATCGGCAAATAGGGCGGGACCAAAACTTCTAGCGGGGTTAACCGAAGTTCCGGTTACGTTGATACCGAACAGATGTACCAATGTGAGGGTGAGACCGATGATTATTCCCGAAATGTTGGAAAACTCCTTTTTAGAGGTTACAACGAAAATTACAAGAACAAAGATAAAGGTGAGAATTATCTCAAGTGTAAGAGAGGTAAGAATTCCGTCACCGTTTGATGAGATGGCGTTTGCGCCGTAAGAACAAGCACCCATTGAGATTTCATCAAAATACAAGAAGTGTACAAAACTTGCGGCGGTTGCACCTACAAATTGAGCAACGACATATCCTGCAAGGTCAATTAGTGAGAGTTTGCCGTTCAAAAACATTGCAACAGATACCGCGGGGTTAATGTGACATCCTGAAATTGAACCAATGGTGTATGCCATTGCAACAATAACAAGGCCAAACGCAAGTGCAGTTGCTACTGTGTTGGCACCTGTCACGATTGCCGTACCGCAAGCAACAAATACCAAAACAAATGTGCCGATAAACTCAGCAATGTACTTTTTCCAATCAAGAACCATAAGATTTCCTCCTTTATTTATCCTCGGTGGGATATATTGCATTTATATTATATAAAAGATAACAGAAATTTTCAATGATAAATAATAAAAAAATTATATTAAAACAAACATTTTTCATATATGACAAAAATGTGCTTATTCATTGTTAAGGGTAACTGTGATGGGTTGTTATTTCACTTGACAATACATTTGAGTAATGATAATATATTTATGTAAAACGTCCGTTTTTGTATTGTATGCGGTAATAAAGTATCACCAAATGCCGCTTTCTGTACACAATGCGGAAGTAAATTATAAAAAGGAGATATTGAATTATGTTGTGTCCTAAATGCGAAAACCAAATAAAAGACGGTGACAAGTTCTGCGAGAAATGCGGAGTAGCAGTGGAAGAAACCGTAGCAACTGAAGAAATTCGGTCTGAAGAAACAATTTCTGATAATGATGTTGTTGAAGAAACCAAGATTTCTGAGAAAACCGCATCTTCGGTTGAACCGTCTGTTGAGAAAAAAGATAAAGTGTCAAAGCCAAAGTCTAAGAAAAAGACTGTTATAATAAGTGTTATTGCCGCAGTACTGGCGGCGGTTGCTGTTTGTTCTGTTTTCCTTTGGGAATATATTGAAAACACAGCGGTCAAGACCTTTTCTTCGCCCACGTCATACTACCATTATGTAGAGACTAAAAATATCTCAACTATTTCAAAATCTGCAGGTCGTTTTGTCAAGATGGTCAACGGCAGTGCTAACGGTGATTTCGGTACTAGCGGTGAATTCAAAATTTTGTTGGGTGACATTCTGATTGACAAAATTGCAACCGAAACCGGTATAGACAAGCAAAACATTTCATGGCTTTCAGAAGCAGGAATAAGAATGGATACGGCTATGACCGGTAATCTTTCATCCGCTAAGGGTGATATTACCCTTAACGGAAAGACCATTCTTGGAATGGAACTTATCTTCGACAGTGAAGATTACTGTTGTTATCTGCGTTGCCCTCAGTTAAATCAGCAGTATGCCCTTATAGATTTTTCTGCAATCAATGACCTTAATATGCAGATCCCCCAAGTTTCGATTGATTGGGATAATATGCCCGATGACGAAACGGTTGAGCAGTTGATTGAAAAATATCTCACTATTGCCATTGAATCGTTTGATGATGTCAGTGAAATATCGGACACTGTTACTGCAAACGGCGTTTCGCAGAACTGCACAAGACTTACCGTTAAAATAAACGAAAATTCTCTTAAAAAGGTTGTAAAGGCTGTTTTGAGGGAAGTTAAAACCGACAAGGATATTGAAGAAATTATCAAGAATATCGCCGAGATGAGCGGTGAAACCGATGTCAATGAAACATACAGCGCATTTGTTGAATCTGTAAATGCGGCTCTTGATAAAATTGACGAAACGCCTATTGATGAGTTTGAATTTAAGATTATCAGTTGGGTTGACTCAAAGGGTGATGTTATCGGCCGTGAGATTGATTTTGGGAATATGCTCGGCTCTTCTGATTTTAACTTTAGATATGCAACTACTCATGACGGTACCGATGTTGGTATTGAGACCGTTGTCGGCAATAGTGAGGGTCTTTTCAAGGTGCTTGGTAAGGGTAAGATAAACGGCACAAAAATGAATGGCGATTTGAAAATTATTTTCAATGATAAGGAATATTTCAATGTCAATATTAAGAACTATGATATTGACCTTATTGAGGATAATTATGTAAACGGTATTTTTACCATTACTGTTTCAAAGGATTTTTGCGATATGCTTGCTGATGAACTCGGTATTTCCCAAAAAGATGCCGAATCGCTTCAAAAGTGCGCATTGAGACTTGAGGTTGAATCCTCTGAAAAATCCGGCATTGTTTCTGCGTCTATCCTTTATGAGGAAAAATTGGTTATCGGTGTTTCAACTTCGTCCAAGCAAACAAACATAAATAAGGTTACTTTGCCCGAGAGTTATGCAAAACTTGACAGTGATACTGAAATTCAAAACTATTTATCAGCATTTGATACCGATAAATTGTTGCAGTCACTCAAAGACGCAGGTATGCCCGAAAGTCTTTTAGATTCATTGAGTGATATGGGAAGCGGCGGATTCGCTGATGACCCTGACTACGGATATGATGAAGATTATGGCATTGATGAAGATTATGGGTTTGACGATGATTTGGGATTGGAAGATGACTATGATTTTGGTGACGGAAATGGCATCGATGACTTTATGACCGATGACCTTGACGCTATGTTTTAAAAGTCAAATAAACCTTTTTCAAATTGTTTTATAAGATAATAAAAACTAAAGCCGGAAACAGAGTTCAAAACTTGGTTTTCGGCTTTAATACTTGACTTTATAAGGTCGTTGTGTTAAAATTTTTAAAGAAAATATGATATTTGTGAGGTAGTTTTTATGAGTAAATTTTGCGGAAATTGTGGCACTGAACTTCAGGATGATGTCGTTGTCTGCACTAATTGCGGAATGAATGTTGCGCCTGTAAATTATGTGTCTGAACCTCAAAATAACATCAACGATAATTTGACTCCCGCGGAAAAAATTGCGTCAGTTGCCAAGGATAAAACAATTTGGTTTATTGACAAAATGAAGAATGATAAAAAGCTTATGAGTGTGGTTTTGGGCGTTGCTGCCGGTTTTGTCGCATTGATTATTGCTCTTGTTGTTATTTTTAGCATTGGCGGTTATAATAAAGCAATACAGAATTATATTGATGCGACCTATTTCGGTGATGTCGATGCTTATGTTGACTGTGTTCCTGAGGAATATCTCGATTCTATGCTTGAACTTTCGGGTAAGACTAAAAAGGAATTCAAAGAAAGTTTTGAGAAGGCCTATGATTCGGTGGTTGGGACATATAAGGCAAAGTACGGCGACGATTATTCTGTTGATTTCAAGGTTGTTGACGAGTTTGAACTTGAAGGTGACGACTATGACGAGTTCCTTGATGACTTAAAGACACTCGGAATTGCAAAAAAGTCGGTTTCTGAAGCCTATGAAATTGAGGTTGAGTTCACCATTGATGGGGACAAAAAACGTGAAACTGTTGACAAGGATTTTGTTGCCGTGAAGATAGACGGCACATGGTATTTGCAATAATTAACATTCACCCGTGATTTTTTCACGGGTGTTTTTGAAAAATTGGTTTGGTGAATATGAAAAGAACACATTTTAAAGAACTTTATTCAAACATTGAAACATTTAACGGCAAGACGGTTACGGTTGGCGGTTGGGCAAGAAGCATTCGTGATTCAAAATCGTTTGGGTTTATTGACCTTAATGACGGAAGTTGTTTTAAAGGAGTGCAGATTGTTTTTGAACGTGAAAAAATCGCAAATTACGACGAGATTGCCAGCCTTAATGTCGGCTCTGCCGTCGTTGTAAAAGGAAAGGTTATAGCAACCCCTGAAAACAAGCAACCGTTTGAGATAAACGCTGAGGAGATTGCTGTTGAGGGCACATCGACGCCGGATTATCCTTTGCAAAAAAAACGTCATACAGTTGAATATTTGCGTGAACAAGCCTATTTGAGACCACGCACCAATCTGTTTTCAGCGGTCTTTCGTGTCAGAAGTGAGATTGCCTTTGCCATCCATCAGTTCTTCAACAAAAAAGGCTTTGTATATGTTCACACTCCTCTAATTACAGGTTCAGACTGCGAGGGTGCAGGTGAGATGTTCCGCGTCACAACACTTGATTTTAATAATATCCCTAAAACCGACAACGGGAGTATCGATTGGTCGAAAGACTTTTTTGGAAAAAGTGCCAACCTGACTGTTTCAGGACAACTTGAGGGCGAAACCTTTGCCTTGGCTTTCGGTAATATCTATACTTTTGGTCCGACTTTCCGCGCT
This sequence comes from Acutalibacteraceae bacterium, assembly GCA_045587185.1. GTDB lineage: Bacteria > Bacillota > Clostridia > Oscillospirales > Acutalibacteraceae > UMGS172. Next base: position 38,849 of record JAZNBS010000005.1, read on the forward strand.
GAAAACTCCAACACCGCGCGTCATGCGGCAGAATTCTGGATGATTGAGCCTGAGATGGCTTTTGCCGACCTTGGTGACGATATGGAACTCGCGTGGGATATGATAAAATATATCATCAACCACGTTTTGTCAAAATGCAAGCAGGAACTTGAGTTTTTTAACAGTTTTGTTGATAAAACTCTGTTGGAAAGACTCAATTCTCTCGCTAACTCGGACTATCACAAAGTGACATATACCGAGGCTGTTCAACTGCTCAAATCAAGCGGTGAGGATTTTAAATATCCCGTGGAGTGGGGAAGTGACCTTCAGACCGAACATGAGAGATATCTTACAGAAAAGGTTTTCAAAAAACCTGTTTTTGTTGTCGATTACCCCAAGGAGATAAAGTCATTCTATATGCGTCTTAACGATGACGGTAAAACCGTTGCCGCGATGGACCTGCTTGTGCCAGGTGTGGGTGAGATTATTGGTGGAAGTCAGCGAGAAGAAAGACTTGATGTTTTGCTTGAGCGTATGAGGGAATGCGGTCTTAAAGAAGAGGATTATTGGTGGTACGTTAATCTCCGTAAGTACGGTGGAACAAAACACGCAGGCTTCGGTCTTGGGTTTGAACGTATCGTTATGTATCTTACGGGTGTTTCCAATATCCGAGATGTTATTCCTTATCCCAGAACAGTGGGCAATGCTGAATATTAATCTGAATTTACCGTGTGATTTTTTGTGTCAAAAATTTCACACGGTTTTGTTTTTATGTACATATTTCGGGACATATACTCTGATATAATATAATATATATGATAAGAAAGGGGAAATTGCCTTGAAATCGGTTGCAATATCGTTTATTATTATAATGGTAGTTTATGTTTGTCTTTTTTTGTATTTCTGTTACAAAAACGGTAAACTTTTAAAGACTTTAATGTTATCTTGTCTTTCGGGTCTGGCAGTGTTTACGGTTGTCAATCTTCTGTCGGATTTCACGGGTGTTTATATTCCTGTTAATTGGTATACTACCGGTTCTGCTGCAACGTTTGGTGTTCCTGGTGTACTTTGTTTGCTAACTCTAAGAATGATTCTTTGATTTTTGAGGTGTGGGATGTTAAATTTTATTTTGGGACGTCAGAAAACGGGTAAAACCTTTCGCTGTACAAAACTTGTCGAGGAATTGGTTATTGACAGCAAAAGGGTCATTATGCTTGTGCCCGAACAATATTCTTTTGAGTGTCAAAAAAATCTTTTAGATACGCTCGGACCCCAAAAATCTAATGCTGTCTTAATACACAGTTTTACAAGTCTGTGCGAGGAAATAATGTCGGTCAATGGCGGTCTTTCTGGTTATAATGTCGATGATACCACAAGATATATTCTTGTTAGTCAAGCCATCAAAAATGTAAAAGACTGTCTGAAAATATATTCCAAATATTCAGAGTCTTCCTCTTTCATCAATCAGATGCTTTCGGTTTTCACTGAATTCAAACAGACCGCAGTTACGGTTGATGACCTGAAAAACATCACAGATAAAGTGAGTTCCGAGGCTTTTTCACAAAAACTTCACGATATTTCTTTGATTTATTCTGCCTATGAGGCGCAGATTAAAAGCAGGTTTATTGACCCTCTTGACCTTATTGAAAGAACCGTTAATGGCATGGATGACAGTTCTTTTTTTAAGGATACCACTGTTATTATTGATGAATTCAAAGGTTTTACCGAAGCGCAGATGAAATTGCTTGACCGAGTGATTGCCGGTAGTGAAAATGTTTTTATTACACTTTGCTGTGATTCTTTGGTTTCAAAAGGTGAAACCGACCTTTTTGGCGGTGTCAAAAAGGTCGGTAGGAGACTTCAGAACATTGCGGATTCTCACGATGTTGGAGTTTCTGTAGAAACCCTACAAAATAAATCCTATTCAAATGATATTATTGCTTTTGAACAATTTTTGAGTGAAAACTCTTTAGACGGGTTTGATAATCATACTGAAAATATAAAAATATGTGCTGCTGAAAGTGTTTATGACGAGATTGATTTTGTTATGAACACTATTAGGCGTTATGTACGTGAGCAAGGATTCAGATACCGAGATTTTGTCATCATCTCAAGAAGTGACGGAATATATTCACCCTTGATTGATGAAATATCCGACCTTTATAATATTCCGTGCTATACCGACCGCCGCGTTCCTATGTCAAATCTTCCGTTTACGGTGTTTATGCTGATGTCTATAAAAGCCGCTTTGTCTTTTGAAACTGAAGATATTATGCATATGGCCAAGACGGGACTTGCAGGTGTTGGTAGTTCAGATATATCACGCATTGAAAATTATGCATATATCTGGAATATCAACGGCAAAAAGTGGCTTAATGAGTGGAATATGAACCCCGAGGGTCTTAAGGCTATTTCAACCGATAAAGAGAGTGAGCGTTGCCAAAAAGAACTTGAAAAAATCAATGATATCAGAGAACGTCTGATTCTGCCTTTAATTAATCTTCGTGACGGCTTGAGCGGTACACCTGAGCAGATGTGTACGGCGCTGTTTCGTTATATTGAAAATTCTAATGTTGCCGAACTGCTTAATTCCTATGCAAAAACACTTGAAAATGATTCACTTTTACAGGAAGCCGAGTTACAGTCGGTCTGCTATGACGGCTTTATAAAAGTGCTTGATAAAATAGTTTCTTCTTTGGAAAACACAAAAATATCGGCGGCGGAATTTCTGCGTATACTGACCTCTGCTGTGGGTTTTGAAACGGTTGGAGATATTCCGCACACGTTGGATCAGGTTATGTACGGCACCGCTGACCGAATCAGGCCGATGCGACCTAAAGTGGTTTTTCTGATAGGGGTTAATCAGGATGTTTTTCCGTCCTCGGTTAATGACACAGGACTTTTGTCGGTAAATGAGCGCGAACAGTTGATTGATAGTGGAATCAATGTTGCCGATCATGGTATAAACGACTGTCTTGACGAAAAGTATTTGTTTTATTTCTCAGCCAACTGTGCTTTGGAAAAGGTTTATATTTGTTACAGTAAGGCTTCGCCTTCAGGTTCTGCGCTTGAGCCTTCTATTGAAATTTCTTCAATAATCGGCGCGTTTCCTGATATAGAGGTTATTGATTATGGCAGTGAACTTAAATTGGAAGAAATGGAAACTGAGGCGGCCGCATTCAGAAAGTTTGCTGAACATTTCAGAGACGGCACTTTGGATATTGATACGCTAAAGTCATATTTCTTAAATGTGCCTGATTACTCTGACCGTGTTGCAGTACTTGATAATTTTCTAAAGGATATAAAGCCCACAATTACCCGTGAGTCGTCTTTGGACCTATATGGTGATGAAATTAACCTTTCGGCTTCAAAAGCTGATGACTTTGCAGGTTGTAAGTTTATGTATTTCTGCAAATACGGTATTGGTGCTAAGGAATTGAGTAAGGTTGACTTTGACCCGTTAACACGCGGAAATATTGTTCATTTTTGCCTTGAGCAGTTTGTTAAAAATCATTTTGATGATATTGGTTCTTTGAAAAATGACGCTATAACAAGTGAAGCATTTGCTTTGTGTGACCGTTATCTTGAAGAAAACAGCACTGACACAGGTGCATTTGATGAAAAGTTTCTTTATATGATGGGCATTGTTAAGGACACTGTTGCAACCTTGTGTATTGCGTTGAACAACGAGTTTGCTGTGAGTTCTTTCAGACCGAAATTTTGCGAACTGAAGATTGCTGATGACCAACCTGTTAAAGGCATAGATGTTTTGACCGATTCTGGTAACCGCGTGACACTTACGGGTTATGTTGACCGCGTTGATGTTACAGGTGACGGAAAGGTGAGGGTGATAGACTATAAAACAGGCTCTAAAGGTGACGGTTTGAAACTTTCTGAACTTCTGAACGGACAGAATATGCAGATGTTACTTTATCTTTACTCAATTCTTAAAAACGGTCAGGATGTTATTGGCGCAAATTTACCTGCGGGTGTTTTGTATTTCCCTGCAAAGCGTTCTGTTTCAGAAAGTTCGGCAGATTATATCAAAATGAATGGCATTATTGCTGACGATATTGAAACAATTTCTCAGATGGAGCCTTTGCTTGAGGGAAAAATCATTCCTGCACATAAAAGAAGCAACAGTGATTCGTTTTACAGTACTGAATCGATGGTCAGTCAAGAGGCGTTTAAACTTTTATTCCGTTATATTGAACTGTTGCTTAAGAAGATAGGGAATGTTCTTTTGAGTGGAGATATTAGCCCAAGACCGCTTAAAATCAGCGATAAACTAAAGTGTGAGTTTTGTGATTACCGTGCAGTGTGCAGGTTTGACCCTTACCGTGAATATGATGTGGCGGCCGATTGCAAGAATTCGGATGCGCTTGAATTGATGGAAAAAGAAATTAAGGAGACCGATAATGGCTATTAATTTTACTCCTGATCAGGAGAAAGCGATAAAAGCACGAGGAACCGTACTTGTTGCCGCGGCGGCAGGTTCGGGTAAAACCGCTGTTTTGGCCGAGCGTGTTGTCCGCCGTGTTTGTGACCCTAATGACAATGCTTCAATAGACCGTATGCTTATAGTTACGTTCACAAATGCATCGGCTTTGGAAATGCGTGTCCGTATCGGCCGTGAGCTGGACAATCGCAGTGCATTACAACCCGATAATCCATACATATTAAAGCAAAAATTGTTATTGAAAAGCGCCAAGATATGCACTATTGACTCATTTTGTATTGACCTTGTAAAAAAGCATTTCGGTGTTTTAGGTGTTTCACCCGACTTTTCTGTTGCTTCGGGTGCACAGGTTGCGGTTTATAAAGAACGCGCCTTAAATCAGGTGTTAAACCGTTACTTCGCCCAACCGGATGAAGGTTTCAACACATTGTGTGAGATGTTTGGAATTTATAAAGGTGAGAAACGATTAAAAGATGCAATCCTCAACATGTATGATTTCAGTTTGTGTCTTTCAAGACCTGAAAGTTGGTTGGATTCTTCGGTTGAAAATTATTTTGTTGACGATATACGTTCTGCCGTATTTGCTCAACCGATTTGGGAAACTTCTTCCCAAAAATTAAAAAAATGCCGTGATAATATTTTATTCTTATTACGAGAGTCGGTTGGCACTGAGTTTTATTCTGATTGGCAACAAGGTTTTGGCAACACTTTGGAGTATATTGATGCTATGATTTCGGCCGTCGAAATGCGTGAGTGGGACAAACTTTACGATATGTCGCTTTTGTTTGTGAAAACAAAGGTAGCACGCATCAAAAAAGGGCAGAATGTCGGTCTCTACGATGTTATGAAGTCGGTAAGGGATTCGGTTTATTCTAATATAAAATCAATAGCAACCATGATGTGCTCAACATCCAAAACCGCGCTTTGTGACCTTAAAAATGCCGGTAAGGCAATAAAGACACTTGTCAGCATTGTTAAGGAGTTTTCAACGGAGTTTTTCCAACTGCTCAATTCCAACAATATGTTGACATTTGCCATAATAGAGCAGTTGGCTTTAAAACTTTTATGTGTTGATACGCCTGACGGTCTTGTTCCGTCTGAACTCTCAAAAGAAATATGCAAGCAGTATGATGAGGTGCTTGTTGACGAATATCAGGATAATAATGACCTTCAGGATTCTTTGTTCTTTGCCGTTTCTGACAGTGGAAAACACCTGTTTATGGTTGGTGACGTCAAGCAGTGTATTTATGCTTTTAGGAATGCCAACCCCGATAATTTCTTGAGGCATAAAAATACATATCCGTTATATGACGGCAACAGTGAGCGGTCAAAGGTCATACTTAGTTCAAATTTCAGAAGCCGTAAAGGTGTCTGCGATTTTGTTAACGGTATTTGCAAAACTTTGATGCAGAAAAGCACCTGTGGACTTGATTATACTGCTGAAGAAAAACTTGTGCCGTGTGCCGTGTATCCCGAAAACGGTGAAATTGCGGCAAAACTCTGCATTACAGATATTTCTGAAAGCGATGTTGACCGCACCACTGCCGATGCCGTGACGGTTGCGCAGTATATTTCAGATTGTATGAATGAAGATGCCTTTTTGCGTGACGGAGAGTCACTGCGAAAAGCAAAATACGGTGATTTTGCAATCCTTTTGCGCTCACCTAAGGCACGCGCCAAGATTTATGTCGATGCTTTGAAATCAAGGGGTATTCCCGTTGTGTATAATTCGGGTGAATTCTTTGAATCTCCCGAAATTCTCACTGCGGTTTCTATCCTAAGGGTTATTGATAATCCAACACGTGACATACCGTTGCTGGCAACTTTGACTTCTGTGGTTTTTGGATTTTCTTATGATGATGTATCGTTTATAAAATCGCATTATCACGGCAAAAGTTTGTATTCTTGTGTTTTGGCGGCTTTCAATGACGGTAATCAAAAATGTGCCGCATTTTTGAAAATGCTTGAAAAGTTGCGTAGTCTTTCGGTAACTCTTTCGGTCGACCGACTGATTGGTGAGGTCTATGCACTGACCCATCTTAAGGAAATTATGAGTTCTGACGACAACGGTGTTCAACGGAAAAATAATTTATCGTTGTTGCAGTCAATGGCCAACGATTTTGAGTCCTATTCTGATTCGGGACTTTCGGGATTTTTGAACTTTTATGACCGCTCTGAACAAGAGGGCAGTGTTGGTGATAGAGCGGCGGCACAGAATGTTAATGCCGTGAGAATTATGAGTTTTCACGGTTCAAAAGGTTTGCAGTTTCCTGTTTGTATTGTTGCGGGTTGCTCAAGCGGTTTCAACCTTAGCGACCTTAATGACAGTCTAATCGTCAACGCAAAATACGGTATCGGTATTAGTTATGTTGCTAACGGAATGAAAATTGATACCGTTGCACGGCGATGTCTTAAGATTACACAACAGGAGAAATTGATTGCAGAGGAAATAAGACTGCTTTACGTTGCAATGACCCGTGCCGAGGAACGTCTTATGATTTCGATTACAACCAAGGATATACAAAAACGGTTGCTTAACGCTGCAACATCACTGGGTTTGACTGCGGGAGAGGATGGACTTGTCCCTGCAGAAACTATACTGTCGGCAAACGGCTTGATGCCAATGATATTAAGTGCTGCTCTTTTGCAAAAAGGAGCGGACAAACTGTGTGCGCTTGGAGGTATTGAACCCTTTGATTATAACGGCGAAGGGCAATATCTGTTATCTGTCTCAAATATCAACGGTGATGTATCTTATGTGAAATGTAAGCCAGAGACGGTGTCACCGTCAACCCATATGTTCAGTGTGGACGGTCTGAAACTTTTGAAAGACCGTTTCAATTACCGTTACCCGTATTCAGACGAAGAAAGTATACCTTCAAAAATTGCTGTTACCCAACTTGTTCACGGTGATACCGCTCAGTATTCCTTTAAAACGAGGCCGAGATTTCTTTCAAAAGCGGGGTTGACTCCTGCCGAAAGAGGTACTGCTTTACACAAATTTATGCAGTTTGCTGATTTCAATAATGCTGAAACCGACCTTGATACCGAACTGAATAGACTTTATGAATTTGAGTTTTTAAGTGAGGAGGAAATTGACTCAATCGACCGTTCTTCGCTCAAAAAATTCTTGTCATCTAATCTGTTTGAAAGAATCAAAAACTCGAAGAATGTTATGCGTGAATATAAGTTTATGGCGCATTTTCCATACAAAGGTCACAAGACCATAATTCAGGGTATTGCCGACTGTATTTTTGAAGAAGACGGACAACTTGTTATTCTTGATTTTAAGACCGATGATGTTAAGGATATCAGTGTTTTGAGTGAGAGGTATTCACAACAGTTGCAGATATACAAACAAGCGTTGGAGTCCATTTTTGCAAAAAAAGTCTCCGAGTGTGTGATATACTCACTGAAACTCGGAGAACAAATAAAGGTTTGAGGATGTTAAATGAATAAAACTAATGCAATGCGACAACTTGATAAAGCGGGTATCAAATATGAGGCAATAGAGTACGAGGTTGATGAAAAAGACCTTTCGGGTGTGCATATTGCCGAACAAACAGAACTTGACCGCAATATTATGTTCAAGACATTGGTTGCACGCGGTGACAAACAAGGACCTTTGGTTTTTTGCATTCCCGTTGCCGCAGAACTTGACTTGAAAAAATGCGCGGTTGTCGCCAAAGATAAAAGGGTCGAACTCATTGCAGTAAAGGAGTTGCTTGGACTTACTGGATATATCCGCGGCGGTTGTTCGCCGATCGGAATGAAAAAGAAGTTCCCCACATTTTTCGATGAAACGGCAATCCTTTTTGATAAAATAACGGTAAGTGCAGGTGTTAAAGGTTGTCAACTGTTGCTTGACCGTGAGAAATTGACCGATTTTGTTGAAGCCGTACTTTGTGATATTACGAAAGCGGAGGAATGATATGTACGATTATCTGTTATTTGACCTTGACGGTACCTTGACCGACCCTGCCGAGGGTATTACCAATTCGGTTGCCTATGCGTTGGGTAAGTTCGGTATAGAGGTCGAGGATAAAAGAACACTTTATAAATTCATAGGTCCGCCTTTGGTGGAGGCGTTCTCGCAATACTACGGATTTTCAAGAGAGGATTCCGAAAAGGCAACTGCCTATTACCGCGAAACCTTCGGTGTAAAAGGTCTGTTTGAAAACAGGGTCTATGACGGTGTGGTTAATATGCTTAAAACCTTTAAAGCAAAGGGTAAAAAACTGATAATTGCAACATCAAAACCTGAAGCGTTCGCTATGCGGATCTTAAAACATTTCGACCTACTGAAATACTTTGATTTTGTTGCTGCCGCAACATTTGACACAACACGCAACTCAAAAGACCAAGTCATAACATATGCGTTGGAGCATCTGCGGACCACTGATTTGAAAAAAGTTGTCATGATTGGCGACCGCCATCACGATATAGAGGGTGCTAATGTAAACGGTATCGACTCTGTAGGTGTTTTGTGGGGGTTCGGCTCAAAAGAAGAACTCACGACTGCTGGTGCAACGCATATTGTTTTGGATATATTTTCTCTAATAAACCTCATTTGAACTTTTATAAGTTAAATAAGATTATTACTGCCGCGGTAAGTACAATCATTACCGCGGTTTTTATATTCATTTTTTCTTTAAATATAATTATTCCAAGGAGTGCAGTAACTAGGATAGTAGTGATATTTTGCAAAGGGAAGAACACTGAACTCTTCATTCTGCCTGCAAGCAGTGTGTTACAAAGATTTGCTCCACCGAAGCATAAACCGCATATCGATGGGGTTGCAAAATTCTTAATATTTAATTCTGGTTTTTCACCTTTCAAAAAGTGTGCAATCAGAGAACACAAAAAAGCAAAAACGAAAGCAATTATCAAAAACACAGATTTTTCGTGGTAATACTGAGAATTTTGCTGTATCTTTTGCATTATTCCAAGTCCGCCCGAGCCCACCATTGCCAGTAATATAAATGGGATGAATTTTTTGTTTTGTTTGGAAGTGCCGTCTTCTTCGTGTTTGAAATTAAGTATTACAATGCATATTGCAACAAGTATTCCTATAATGTCGTTATAACCGAGAGACTCATTAAAGTAAAACGTGCCGAAAACGGTTGGAATAATAAAACCTAATGAGTATAATACAGTGCAAACTGAGGTGCTTTTGTATCTCAGACTTACGGTGAAGAACCATTGAGAAATAATTAGTAACGCACCGTAAATAATTCCGTAAACTAGTGTTACAGGTGAAACACTGAACTTCTCAAAACAAGCTGAAACGGCAAGTAATACGGCTGCCGACAAAAACAGTATTGCCTGCGAGAGGTAAAAGGGAAGTGAGGTTACGGATTTTAATGCAGTGGATTTGGTGGTTATATTACGCCCTGCCGAGAGGGCTATTGATAAAATAAATATTGAAATATTAATTGACATTATACATTACCTTTAATTATTTCGGCCATACGTGGACTTAATATCTTTCTGTTATCGTCATCAACAAGACTAAAACGGTTACCGTCGTTAGGCGTGCTGAGATAGTTCCATACGCAGTATGAAATATTATGCTTTTTAAGCGCTGAAATTACATCACGCATCCAATTCTCTCTCCATGTGATGTTTGCGTGACGTATAGTTCCAAACTCACCACACCACACAATTTTATCGGGATGTTCAGCGGCAAAATCAAAAGCATGTTGCAATGATTTTTCAACAAACTCTGCATCCACTACTTCAAAATTGGGATATGGGTTAGAAATACCTTTTACGGTTCGCATATAATCTCTGTAACGCTCAATATCACCAGGGTATGGCATTATGCGGTTATAAAAAAGATGTTCGGGTTGAAGTACTCCTCTTTGGTGTGTGAACTCAAAGGGCCTGTAAGCGTGAAATGTATAAATGATATTCGGGTCATCATAAAGTTTTAAATATTTCAAATTATCAGGTGAATTCCAAGCCGTTGAGCCTATGATTATTTTTCTCGTCTTGTTTTGTTCTCTTATTTTAACAATACATTTTTCGGCAAGATTGTTCCACTTCTGTGGGTCAACGTCTCTAACCTCATTTAACAGTTCAAAAGCGATGTTTTGATAGGCTGAAAATCTATGTTCGAACTCAAGCCATAATGCAATAAAACGGTTCTGATATTCATCATTGTCCAACAATTCAACATCTTCTTTAATGTCGCAATAATTACCAACTGCCTTATGAAGATTCAAAACAATGTTTAATTCGTATTTTACGCACCAATCTACAAAATTTTCTATGAGTTTAAATGTTTTGTCATTATACTCATAAGGGGATTTTTCAACAACGATCTGGTCAAAACCCAGACGAATGTGATCCATCCCTAAACTTTTGATGTATTTTATGTCTTCTTCTGTTATGTATGTCTCAAAGTGTTCTATATCGCCTACAGTAAATTGAAGTCTTCTGTTTTCAGGCAATACATTAAATCTTTTGTAGTTGGTTAACCAACCGCCAATTCCCATACCGTGTTCAAAACCAATGAATTTTGCCATTTCAAATCACCTCATATTTTTTTCTGTATTTTATCATTTTAAAATGCTTTATTAAATGGTCAAAACAAAATCGGACTTGTATAAAAGATAGATTTATGATAAAATATATTCGGTGATTTGAATGAATGATGTTTATGTGTCGGTTACTAAGCCAAATACAGTCAGTTATCCCATGCATTGCCACAATAATTGGGAAGTGATGTATTATTTAAACGGCGAAGGTTATATGAAAACCGAAAAGAAGGATATTCCCTTTAAAACGGGCAGCGTAATCGTTGTACCGCCTAAGGTTGTGCACGGTTCAGTTTCCATAAACGGTTTTACCAATATTTCGGTTGGATGTGACTTTGAGAGTTTACTTATATTCAAAGAACCTGTTTACTTTGAAGATGATTATATCGAAAACGGCAAATTTCTTGCACAACTATTGTTCAAAAACCGTTATGGGGATCGAAAGTTTCTTTCCTCATTGTGTGATTCCTTGGCTCAGTTCATTCTTATGAACACCGAGTATAATTCCCAACTTAAGAACGCTGTGACAAAAATCATTGAAGAAATCTCTATAAATTTTTGCAAAACTGATTTTAAATTAAATGATCTGATTAACTCGGTGGGTTATTGCGAGGACTATATACGAGCCGAATTTAAAAATCAAACCCAAGTTACTCCGGTTGAATTTTTAACAAAATTGCGAATTGACCATGCTAAAAAACTGCTTGAGATATATTCTGAAAGTATCAGTATCCAAACGGTAGCCGATATGTCAGGATTTTCTGACCCAGTTTATTTTTCAAAAAGATTTAAACAATATGTTGGAATATATCCAAACGAGTATAAAAAACAGTTCAATAAAACAAGGCTTCCCTGAGATTAAAGGGAAGCCTTGTTTTTTGAAAATGTTAGATATCCTCAGGAAATTTGAGGGGTTTGTCTGTGGGGATTAGTTTTACGTTAAAGGTGAATTCCTTATCTGTAAAACGGTGCTTTTCCATAAGTGTCGGGCCGCATGAGGCAGAACCAACACCGCTCATCTTATAGTCAACCGAAAAAACAGTCTTATTGGGTTCGGGCAATTCATAGTTATGAGCGAATTTACCCAACTCGTGAGCCTCATATGGAATTGCCGAAAAGTCGAATGCGTTGTCTTGTTTTATAACGGCAATGCCGGCACCGAATGTGTCGTGAACATAAGCGTACTCAGTGTTCCAATGGTTTCCACACTCTTGAGGACGGATAAAATCATACAACTCTTTCTTAACAGTTGAGTTGAATTTGCCCATATAGGTTGCGTTGTGCAAATCACAGTAAGAATGATAGGGACCCATACCGAAATATTCAACGGTGTCAAAAGACTTATCAAAGGTCATATTAAAACCGAACCGAGGTAAATAGGTAATGATGTTGACTTGGTCATCATACGGGTTTTCAAGTTCACCATCTTTGATTGGAAAAAATCTAATGCCCTTGCCGAGTTTTCCGTTCAGGTGCAGAGAAATACTGCCGTCATGAAAGACCGACCATTCGGCCGAAACGTTAAAATGAGGCCATTTAGTGGGCGCGGCCATTATGAACTCATTTGTTACCGACACAACACCGTCGTGTTCTGATACGAAGGTGGATTTTTCATAGGCTGAGGAATCATTAAGACAGGCGGCAAACCATTTCGACTTTTCGAAGCGGTCGTTATCGGTGGGGGCACGCCATATATTGAAGGTCATTGCGTCCTTTAGCAGTTCTTTTCCGCCAACCTTCAAAGAAGTAAAACCGCATTTTTCTTTGTTGAAGATGTATTTAAACCTGTCGGTTGAAAGGGTAACATTCAGGTTATCCTCAGTATACTCAACATTGCCATAGTTCATCCTGTCGGCAAATACCTGTTCGGTGGGCAGTTCAAATTGCTCGAAACCAACTATTTCACCGTCGCGAATACAAGGGTTGCCGTATGAACTAAACCATATACGGACATAGCATTTACCTGTTGCAGGCATATTGTAACCCAAAGAGACACGCTCGGTCTTTCTGGGAGGAATAGCAAGTGAACCAACAGTTCCCGATGCTACGATTTCTCCGTTCTGTGTCAGTTCCCAGTTGCCCTCAAGACGTGAGAGATAACTGAAGTCATATCCGTTGGTAAGGTCAAAAATACCGTTCTCAATGTCAATCGGGGTCAGAGAGAAAGGCTTCAGGATATTCTTGTACTCTTTAAGACCGGGCATAGGCTTCACATCTGGAGATACAAGTCCGTCACAGACAAATTCAGCATCGTGATACTTCTCGCCGTAGTCACCGCCGTAGTAAAACTTGGGTTTTCCGTTTTCGGCCTTGCCGTTATAAAGTCCGTGATTGAACCATTCCCATACAAAGCCGCCCATAAAGCAGTCATATTTATTTATAATATCCCAGTACTCCTTAAGGTCACCCGGTCCGTTACCCATCGCGTGACAGTATTCGCAAAGAACAAACGGCTTGGGATATTTCTGTTCGGTGCAGACACTCATCATATTTTCACACCAATCAGGGGAAGCATACATACGGCTGTGTGTATCAACCGATGCAGGCATTTCGTCAAGATAACGCTGTGTATCGGTGGAGTCCGAAATGATATTCTCATAATGTGTGAATCTTGTGGGGTCAAGTTTCTTGGTTTCAACAAGTGCTTTGTCAACATTGCAACCCCAACCTGCCTCATTTCCCATCGACCATGAAATTACAGAGGTGTTATTTTTAAAGTTTTGGACCATCAAGAGGACGCGCTCGACAATCTGTGCTTCCCACATAGGGTCATCGGCAATAGTGCCTCTTACCGGACGTTTTATTGCGTTGTTGCGGTTGTAATAGTCTGGCCAGCCGACACCGTGACATTCAAAATCAGCCTCACACATCACATACATACCAAGTTCGTCGCAGAGTTGATAGAATCTTGGGTCGTTGGGGTAGTGCGAGGTACGGATAGCGTTGATATTGTGACGTTTCATAGTTACAATATCTTTTTTCATATCTTGAACCGAGCAAACATAACCGTTTCTATAATTGAAATCGTGACGGTTGATACCTTTTATTTTGATTGCGCGACCGTTGAAATAAAAAACTCCGTCTTGAATTTTTTGTGTCTTTATACCGAAAGGCACTGTGATGAACTCGTCACCGCTTTCAATAATGACCTTGTAAAGTTCGGGGTACTCAGCACTCCACATTCTGGGGTCGGTTATTTTGAACTCTGCGTGGCCTGAAACATCAAACAGTGTTGTTTCAAGTTTTTCTTCCTGTGAATTAAAAAGTGTAACCATCGAATCCTCGGCAATAGAGGACTCAATATCGACATTAACTGTTGCTACGCGGTAGTCATCCGAAACAACGGTGCCAACCTTGATATCTTTGACGTGGCCTTTGGGACGGATGAGCAGATAAACGTCACGGAATATGCCCGACATCCTCCACTTGTCCTGACACTCAAGGTAAGAACCGTCACACCATTTTGAAACAATGGCGGTCAGGCGGTTTTTGCCGTTTTTGAGATAGTTTGAAATATCAAACTCCGCAAGTAGGTGAGATATCTGACTGTAACCTACAAATTGACCGTTTATGTAAAGGTATACACAACTGTCAACACCCTCGAAAACGATGTATTTACTGAACATATCAATATCATCGTGAACAGTGAAATCAATAGCATAAACGCCAGCAGGTGTGTTTTTAGGTACATTAGGGATATCAATGGGGAAAGGGAAACGGTGGTTTATATACTGAGGTTTGTCATAACCCTGCAACTGCCAGTTTGAAGGCACATAAATCTTATCCCAGTCCAAAAGATTTATGTTTTCGTTGGTTATATTTTCAGGAATATACTCAAATGATTCAAAATATTTAAAAGCCCATTTACAGTTAGACAAAAGTTTAAAACGGCTGCTTTCCTCGCGGATGTTGGCCTTGGCTTCTTCTGGTGTGCCGTAAGGGACATAGTAAGACCTTGGACTTGCTGTGCCCAAACGCGACACACTGATATTATTGTGGTAACGTTCCTTTATCATAATGTACCTCCTAAATAAACAACATCGGTGAGTTTGTTGTTTTTTATATAAACACGTGGCATACGTATTGATATGTTACACATTATCTCATAACTTATGGTGTTGCATACTTCGGCTATATCGTCAAGTGTTACGATATATTCACCGTCACTACCTATGACAGTAACAACAGTACCGATCGTAACATCCTCAATATCGGTAACGTCAACCGTCATCTGATCCATACAGACTCTGCCGATAATAGGCGCTTTTTTGCCGTTTATCAGAACAAATCCGCGATTGGACATTGCCCTCGGGTAACCGTCAGCGTAACCGATAGGTACCGTTGCAAGTTTCATTTCACGGTCTGCAACAAAGGTTCTGCCATAACTTACAGAATCACCGTTATTTATGGTCTTTATCATTGAAACGGCTGATTTTACTGACATAATTGGTTTTTGAATATATCCGACCTCAAGACCCGAAGCAGGCGAAAGGCCGTAAAGGATAATACCCGGTCTTATAAGGTTACCGTTATCAGAGTTTCTCAATGCTGAAGCCGCGGAATTGCAACAGTGTATAAACTTAAAACTGTGGCCGTTGCTTTTGAGTTTCTCAACCGTTTCGCAGAACAGATTGTACTGCGTGTCAGAAAACTTAATATCATTTTTCTCCACACTGTCTGCCGAGGAAAAATGAGTGAAGATTCCCTCAAAGTTAAGGTTAGGCAAGTTCAGACATTGTTCGATTTCGTATATGCCGTTTAATTGATTATTGCGCGCGTCAAAACCAAGACGGCACATACCGGTATCAAGTTTAAAATGTGCCTTAATAACAAAATTGTTCGAGAGCGCGGCTTCTGATAGTTGTTCGGCATATTGTTTACAGTAAACCGTCTGAGTGATGTTGAAAGCATACATCTGGTGAATGTATTTTATAGGTGTAAAACCAAGAACAAGAATATCTTTCTTTATGCCGAATTTGCGTAATTTAATTGCCTCGTTTATATTGGAAACGGCAAATCCGTCGGCTCCGTTATCCTCATAAAGTTTGGAAAGAATATTGGCACCGTGCCCGTAAGCATCTGCCTTGACAACCGGCATAACGCTTCGGTTGCCTGCGATTTTTTTTATATATTCAAAATTATACAACGCACTGTCAAGGTCAATTTCAGCCCAAGTTCTTCTCAAAAAGTCCATGTTTTTCCTCTTTAAATCTAAAATTTTATATATTTATCTAATTATACATCATTGTGACAAATTTTTCTACAATTATTTTATATAATAATGTTATTGTTTAAGAAAGATGGTATACAGATTTTAATAACCGTAATTATATTGACAAAAGAAAAACGGCTGACCAATCGGTCAGCCGTGAAGATAGGGGAAATTAGCAGCAACCGTTGTTGTTGCAGCCGCAACCGTCATTGCCACCGCAGCAGCAGAAAACGATGACGAGAAGAATAATGATCCAGCAGCAGTTGCCGGAGCCAAATCCGTTACACATTAAGAGGTCCTCCTTTCGTGTCTTCTAATGCATTCTATGTGGGTCGATTGTTTTTGGTGATTGTAAATAATTTGTAAATTTGACAATTTGACTTTGACTTTCTTTGACTTATATGTTATAATTAACACAAAGAAAATATCAAAAGGGGAATTTTTATGAGATTGAGTGATTACATTGCCGCCGAAATCAACCGAATTCTTGATGAATCAGACGGTTTTGTGGAAATTCAGAGAAACGATTTTGCATCAAGGATAGGTTGTGTTCCAAGTCAGATAAACTATGTTTTGTCTTCAAGGTTTATACCCGAACACGGATATATGGTTGAGAGCCGTCGCGGAGGCGGAGGATATATCCGCATAACACGAGTGCGTCTTGAGGGAAAATCCGCATTGATGCATCTTGTGAATTCAATAGGCGAAGATATTGATGATGCAACGGCACGTGTTGTTTTACAAAATTGTTGTAATGCAGGTGTGCTTGATGAGGATAGAGTGAAATTGATGTATTCGGCCATTTCAACCCCTGTTATGCGACTAATACCCGTTGTTTTAAGGGACAATATACGTGCGGCTGTTTTAAAACAAATGCTACTGTCACAGATTTGATTTTTTGGAGTTGATAAAATGCTTTGTCAGAAATGTAAACAGAATAATGCGACATCGCACCTTCATTATGTTAATAACGGGATTGTCAGGGATATATATTTATGTTCAGATTGTGCCGCTGATTTCAAGGCTCAAAGTTTTTATGACGGCGATATAATTAATATGATTTCAAACCTGCTTGACGAGGGTGTATTAGGCACGAAACCTACATTAAAATGTGAATGTTGCGGTACGGATTTTAACGAGATAAGGCGTACGGGCAAGGTTGGTTGCGGAAACTGTTACAAAGTTTTTGAAAAACAACTTGCCTCAATAATTTCAAGGCTTCACGGCAAGACCACGCACATTGGTAAAACATTAAATTATAAAAATTGTGAGTATAAGAGCAATGAAAGAATTTCGGGGGATAACCGTAAAATTGTACTTGGCGAACTAAAAGAGAGGCTTGCAGATGCAATTTCTAGTGAAGAATATGAAAAAGCCGCCGTCATTCGTGACGAAATAAGAAAATTGGAGGAATAAGCAATGCTTTGGTATGAATATAACAATAAAAGCGTTGCTCTCAGCACACGCATCCGTTTTGCAAGAAACATAGAAAACGTACCTTTTCCATCAAAACTTTCTATGACTGATTTAAAGAAAACAAACCGTATGATATGCGATGCTATTTTAGGTTGTGAATTCGGGGTTGCTTTGCGTGAGATTCAGATGGAATCTTTGGGTGAACTTGAGGCATATGCAATGGTTGAAAGACACTGTATAAGTCCAAAATTTGCCGCAGAGCGTGACGGAAGAATTTTACTTTTATCTGACGATGAATCGGTAAGCATTATGATTGGTGAGGAAGACCATCTAAGGATTCAGGTTTTGAAATCGGGTGAGTGCCTTGAGCAAGCGTTTGCGTTTTGCGATAAAATAGACACGGAAATAGGTCGAAAACTCAAATACGCTTTTGATGAAAAGTTGGGTTTTCTGACCCAATGTCCCACAAACCTTGGCACAGGAATGAGAGCCTCGGTAATGTTGCATTTGCCCGTGCTTGAAAGCAATGGTGAATTGCGTAGAATAGCAGAATTTTGCACAAAATTAGGATTAACCTTCCGTGGTTTTTACGGTGAGGGAAGCGAGTCCAAATCGGGTATTTATCAGTTGTCAAATCAGGTCACGCTCGGCGTTTCGGAGCAAACAGCCATACAAAATCTAAAAAATATTACACAACAGATTATTGACCGAGAAGAAAAGGCTTTGCAGAGTGTAAACAAGGTGATTTTAGAGGACGCGGTAAGCAGGACCTTTGGAATTCTTAAATATGCAAAACGTCTTTCAACCGATGAAATGATGACCTTTGTTACACAACTTATGCTTGGTCAGCGTCTGAATGTAATTACTCTACCCGATGGTGTTTTGCCTATGAAAATGTTTATTGAACTTCAACCCGCAATGATTAAGAGGGTTAAAGGTGATATTGATGCGAATGAACGCGACATTTTCAGGGCACAATCAATCAGAAACTTGTTAAGAGGAATTGATATCTAATTAATTATTTAGAGAGGATGAAGTAATATGAAATATAATTTCGGCGGTTTTACCGCAAAAGCCAACAGTGCATTGAATATTGCAATCAGCAGTGCCGAAAATTTCGGACACACCTATGTCGGCAGTGAGCATATATTATTCGGTCTTGTTTCGGTGCCCGACTGTGTTGCGTTCCAACTGCTTTCTGAATATTCGGTTGATTTGCAAAAGTTAACCGAATTGATAAAACAGAATATAGGTGTCGGTGCCAAAACAAATCTTTCGCCTGAACATCTTACCCCCAGAGCAAAACGCATAGTTGAGGGTGCTGTTACAGGTGCTAGAAATATGGGCAATAATTTTGTTGGCACTGAGCACCTGTTAATCTCGCTTATTAGCGAAAAAGAAAATTATGCAATAAGATTTTTGAATGAACTTAATGTTGATATCGCAATGTTGGCCAATAAAACACTCGAAGCGGCGGGTTACGGTGATGGCGGTAGCGGTAAGTCTTTAGATGATGATAAAAATTCATCAAGACCCAAAAATCTCGATAAAAAGGGAAAGAGCAAAACTCCGACACTTGATAAATTTGGCCGTGACCTTACCGAAATGGCTAAAAACGGGAAAATTGATCCCGTTATTGGCAGAAGTGATGAAATCGACCGAGTTGTTCAGATACTGTGCCGAAGAACCAAAAACAATCCCTGCCTTATTGGTGAACCCGGTGTTGGTAAGACAGCGGTTGCTGAAGGACTTGCTCTTAAGATTAGCGAGGGTAATGCACCTGAATTGCTGAAAGGAAAACGAGTTGTTGCGCTTGACCTTACAGGAATGATTGCGGGCACAAAATACCGCGGTGACTTTGAAGAACGTATAAAGGCCGCTATCGACGAGGTGACTTCCTCCGACGATGTTATTTTGTTTATTGATGAGATACACACGATTGTTGGTGCAGGCGCTTCGGCCGACGGTTCGATTGACGCTGCAAACATTCTGAAACCTTCTCTGGCAAGAGGTGAATTTCAGGTGATAGGCGCCACAACCCTTGATGAATACCGAAAAAACATTGAAAAAGATTCTGCGCTTGAAAGACGTTTTCAACCTGTAATTATCGGCGAACCTAGCGACGAGGATGCAGTCCTTATCCTTAAGGGGTTAAGAGATAAATATGAGCAGCACCACAAAGTCAGAATTCTTGACGAGGCCATTGAGGCCGCTGTAAAACTTTCGGCGCGTTATATTGCCGACCGTTTTCTGCCAGATAAGGCCATTGACCTTATTGACGAAGCGGCTTCGCGTGTACGGCTGAATGCTTCAGCCACACCCGACGACATAAAGCAACTTGAAAACGAAGTTGCTCAGGCCGAAAAGGATAAGGATGATGCAATTTCAAATCAAGAGTTTGAAAAGGCTGCCGAGTTGAGAGATAAAGTACGTGAACTACTTGAAAATCTTAACAAAAAGAAGAATGAACGTTCATCCCAAATGACCGATTTTAAAGATGAGGTTACTGCTGAAAATATTGCCGAACTTATCTGTGCAAATACTGGAATTCCAGTAAGTCAGTTGACCGAGGAAGAGAGTGAGAGACTCTTAAAACTTGAGGGTGTTTTGCACGAACGTATTGTTGGTCAGTCTGAGGCTGTTACAGCAGTTTCACGCGCCATTCGACGTGGCAGGGTTGGATTGAAAGACCCTAAACGTCCTATCGGTTCGTTTATTTTTCTTGGTCCTACGGGTGTTGGTAAGACTGAGTTGTGTAAAGCATTGGCCGAGGCGATGTTCGGCAGTGAAAATGCTATTGTCAGACTTGATATGTCGGAATATATGGAAAAACACACGGTATCCCGTCTTATAGGTTCACCGCCCGGATATGTAGGATTTGAAGAGGGTGGACAACTAACCGAGAAAATTCGCAGAGCACCTTATTCGGTAGTTCTTTTTGACGAGATTGAGAAAGCGCACCCCGATGTTTTCAACATCCTTTTGCAAATTCTTGAAGACGGCAGACTGACCGATTCACAAGGAAGAACCGTCAACTTTAAAAACACTGTTATTATTATGACATCCAATCTCGGCGCGCGACACTTAACCGAGAAAAAGCAGTCGTTGGGTTTTTCTGAAAGTTCTGGTGATGACGGTAACGCAAAAGAAAAGGTGTTAAATGAGTTGAAATCGGCTTTCAGACCTGAATTCTTGAATCGTGTTGATGATATTATTGTATTCTCAAAACTGACCAAAGAGGAAATCTGTGAGATTGCCGAAAAGATGTTGTTACAACTCAAAAAACGTCTGTCGGACCTCAATATTCAAATCGAGTTTGACGGTTCTGCAATTACTGAGATTGCCGATTCGGGATTTGACCCGATTTTCGGTGCGCGCCCTTTGAGAAGAGCGATTCAGTCAAGAATCGAAGATGCTTTAAGTGAAAAAATTCTTGACGGCAGTATCAGGAACGGAGATAGTGTAAAATGCATTTTTTCAAGCGGTGCATTTGTTTTTGAAAAATTATAATTGTTTATAAAGGTCAGTCATAAACCACTTTCATATAATATATGGAGGTGGTTTATTTGATTTCAGTTTTGATTCTTGACGGATTTTCTGACGGTACATTTTGTGCGGATTCTAAAATAATGACAGAGGTTTCAGGAATATATATTCCCTTGTTGACAGGTATTTTGAGGTATAACGGCATTAAGTGTGAAACAGTTAACCCAAAGGGGCTCGAACGACAGTATAAAATAATAGGTGACTGTAAGAACAATATTGTTTATGCTCCTGTGTTTACCTGTTCCAGAGAGGTCGAAGCATCGGTTTCGTTTATTTATACCGATTCAACCGACGGCGCTTCAGAGTCTTTTAGAATTGCATCCAAATTAAGACGTGAAAGGGAAGATTTATTAAATCAGGTTGTTTTTGTCAATCAGTTGCAGGAAAAAGACTTTTTGAAAAGTTTTTATCCCGTGATTGTTGATGAAATCAGGTTTTCAAAAACAGCCCCCATCTGCGATGTGACCGAAAAATTGTATATTATAGCAGCAGTGTTCTGCAGTGTGCTGTGCCGTCATAACGGTATTATTTTTAAAGACCCCGCAATATGCTGAAAATTTAGAGATTGTGATAAATAGTTCTTGAATTGTTACACAATAAGTGGTATTATATGTGTGTATAATTGTGCTTATTTTGTGGAATGATATCAATATTATGTAAAATTGCCATTAAAGGAGAAAATTGATGTCATCACAGAATAAAAACGATACGCACGAAATTGAGAACAAGGATACTGATAAATCTTCTGACGGTAACGGCGATGTCTGGGAACAGATACGCCAATCAGGTACAGTTACACCTGATGGGGGTAAACACTGCATCCATTGTCTGACCATTATCGGTCAGATTGAGGGCCACGGTGTTTTACCGTCGGACACAAAAACTACTAAGTATGAGCACGTTATTCCGCAACTTGTTGCGGTTGAGCAAGACCCTGAAATTGAGGGTATGATGATTGTGCTCAATACTGTCGGCGGTGATGTGGAAGCAGGTCTTGCTTTGGCCGAAATGATTAGCGGAATGAGCAAACCCACTGTATCTTTAGTACTTGGGGGAGGTCATTCCATCGGTGTTCCGTTGGCAGTTTCTGCAAAATGCTCATTTATTGTTCCTTCTGCGACAATGACGGTTCACCCCGTTAGAACAACAGGTCTTGTACTTGGTGTTGAGCAGACGTTGAACTATTTTGAACGTATGCAGAAACGTATTACCGATTTTGTGGTGAAAAATTCAAATATTTCACCAGAAAAATTTTCAAAATTTATGCTCAACACTGATGAACTTGCAACCGATATGGGTACCGTTCTTGACGGGAATATGGCGGTTGAATGCGGTCTTATTGACCGTATCGGCAGTCTTTCGGATGTTATAAATGAACTTTATCGTATGATTGAAAAGGCGTGAAAACGCCTGTACATATATTTTTGAGAAGTTGAAGGAGTTAAAAATGGCTAACAAGAAAAACACAAAAACAAAAAGCAGCGGAAAAGCCGCGCAGAATTCCGAAACCAAGCATGAGTCTTCGGGTGCCAAAAAACAGGTTGCATCGGTTCTTATGTTTATGTCGGCGGTTCTTCTGTTTCTCGCCGCAATAATTCCCGGTGAGGGCGGATGGATGGCAATGCATAACTTTGTGTTGGGGTTATTCGGTTTCTTTGGGTATCTTGCGCCTGTTCTGCTTGCTGTAGCCGCCGTATATCTCGCTTTGGACAAACTTCACGGAAAAGTCTTGGTACGAATTATTGAAATCTCGGTGCTTGTGCTTTTGATATCGTCTTTTGTACATATTATTTTAATTGCACCCGATGTCAAATCCTATACCGAAGGTTTTGCGGTTGCCTGGGCCAAAACGCATTCGTCCACAGGTATTTTCGGTGCTTTGCTCGGTTATCCGATGTTTGCTTTGTTCGGTTCACCGGGCGCGTGGATAGTTTGCCTCATTTTGATGATAACAACACTTATGCTTATCACAGGAACAACGCTTATTTCTTTGTTTAAAGCAATGAGTAAACCTGTCAAAAAAATCGAACAGGTTGCCGAAGACGCATTTGAACACCGTGCTGAACGCAAAAAGGGAAAGACAAATATTGATATTCCTCTTGACGGCGAAGAGCCAGTGGTTGAAGAAGAGGAAGAAAAAAGCATTGAACAACAGCAGGAGGAGGTTGTTAAGAAGTACCGCGACCTTGATAACGATGACGGTAGTATTGATATTCGTTCAAGTTCAGATACAAAGCCTCACAAACCTGTTGTGACAGCAAAACCCGATGTTACTTCACCCGATGTGGGTGTGTCTGATAGTGATAACAAAGGTAATCTTTCTGATGTTATCAACAAGGTTAATTCTGATGCAGAAGCCAAGTCTAAAAGTGTTGGATTTGAAGTTCCTGAGGGCAGTGCCATAACCTTTGACACCGGTAGCAATGAGTATAAATATCCGCCGGTTTCTTTGCTTTCAGAGCCCTCTCCCGAAAGTACAAAGAGCATCACTGCGGAACTTGAGTCGACCGCAACATTGCTTGTCGATACATTGAGGAGTTTTGGTGTTGAGTCTAGAATTATCAACATCAGTCGTGGTCCTTCGGTCACACGGTATGAACTTCAGCCTGCCGCAGGTGTTAAAATCAGTAAGATTACCAATCTTGCTGACGATATCGCTTTGAATCTTGCAACTGCGGGCGTACGTATTGAAGCGCCTATTCCCAACAAACCCGCCGTTGGTATTGAGGTTCCTAACAAGAACACAAGTATAGTAAAAATCAGAGAAATTATTGACTCTCAAGTTTTCTCAGGCTCAAAATCTAAACTTTCGGTTGCCTTGGGTAAAGATATTTCGGGTGAACAGAGGGTTGCAGATATTGCAAAGATGCCTCACGGACTTATTGCAGGTGCTACAGGTTCGGGTAAATCGGTATGCATTAACTCAATTATTATGAGTATTTTATTTAAGGCGACACCTGATGAGGTTAAACTTTTGCTCATCGACCCCAAGGTTGTTGAATTGGGAATTTATAACGGTATTCCTCATCTTATAGTCCCTGTTGTTACCGACCCAAGAAAGGCCGCAGGTGCACTTGGATGGGCTGTTGTTGAGATGGAAAAGAGATACAAACTCTTCGCTGAAAACGATGTGCGTAATATTGCAGGATTTAATGAACTTGCCGAAAAGCGCGACGATTTAATGAAGATGCCTCAGGTTGTAATTATAATCGACGAGTTGGCCGACCTTATGATGACCGCACCCGGTGAGGTTGAGGATTCTATCTGCCGTCTGGCTCAAAAGGCCCGTGCAGCAGGTATGCATCTTATCGTTGCAACGCAACGCCCGTCGGTTGATGTAGTTACAGGTCTTATCAAGGCAAATATTCCTACACGTGTTGCTTTTGCGGTTTCCTCACAGGTTGATAGCCGTACTATTATTGACGTTGGCGGCGCCGAAAAACTGATGGGTAAGGGTGATATGTTGTTCTTCCCGACAGGCGCTATCAAACCTGAACGTATTCAAGGTTGCTTTGTCAGTGACTCTGAGGTTGAAAAGGTCGTTGCGTTCCTCAAGAGCGACCACAAAAACGAGTATGACGAGGATGTCATTAACGAAATTGAGCGTCAGGCCGCCAAGGAAAAGGCATCCAAGAGTGGCTTGCCAGAGGACAAGGTTGATGATGACGGTGACCCGATGCTTGACGATGCTATTGAGTGTGTTGTTGAAGTGGGACAGGCTTCAACCTCTCTTTTGCAGAGACGTTTGCGTTTGGGCTACGCCCGT
The DNA here is from genome assembly GCA_045587185.1 of Acutalibacteraceae bacterium. GTDB lineage: Bacteria > Bacillota > Clostridia > Oscillospirales > Acutalibacteraceae > UMGS172. The sequence goes on from JAZNBS010000005.1 coordinate 63,769, forward strand.
GCCGCACGTATCATTGATATGATGGAGGAAAGGGGAGTCGTTGGACCCTACGAAGGCTCCAAACCCCGTCAGGTACTTATTACAAAAGAACAGTTGTTAGAGAGAAAAGCAGGTAGTTCAGACAATGAATAACGGTTTTCTTCCTGTATCAAAAAAGGATATGACTGACCGAGGATGGGATGAGGTCGATTTTTGTATCGTCACAGGTGACGCATATGTTGACCATCCATCCTTCGGTACGGCTATTATATCCCGTGTGCTTGAAAATAATGGTTATAAAGTCGGTATAATTGCCCAACCTGATTTTAAAAACGAGAATAGTATTACCGTTTTTGGCCGTCCAAGGCTTGGTTTTATGGTTAATTCGGGAAATATTGATTCAATGGTTGCTCACTATACTGCGGCAAAAAGGCCACGCAGTGAGGATATGTATTCACCCGGTGCCAAAGCAGGATTGCGTCCTGACCGTGCTGTCACGGTATATTCAAAACTCATTCGCAAGGTTTATGGGGATATTCCGCTGATTATCGGCGGCGTAGAGGCTTCTCTGCGCCGTTTTGCTCATTATGACTATTGGTTAGACAGTGTAATGCCGTCGGTTATAATCGATTCCGACGCCGACCTTTTGAGTTTCGGTATGGGCGAATTGCAGACAAAAGAGATAGCCGACCGACTGAATAACGGTGAGGAAATCTCGTCGTTGACCGATATTGACGGAACGGTTTATAAGACCCAGTCTGTTGTTGGCATAAATGCGTTGACTGTACCGTCTTTCGAGGAGTGTAAATCTTCAAAGCGCAGTTATGCTACAGCTTGCAGAATTCAGTATGATGAACAGGATTCGGTAAGAGGAAAGCGCATAGTGCAAAAACACGGCGAAATTTATGTTGTTCAGAATAAACCTATGCGAGTGCTCACCACCGAAGAGTTGGATGCGGTTTACTCCTTGCCATATCAACGGTATTATCACCCTATGTATGAAAATATGGGCGGTGTGCCTGCTATAAAAGAAGTTGAATTTTCGGTAACCCATAACCGCGGTTGCTTCGGTGCCTGCAATTTCTGTTCGATTGCTTATCATCAAGGCCGACAAATTGCCGTCAGAAGTGAAGAATCGGTTTTAAAAGAGGTTGAACTTTTAACAAAGAACCCTCATTTTAAGGGTTATATTCACGATGTTGGCGGTCCCACTGCCAATTTCCGTTCAGTGTCTTGCCAAAAGCAGATTGAAAAAGGTCTTTGCAAAGGTAAAAAGTGCCTCGCACCGACACCTTGCAAAAATCTTGAGTGCGACCATACCGAGTATCTCCAAATCCTCCGCAAAATCAGAGCAATCGAGGGTGTTAAGAAGGTCTTTATTCGCTCGGGAATCCGTTTTGACTATCTATTGGAAGATAAAAACGATGAGTTTTTCCGCGAACTTGTTGAGCATCACGTGAGCGGTCAGTTAAAGGTCGCTCCCGAACATTGTTCCGATGCAGTGCTCGATAAAATGGGTAAACCGCATATTGAGACCTACCGACGATTTGTAAAGAAGTTTTACAATATTACCAAACAGATAGGTAAGGAACAGTACCTTGTCCCATATCTTATGTCAAGTCATCCCGGTTGCCGAATGAGTGATGCTATTGAACTTGCGTTGTTCTTGAAGCAAAACAAAATGCGTCCCGAACAGGTACAGGATTTTTACCCGACTCCCGGTACAATTTCAACCTGTATGTACTATACCGAGTTGGATCCATATACTATGGAACGCATTTTTGTGCCCAAAACACCGTCGCAAAAAGCAGAACAAAGAGCATTATTGCAGTATTTCAAACCTGAAAACAAGGCTATTGTTCTTAAGGCTTTAAAAGATTGCGGACGGACTGACCTCATAGGTGTTGGTCACGATTGCCTTATAAACGCATCGGGTTACGGCAACCTTTCTAAAAGCACAAATAATAAAAGGGCGCAAAAGGGCAAATCCCAAAAGCCCAAAGCCTTTAAGACTAAGGGCAGATGGGACCCAAAGAAAAAGCCTTAAATTAGTGTGAACCGCCGGGTATAGGCATATCCATGTCGTTGCTGTCGCCGGCTTCGGTGTTGTCACGGAACAACAATGAAATGCACCAGACTGCCGATAGGGCTACAAGTGTGTAGACAATTCGGCTGAAAAGTGCGTCCTGACCGCCAAAAGCCCAGGCAACAAGGTCAAACTGGAAAAGACCGATACTGCCCCAGTTAAGTCCGCCGATAATTAAAAGAATAAGACAGATTTTATCAAACATTTTTATCACTCCTTTTCGTGTTTATTTTTGACCGCGATACATCTTTTATTCAAAGGATAATTTATGAAAAAGAACGATTTAATCAATTTAAAAATTTTTGATACGACGCTTTTAGGCGCAGGTGTCGGCAGGGCAGACGGGCTTACCGTGTTTGTTGATTCTGCAGTAACGGGCGACGAAGTTGAAGCACACATCTTAAAGGTTAAGTCCAACTGGGCTTTTGCCAAGGTTTCCAAAATAATAACTCCGTCAGAGTCAAGAGTTGAAACTAATTGCAGTTCATACCCTAAATGTGGGGGATGCAGTTTCCGTCACATTGACTATAAAAAGGAACTCGAAATAAAAGAAAATAATGTCATAAACAACCTTAAAAGAATCGGTTCGGTTGAACCTGAATTTGAGCCTATTGTCGGTCTTTCTAATGTTGCTTACCGCAATAAAGCCCAATATCCCGTAAGTTTTGAAAAGAATAAACTTAAAATCGGCTTTTTCGCAGTTCATAGTCATAGGGTTGTTGACTGTCCCGACTGTGCATTACAACCTCAAGAATTTTCAAAAGCCGTTGCCGTTTTTAAGGATTTTTTGCTTAAAAACAATATTTTGGTCTATGATGAGGAATCACATACAGGGCTTGTCCGTCATATTTATTTCAGAAAAGCCGTTTTGACGGGAGAAATAATGGTATGCCTTGTTATAAACGGAGATATTCTGCCTAAATGTGAGATTTTTGTAAAGAATATGCAGTCAGTTTTTGGAAATGACCTTAAATCTGTTGTGCTGAATATCAATAAAGCGAAAACCAATGTTATTATGGGCGAAAAATGTGTTACTGTGTTTGGAAATGACTGTATTACCGACATTCTATGCGGTGTTAAGGTCAGAATTTCGCCGTTGTCGTTCTATCAGGTTAATCACGATATTGCCGAAAAACTTTATGAAAAAGCGGCTGAATATGCCGAGGTGGACGGCAAAACGGTACTTGACCTTTATTGCGGTGCAGGTACGATAGGTCTTTCAATGGCTGAAAAGGCCAAGAAAATCATCGGTGTTGAGATTATCCCCGAGGCTATCGAGGATGCAAAATTCAACGCAAAGCAAAACGGCTTTGAAAACACCGAATTTTTCTGCGGTGATGCCGCAAAAGCTGCTGATAAACTTAAAAACGACGGCATAAAGCCCGATGTTATCATCGTTGACCCTCCGAGAAAGGGTTGCGATGATGAATTGATTAAGACAATAACGCAGGACTTTGCACCCGATAGGGTTGTATATGTTTCCTGCGACCCCGCAACCTTGGCTCGCGATTGCAAGCTGTTTAAAGAAATGGGCTACGACACCGTAAAGGCTGCAACCTTTGATATGTTTCCAAGAACAGGCCATGTCGAAACGGTTGTGAAATTAGTGAGGAAAAAATGAGCGAAATTGATTTAAAATGCCCACATCGTAAAAAATGCGGTGGGTGTCAGATACAAAATCTGACCTATGAAAAGCAGTTGAGCTTTAAGCAGGTTAAGGTAATAAAATTGCTGGGTAAATACCACCATGTTAACGAGATTATCGGTATGGATAACCCCTACCATTACCGAAACAAGGTGCAGGCGGCTTTTGGTGAGCGTAAGGGCGAAATAATTTCGGGTGTTTATCAGTCATCAACACATAATATTGTTCCCGTTGACAGTTGTCTTATCGAGGACGAAAAGGCTGATGAGATAATTGTTACTATCAGAAAACTGCTTAAAAGTTTCAAACTACGGGCGTTTAATGATGTCTCAATGAAAGGATTTTTGCGTCACGTTCTTATAAAACGCGGTTTTTCGAGTGGTGAGATTATGGTGGTGCTTGTCACATCCGTAATGGAGTTTCCAAAAGAATCGCAGTTTGTAAACGCTTTGTTGTCCCGACATCCAGAGATTACTACCGTTGTGCAGAATGTGAATAATAAGTTCACTAGCCTAATTTTGGGAGACCAAAGCCGTGTACTTTACGGAAACGGGTATATTGAGGAAGAACTGTGCGGTTTTCGTTTTAGAATCTCGCCCAAGGCTTTTTATCAGATTAACCCCATACAGACCGAGGTTTTGTATAACAAAGCACTCACATTTGCTGAACTTACAGGTAAAGAAAAGGTGCTTGATGCTTATTGCGGAACTGGCACTATCGGCATCATTGCATCGGTTAAAGCAGGTAAGGTTGTGGGCGTTGAACTTAACCCCGATGCCGTAAAGGATGCCAAGGTTAATGCTGAATTAAACGATGTTAAGAACATAGAGTTTTTTGAGGATGATGCGGGTAAGTTTATGGTTAAAACCGCACGCAAAGGTGAAAGTTTTGATGTTGTTATAATGGACCCGCCAAGAGCAGGCGCAAGCCTTGAATTTTTGCGTTGTTTGGTTGAATTGGCACCGCAAAGGATAGTTTACGTTTCCTGTAATCCTGAAACATTGGCACGAGATTTATCATTCCTCACACGAAAAGGATATAGGGTCAGAAAAATCCAACCCATTGATATGTTCCCACACACCGAACACGTCGAAACGGTTTGTCTCTTATTAAAAATATAATTTTTAGGTGATTAAATGAATGTTTTAAAAGTGTTTTTATGCATTTTAATAGTCCTGTCTGTAATCAGTATTTCTGCTTGTGGTTCAACTGATTCAGGCGGTTATTCACGACCTGATTTCAGTTTCAATAACAGTAGCAACAGCAGTTCTGTAAATAATACATCAAGTATGCAAAACACTGTTCAGTCACAATCACTTTCAAGAGGGACTTATACTTTCTATAACTCTGCAGATTTCAAATATCTTTCGTTTCACGACCGTCAACTTAAAACTGACGGAAATGTAGTTAATTGGAATTTGATATCTGCAAAAAACGGTTTTTATATTTACGCGTGCGGTACTGACCTCTTGCTTGATATTGACAACGCTTATGTCACCAAGGGCACGACTGTGAAATTATGGGACAACACGGGTTATAATACCCAAATTTGGAAGATTTCGCCTAATTCAAACGGAACATACTCATTTTTAAGCAGTGTAGATGAAAGATACTGCCTTGGTTTTTCTAACGGCAAGGCGGTTTTACAGATACGTAACATTGGCGATAAATCCCAAGAGTGGTATGCAGTGGCTACCGTTGATAATACTCGCAAGAACTATCGTGAGTATTTTAGCACACAGGGTATTGTTCAGGTCAGATTGCCTTTAAATATTACTGAGGTTATACCTGACGCAAGACTGCAACAATGGGCTAACGACCTTGAAAAAGCGTATTTTTCATATGAGGATCTTACAGGATATAGACCCTATGATTTTGTAATTGTCAAGGCTAATGAACCGATTACAAAGTATGAAAATGTGCTTGGATATGTTTACGATAATTGTAATATAATCTATATTGACAGTAATTTTATCAGAACTGATCTTGCAAAAATGAATAAAAGAGTGAACGATTGGAACTTCTGCGTTCTGCACGAAATGGGTCATATGTTTGACTCCTTGCGACCTTGGAATTTTGAAGCCGAGGTTATGACCGATATGAAAATTTCTTATGTTTTGGAACAAAACGGTGCGGGTGCCGAACTTTCAGAGTTTGGCACAGAGTCTGTCCGTTACGGTAAGGATATTATGCTTTCATATAAAGCAATGAGTTCGGATTTGTCCAAAGAATATGATATTTTTGCCTTGGCATATAAATTTATGCAGATAAAGGAACAGATTGGTTGGCAACCGTTTAAATCAACCTTCAACAAACTTCAACAGGATGAGGCTAAATATTATAATTACACAAAACAACAGAAATTCGACTTATTTATCGACACTCTTTCGGTTTATAGCGGACAAAATATAAAGGGGTACTTCACCTCTGCTGAATGGAATTCAATATTGGCAAAATTGAGGCAAAACTGATTTTATGATTCGGGGGATATTTTGTGAAAAAGAAATATAAGGTTTTAATTACTATTAGTATTATTTTTGCCGTTGTTCTTTCGTTTTTTGTTGTAATAAATGTTATACCACCAAAGAAAAACGTTGAAAACAATCCTTTTGTTGTTGGTGAGGGCAAACTGCCTATGTTAGCGGCTCACCGTGGCGGAGGTATCAACAACCCCGAAAATACGATGCTTGCTTTCCGCGAGGCAGTCGGTACCATTGGTGTTGATATCATCGAAAGTGACCTTTATCTCACAAAAGACGGTTATCTTGTTTACAATCATGACGATTATATTGATGAGACTTGCAATGTCAACGGTGATATTTCGTTAGACGAGGTTAAAGCGCTTTGTGAAGACGAAACCAAGCGTCATTATATTTCGGACATGACCTTGGCAGAACTCGAACAGTATAACTTCGGTTTTTATTTTGAGGACAAAAACGGTGACAGAATTTATAAGGATGTAGCAGATATTGAGGGCGCAGGTCTGCAAATTGCCACAGTTGATAAACTGTTTGATGAGTTTTATAATTCTAATCCTCAACTCAAGTTTATTGTTGAAATAAAAAATGAGGGTGAAATGGGTTATAGGGCTTGTGAGATTCTTTATAACACCTTAAACCAATATCCTAAATATTTGGACCAAATTGTTGTCGGTACATTCCACGATGAAATTGAGACAGAACTCAAGAATAATTACCCAAAACTGCTCAGAGGTGCACCCACGGGTACTGCTGCCAAGTTTATTGTGACGCAGATGCTTAAGGTCAATATTTTTGATAATAGTGACTTTGCTTGCTTGCAAATTCCCACAAGTTATGATGTTGGTATTGAACTTGAACTTGATAAATCGACATATATTGACCGCGCTCACAGACGGAATATCGCTGTACAGTATTGGACTATCAATGATGCTGACGAAATGCGTGAACTTATTGAACTGGGGTGTGACTGTATTATGACAGATGACCCCGTGCTTTTGAAGTCGGTTTTGGATGAGTATAGGTGATATATGATTATAAGAAAAGCGTTGAAAACCGATATTGGGCGATGTCTTGAAATTTATGCCGATGCACGTGAATTTATGAGAGCCAACGGCAATCCCGACCAGTGGGGAAATGAGTATCCTTATGAACATCTTCTATGTGAGGACATTGAGTTGAGCCGACTTTACGTTGCTGACTGTGACGGCTCGGTTGAGGGCGTTTTCCTTATGGAATCGGGTCCAGATGAGACCTATTTGGAAATTGAGGGCGAGTGGCTTAATGACCAACCTTATTTTGTCATTCACCGCATAGCATCTTCAGGAAGAGTTAAGGGCATTGTGAAAAAGGCTGTTGATTTTGCATTAAAGAACACTAAAAATGTCAGGATAGATACCCACGAGAAAAATTTAACTATGCAGAAGGTACTTGAAAATCTTGGGTTTAAATATTGCGGAACTATATATGTTTTTGCTCCGTGGGAGGGTAGATCTCCCCGAATGGCTTATCATTTAAGTGTTTAGTAGCGAAAGACCGCTGTAGTTTGCTTAATATAAATTTTAGAAAGGAGACCGTTATGACAGACGATAGATTGAAGCGTTTGCGCGAAAAATCAATGAAACTGCCGTTGTTGCCGGGTGTTTATATTATGCGCTCAAAATCGGGTGAGATTATTTATATCGGTAAGGCGAAAAAACTCAAAAACCGTGTTTCGCAGTATTTTGGTGCAGGTAATCAGCATAGCGACAAGGTCAGAAAAATGGTCTCCAATGTTGAGGATTTTGAGTATATTATATGCGACAGTGAGTTTGAGGCACTTATCCTTGAATGTTCACTGATTAAGCAGAATATGCCAAAATACAATATTCTTCTCAAAGATGATAAAGGGTATCATTATATCAAGGTAACCAAAGGTGAGTACCCAACAATTTCTGCATCTTTTGATACTGACGATAAAAATGCAGAGTATATCGGGCCTTATATCTCGGGTTTTGTTGTGAATCAGACGGTGGACGAGGTGCGTAAAATATTCCGTTTGCCGCATTGCAATAAAAGTTTTCCTGAATATATAAATAAAAAGGGAAGACCTTGTCTTAATTTTCACATAAAAAACTGTTCGGCACCCTGTTGTGGCAAGATATCCTCAGCAGAGTACCGTGAAACCGTGCGTCAGGCTGTTGAATTTTTAAAAGGCGGAGTATCCCAATCGGTTGCTGTTTTGCGTAATGAAATGGAGAAGTCTGCCGAAAATCTGCAGTTTGAAAAAGCGGCAAGACTGCGTGACCGTATATCAGCCATTGAAAAAATACGCGAGCGACAGAAAATATACAGTTCAACCTATAAAAGACAGGACATAATTGCTCTTGCGGTGGGTGATACTGCCGCTTGTTTTGAGGTGTTTGTTTTTCAGAACGGAAAACTTTATGACCGTGAAGAGTTTATAATTGAGCCACAGGATGACCTTAATTCTGCCAGAGCGGAATTTTTGCGCAGATACTACACAATGCGTGACAATATTCCGCCAAGAGTTGCCGTTGACGGCGATATAGATGATAAGGAACTGCTTGAAAAATGGCTTTCGGAAAAGAGGGGAACCAATGTTATGATTGCTGTTCCCGAACGCGGTGAGCAAGAGCATCTGGTTACAATGTGCCGTAATAATGCATCTGAACGTCTTGCACAACACCTTGGACGTCAAATCGGTCAGACGGCGGCACTTGATGAACTTGCCCGTCTCTTGGGTCTTCAAAAACCGCCTAAATTCATTGAGTCTTACGATATTTCCAACACAGCAGGCGAGCATAACGTTGCGGGTATGGTTGTTTTTAAAGACGGAAAACCGCTTAAATCCTCTTACCGTAAGTTTAAAATAAAATCGTTCTCAGGTCAGGACGATTTTCGTTCAATGGCCGAGGTTGTAGAACGACGTTTTAACGAATATAAAAATGCCGAAACCAATGACGGTTTCGGCCAGATGCCTGATCTTATTTTGCTAGATGGCGGAAAGGGTCAGTTGTCGGCAGTACTTGAAGTCTTGAACCGGATGAATATTCAAGTGCCTGTTTTCGGAATGGTTAAGGACTCAAGGCACAAGACCCGTGCCATAACTTCAGGCGGAGAGGAAATAGGTATTAAAGCCAACAGAAGCGCTTACACCCTTGTTTCGACCGTTCAGGAGGAGGTACACCGATTTGCCATTGGTTACCACCGACAGCAAAGGTCGAAAAACTCTAACGTTTTGAAACTAACCGAAATTAAAGGTATAGGCGAATCGAGAGCAAAGAAATTGCTCTCAAAATTCAAAACAATATCGGCAATATCCAAGGCGAGCGAGCAACAACTTATTGATGCAGGTATGCCAAAAAATATTTCCGAAAATATAATTGAGTATTTCAATTTTTCTTAACTATCACTCCGTTGGTGAATTCACTTCCGCAAGGGTCGGGAACTGCTTGGGAAAGAGTGTAAATATCGCTTGCTCTTGACTCAAATTCAAAAATTGGATTTCCTTTTAGTGCCGTTGACCTCATTATAACGGGAATTTTTGAGTTTTCACGCGACGATTTTAACAAATCTGCACCTTTTGCATTGCAACCTAAAATTCTGATGTATGGTACATTTTGCGGAATATCCTCAGCCCGTGATTTCAAAAATGCCGAAAGAACAAGCCTGCGAAGGCGCGCATTGGTGTAACGTTTTGTTGCAGAATAATTCATAAGTTGTTCTAAATTAGAACTTAGTCTGACCGCTGTTTGCAGACGGTTTTCAATGCCCTCGCTTATATCGGGCAGTTGTTTGTATTCATCTTGTGTAGTGGTTCTGAGTGTGGTAAGAATGGTCTTTTCAAGCGATTTTATATCTGAAACTTTTCCGTTTTGGAACTGCTCGTACAGTATATCAAATGATTTTTCAGGCATATATTTTTTCGCACAACTTAAGTTTCCCGAAAGTATCATTTCACGCAGTTTGCTTGCTGAACAGAAAATTTCGTGGGTTTTGTTACTGTCGTGAGCGATACCTTGCCGTTTGACGGCAACAAATTTGCATTTTGAGTTCATTTGCTTTGCGGCGCTGATATATTCAACCGCCAGAGTGTCATTGGGTGAACGCAGTAGTTCACCGTTACTACAGATAGTTTCAACCGCCGATTCACGTGCTTTGGCGGGCGTCATTCCTATATTGAGCATTTGTCTCATAAGTCTTGAACATTCTTGTGAGCGCACGCAGTAAGCGGTTTTGACAATTCTTTCAACATCACCGCACTCACTGCCGAATATAAGTGTATCAATTCCAATGTTCTCAAGAATTTCAAATGCACCTTTTGCAAATTTCTGTGCCGTTGCCATAGCCCAAAAAGTCGGCAACTCGGCAACAAGGTCAACACCGCATTCCAATGCCTGTTGTGTTCTGGCAAATTTGGATATAATTGCAGTGTCACCGCGTTGAACCCAGTTGCCACTCATAACGGCAACAACGACATCTGCACCAAGGCGACGCGCTTCGTCAATTAGGTGCATATGACCGTTATGAAACGGGTTATATTCGGCAACTATTCCAAATACTTTCATTTTCTCACATTCTTTCGTAAAATCACTTGAAAAAAATATCAAAATGATGTATCATATGTTTTTGGTAAGTTGTTACCTTATTATTTTACAATAAATAGGTGCGGATTGCAATACCGTAAACCGTTTTTAGGAGGAACATTAAATGAAAATTCTGGTTGTAAATGCAGGAAGTTCGTCATTGAAGTATCAGCTTATTGATATGGATAACGAACAGGTAATCGCAAAGGGTCTTTGTGATAAAATCGGTTTGGCCGATAGCAACATCAAGCACAAGGCTGGCGACGGCAGGGAGTATGCCGCACAAATCTCAATGCCTACACATTCTGAGGCTTTTGAGGCTTTGATGTATGCTTTGGCAGAGAGTGACGCTAAGGTTATCAACTCTCCAGAAGAAATTGGTGCTATAGGTCACCGTGTCGTCCATGGTGGTACCTACTTTAGTAAGTCTTGCCTTGTTGATGACGATGTTGCTGAAAAGGTTGACGAACTCAAGGAACTTGCACCTTTGCACAATCATCCTCACTATCTCGGTATTGTTGCCTGCACCAAGACCTTCGGTAAGGATGTTCCTCAGGTAGTCGTATTTGATACCGCATTCCATCAGACCATGCCCGAAAAGGCTTACATTTTCGGTCTGCCTTATGAGTATTATGAGAAGTATGCAGTTCGCCGTTACGGTGCACACGGTACCTCTCACAAGTATGTCAGTGAGCGCTGTGCTGAAATTATGGGCAAGGATAAGAAGGATCTCAAGATTGTTACCTGCCACATCGGTAACGGTGCATCTATTACTGCAGTTGACGGAGGTATCTGTGTTGATACCTCAATGGGCTTTACTCCTCTTGACGGTTTTATTATGGGTACCCGTTCAGGCGGTGTTGACCCCTCTGCTTTGACCTATATCGCAAATAAAGAGAATATTACTCCCGATCAAATGAGCGATCTCCTCAATAAGAAGTCGGGTCTTTTGGGTATTTCCGGTGTTTCGAGTGATAACCGTGATGTTTCAGCCGCTGCTGCTGATGGCAATCACAGAGCCGCTCTTGCCAATGAAATTCAGAGATATCAAATTGCAAAATTCGTCGGTTCATACATTGCCGCAATGAACGGTGCCGATGCTATCGTATTTACTGCTGGTATCGGTGAGAACGACCCCGTACTTCGTTCTGAGGTCTGCAAGCACTTCGGCTATATGGGTGTTAAGATTGATGAGGAAAAGAATCTTATTCGCGGTGAAGAAGTTGAAATTTCCACCCCTGATTCAACTGTTAAGGTTTATATTATACCCACCAATGAAGAACTTGCTATCGCAAAGGATACTCTTGAGATCGTAACCAATCTTAAAAAATAATCGGAGAGAAATTAAATGATTGCTATTAAGAACGATATTTTAAACGGGAAGTTTGATGAAATTTTCAAACATCTCTACGGTGATGTTGAGTTTGCCCGTAGCCGTTATGCTGATGCTGTTGACAGTTTTGAGGCTATATACGGCCAGCGTGAGGTAAGACTCTTTTCCGCTCCCGGACGTACCGAGGTTGGCGGTAACCACACCGACCATCAACATGGTTGTGTTTTAGCAGGAAGCGTAAACCTTGATGTTATCGCAGTTGTTGCCGCAACCGATGACGGTATAGTAAAGGTTAAATCTGAGGGTTATGATGAGGATGTTTTGTCCGTTAACGAACTTGAGCCCAATGAAAAAGAGTATGGCAGGGCGTCTGCTCTTATCCGTGGTATGTGCGGTGAGTTCAAAAAGTGTGGATATAATGTTGGAGGTTTTGTTGCTTACACCACATCTAATGTCCTTAAAGGCTCGGGTCTTTCTTCATCCGCTGCATTTGAGGTACTTATAGGTAACATTTTAAGCGGTCTTTACAACAATAATTCGATAGATGCAGTTGAAATTGCCAAAATTGCTCAGCGTGCCGAAAATATCTACTTTGGTAAACCTTGCGGATTGATGGACCAGATGGCAAGTTCGGTCGGTGGCTTTGTCGGAATTGACTTTAACGACCCCTCAAAACCCATTATTGAAAAGGTTTCGTTTGATATCGGTGCTCACGGTCATAAACTTGTTATCGTTAACACAGGCGGTAATCATGCTGACCTAACTCAGGATTATGCTGATATTACTGTTGAATGCAGAAAAGTTTCCGAGTTTTTTGGAAAATCATTTTTGCGTGATGTCTGCATTGACAGTTTCTATGAGTCGATAGCAGAACTCCGTGAGAAGGTGGGGGACAGAGCAGTTCTCCGTGCTATCCATTTCTTTAATGACAATCAGCGTGCAATAGATGAAAAAATCGCACTTAAAGAGGGACGGTTTGACGATTTTCTCTGTATTAGCAAAAATTCGGGACGTTCTTCATTCCAGTATTTGCAGAATGTTTATTCGCCGTCTAATCCTTCAGAGCAAGGCTTGTCGTTGGCACTTTCTTTGGCAAGTAAGGCTTTGGAGCACAGAGGTGCATACCGTGTTCACGGTGGCGGTTTTGCAGGAACCATTCAGGCATTTGTACCTGATGATTTGCTTGATAACTATCTTAATATCATGAGTTCTGTTTTTGGCAAGAATTCCTGTTATGTACTCAACATCCGTCCAGTCGGCGGTACTGAAATAAAGGCATAAATTCATATTGTTGATAACTCCCAAAACTCAAAAGTTTTTGGGAGTTATTTTTTTAATATTTTTTAAAAATATATGTTGAATTTAAGGATAAAGTATAGTATAATGATTTGCAACTAATGGCTTGACAAAATTTGTCAAGAAAATATATTAAAGAGGTTTGTGACGTTATGAATCTTATTACACTTGCCGCTAAAACAGAGGATTTAGGTGTTGTTGAAAATCTTAAAACACACGGAATAACCGTTACTTTAAGCGGTCTAATAATTGTATTTTCAATGCTTATTCTTCTCGTTTTTATAATAGCTATATTTGGAGCTGTTATGAGCCGTTTGTCTGGCGGCCCTAAGAAAGAGAAGAAGACTAAAGAGACAAAAGTTGAAAAGAAGACCGAATCCCCCAAGATCCCGATTGTCAATTCGGTTGCCGCCACTGAGGATGATGATATAATTGCTGCAATTTCGGCCGCTGTTATGATGATGTATGAGGGTACAGGTAAGACTCCTGTTATCCGTTCTATCCGTCCTGCTCAGAAGGGTGTACGCTCGGCTTGGGCTACCGCAGGTATTATGAACAACACCCGTGCTTTTTAATGAAAGGAAGGATTCTGAATGTCTGCAATTTTTGATGCTATTGTCGGAATTTTAAAAGATTCTGGTTTTATGGGATTTTTTGAGGGAGACGGTTGGAAGAACCTTATTATGATTGGTGTTGCTTGTTGTTTCCTCGTTCTTGCTATCCATCCCAGATTCCAGTTTGAGCCTCTTTTGCTTTTACCCATCGCGTTCGGTATGTTGCTTGCCAACCTTCCCGGTGCTGGTATGTATCATGTTGATATATGGGATACAGGTAATCCCGTTTTTTGGGATGCCGCAGGTCACCTGAACGCAGGTCAGGTTTTGAAAGAGGGTGGACTTCTTGATATCCTTTACCTTGGCGTAAAACTGGGTATTTATCCGCCGCTCATCTTCCTTGGTGTTGGTGCTATGACTGACTTTGGTCCTTTGATTGCTAACCCCAAGAGTTTCCTTTTGGGTGCCGCCGCACAGATTGGTATTTTCGTTGCATTTATCGGTGCCCTTTGGCTTGGTATGACTCCGCAAGAGGCAGGTTCGGTTGGTATCATCGGCGGTGCTGATGGCCCTACCGCAATCTTTGTTACATCTAAACTTGCACCACACGTGCTTGGCCCGATTGCTGTTGCCGCATATTCTTATATGGCTTTGGTACCTGTTATTCAGCCTCCGATTATGCGTTTGCTTACTACCAAAAAAGAGCGTTCAGTTAAGATGGAACAGCTCAGAACAGTTTCTAAAACCGAGAAGATTATTTTCCCTGTTCTTGTTGCCATTCTTGTTTCCTTGCTTTTGCCTGATGCAGCTTCTTTGGTCGGTATGCTTATGCTTGGTAACCTCTTTAAAGAGTCGGGTGTTGTTGACCGCCTTGCCAAGACTGCTCAGAACGAATTGATGAATATTGTTGTTATATTCCTAGGTCTTACTGTTGGTGCAACCACCACAGGTACAACATTTCTCAACTTTAACACTATTAAGATTGTTGCAATGGGTATGATGGCATTTGCAATGGGTACTTCAGGTGGTGTTTTGCTTGGTAAATTGATGTATATTATTACTAAAGGCAAAATCAATCCCCTTATTGGTGCTGCCGGTGTTTCCGCTGTTCCAATGGCCGCACGTGTTGCGCAGAAGGTTGGTCGAGAGGAAAACCCCAACAACTACCTCCTTATGCACGCAATGGGTCCCAACGTTGCAGGTGTTATCGGATCGGCCGTTGCCGCTGGTGTTCTGCTTAATATGCTTTAAGGAGTTTTGATATATGGTAAAACATATAATTTTATGGCAGTTGAAAGACGAATTGTCTGATACCGAAAAACTTACAGTAAAAGCAGGAATTAAGCAAGGAATTGAGGACTTGATGGGTAAAATTCCAGGTCTTTTGGAAATAAAGGTTGAAACCGTTGGTCTTACTTCTTCCAATGCTGATGTCATGCTTTATTCTGTATTTGAAGATGAGGCCTCGCTTAAAGGTTATGCCGTCCATCCTGAGCACGTAGCAGTTGCTGACGGCAAGGTAAGACCTTTTACTAAGACTAGACTTTGTCTTGATTTTGAAGTATAATAATAAATTTAACAAAGACCCGATAGTTCATTACGAACTATCGGGTCTTTTGTGCTGTTTTCAATAAATTTTAGATTGATGTAATAAGATTCTTCATATCATAAAGACCGGATTTCATACTACTAATAAACACTGCAGCATTAACTGCACCAACGGCAAAAACTTCCTTAGAGCCTGCCGAATGGGAGAGGGAAATGACCTCGTCGTGTCCAGCAAAGATAACTTCGTGGTCACCCACAATGTTACCGCCGCGGATTGCGTGAATACCAATTTCTTTAGCATCTCTTTTTACACGCTTGGACTGACGGTTGTACTCATAAACGTATTTACCGTCATTTACCTCGTTGATGGCATTGGCAAGCATTATTGCTGTACCGCTTGGCGCATCAATTTTCTGATTATGATGCTTTTCGATTATTTCAATATCAAAGTTATCACCCAAGACCTTTGATGCGGTCTTGGAAAGTTCAACAAGAAGATTTATTCCAAGCGACATATTGAAAGTAAAGAAAATGGGTATAGCACGCGAAGCGGCCTTAACGTTTTCAAAATCTGCATTGCTTAATCCTGTAGTTGCAATGACAATAGGGGTCTTGGTCGAAACGGCATATTCAAGCAGGTCGGGAAGACAGGAGGGGTGAGAGAAATCAATAATAACGTCTCCGCTTTGTATATCCTTAATATTGTTGAAAACGGGGAATTCACGCTGGATGTCACATCTTAAATCAACACCCGCCACAATTTCGCAATCATCACGCTCTGCAATAAGCCGTGAAACCGCTAATCCCATTTTGCCGTTGCAACCGTTTAAAATAATTTTAATCATATTTAACTTCCTGATTTCAAATTAAAGAAGACCGTGTTTTTTGAGTTCCTGACGTAGGTTCTCACGTGCAGACTCGGTCATAGGAGCCAAAGGCATTCTCAAAGGACCCATTCCAAGTCCCATCATATTCATTGCTTCTTTTACAGGGATGGGGTTAACATCGCTGAACAGTGCATTGATAAGGCTGACATACTTCAACTGCATCTCACAAGCCTTCTGATGGTTGCCCTTAAGATACTCGGCGCAAATGTCGTGAGTTTCCTTTGGAAGAATGTTGGAAAGTACCGAAATAACACCGATACCGCCCAAAGACATAATGGGAACTATCTCGTCATCGTTACCCGAGTAGATATCAAGTTCATCACCGCAAAGACTCTTGGTTTTAGCAATGGAAGAAATATCTCCGTTGGCTTCTTTAACGGCTACAATGTTTTCGTGCTTCGCGAGTTCCTTATAGGTTGCCGGTTGTATAGCAGTACCTGTACGGCTGGGAACATTGTAAAGAATAATAGGTGTCTTTACACGGTCGGCAACATAAAAATAGTGGTTGATAAGACCGTTCTGTGAAGTCTTGTTATAGTAAGGAGTTACCATCAAAAGACCGTTACAACCAATGGACTCAGCGTGTTGTGAAAGTTGAGCGGCATACATTGTATCATTAGAACCTGTGCCCGCTATGATGGGAACACGCTTGTTGGCAACCTTGACGGCTTCTTCCAAAACCTTGCAATGCTCATCATTATCAAGAGTAGCAGATTCGCCAGTGGTTCCGCAGATAACAAGAGCATCAACACCGCCTTGAATCTGTTCTTCAACAAGTTGACGGAATCTTGGATAGTTGACCGAACAATCATCATTAAACGGAGTTACTAGAGCAGTTGCACATCCGGTGAAAATTCTCTTTTTCATAAATAAAAACTCCAGTCTGAAAATTAGTCAAAATAGCCCTTAGCTGCAAGAAGTTCAGCAAGCAGAACACCGCCGCCTGCAGCACCTCTCAAGGTGTTGTGAGACAGGCACACAAACTTGTAGTCGTATTGAGAGTCCTCTCTCAAACGGCCGCAAGAGATAGCCATACCTCCGTCAATATCACGGTGCAATTTTGCCTGAGGCATATTGTCTTCTGTGAAATAGTGGAGGAACTGTTTGGGTGCAGAAGGAAGTTCAAGTTCCTGTGCAGTGCCTTTGAATTCAGCCCACTTTGCAATAATGTCATCAGTAGTGGGTTTGTTTTTGAATCTTACGAACACCGCTGCGGTGTGACCGTCAGAAATGGGAACACGCAGACATTGTGCGGTGAAATGAGGTTTTTCGGCATTGACAATAACACCGTTTTCAACCTTACCCCAAATTTTGAGTGGCTCTTGCTCACTCTTTTCTTCCTCACCGCCGATAAAGGGAATGATGTTGTCAACAATTTCGGGGAAAGTTTCAAAGGTCTTACCGGCACCTGAAATCGCCTGATACGTACAAACAAGAACATCTTCAACCCCGTATTCAGCATCGAGGGGGAAAAGGGCAGGGACATAACTCTGCAAAGAACAGTTGGACTTAACGGCGATAAATCCGCGTTTTGTACCAAGTCTCTTCCTCTGTGCCTCAATAACTTCTATATGTTCTGCATTAAGTTCAGGGATAACCATAGGAACATCGGCAGTGTGTCTGTGAGCACTGTTATTAGAAATAACGGGGCATTCGTGCTTTGCATAAGCCTCTTCCAAAGCCTTAATCTCGTCTTTTTTCATATTAACTGCACAGAAAACAAAGTCAACAGCCGAAGCGATTTTTTCAATGTCTTCTTCAGCATTCATAATGACCATATTTTTAAGAGCCTCGGGAATAGGAGTCTTCATTGCCCAACGGGGACCGACACACTCTTCATAAGTTTTGCCCGCAGAACGACCGCTTGCGGCAAGAACTTTAACGTTGAACCAAGGATGGTTCTCAAGAAGTGTTGCAAAACGCTGACCCACCATACCGGTAGCGCCGATAATACCTACATTGTACTTTTTCATTATGTATCACCCTAAAATAAATTTTGCCGAAAAATGTTGATTATTTTGCAAAGTTGCAATATAATAGCAGTTGGCAATAAGTTGCAAAGAATATTTATACAATACCTTATTATGAAATTATACATCTTTGATATATATTTGTCAAACATATTTTATGCTTTTTATGAGTTTTTGTGCATTACGGAGATTGATATGAAAAAATCTGAATTTTATTATGAACTTCCACAAGAATTGATAGCTCAGACACCTGTAGAACCGCGAACATCTTCGCGGTTACTGGTGATGGATAAAGTGAATAATTCAATTAAAGACAGTGTCTTTAGCGACCTTATTGATTATCTAAAACCGGGTGACTGCCTTATAATGAATAATACACGTGTCTTGCCAGCGCGTATTTTCGGCACACGCCGTGATACAGGTTCTGTTGTTGAGTTTGTTTTGCTGAAAGAAATGGGCCATAAGGTATGGGAATGTCTTGCAGGTCCGGGTAAGAAAGCAAAAATCGGTAAAGTGTTTGATTTTGGTGACGAACTTTCGAGCGAAGTTATAGATGTTACTGAAGATGGTAACAGAATTGTTGAGTTTAAGTGTGACGGTGTGTTTTATGATGTGCTTGACCGTGTCGGTCAGATGCCGTTACCGCCTTATATAACCGAAAAACTGGACGATAAAGAACGTTATCAGACGGTTTATTCAAAAGAGTTGGGCTCGGCAGCGGCGCCTACGGCAGGTTTACATTTTACAAAGGAATATATGCAGAAAATAAGAGAAAAGGGAGTTAATATCGGCTTTGTGACATTGCACGTTGGATTGGGCACCTTTAGGCCCGTTAAAGTAGATGATATTTCCGACCACAAAATGCACTCTGAACATTATTATATACCTCAAGAAACTGCCGACCTGATAAACGAAACAAAAAAGAATGGTGGCAGGGTTATCTGTGTTGGTACAACTTCATGCAGAACGCTTGAGAGTGCGGCAAGAAACGGTGAAATAACCGAATGTTCGGATGATACCGATATATTCATTTACCCAGGCTATAAGTTCAAGATTATGGACGGTATTATTACCAATTTTCACCTGCCTGAAAGCACCTTGATTATGCTTGTAAGTGCATTTGCGGGTTATGACCTTACAATGTCGGCCTACCGTCACGCTGTTGAGCAGAAATACCGGTTTTTCTCGTTTGGTGACGCGATGCTGATTTTATAAATGATTTTTGTTAAAGGATATTGTTATGTTTGAAGTTATAAAAAAAGAGGGTACGGCACGCCGCGGTGTATTTAAGACGGTACACGGTACGGTGCAGACACCTGCGTTTATGAACGTTGCTACCTGTGCCGCAATTAAGGGCGGTGTTTCCGCTTTTGATATGTCAAATGACCTACACACACAGGTTATGCTTTGCAACACTTACCATCTGCATTTGCGACCCGGTGATGAACTTATCAAAAGGTTTGGCGGTCTGCATAAATTTACAGGTTGGGAAGGTCCGATTCTGACAGACAGTGGCGGTTTTCAGGTGTTTTCTCTGGCTTCACTTCGCAAGATTACCGAGGAGGGTGTAAATTTTAGTTCACACATTGACGGTCAGAAAATATTTATGGGTCCCGAAGAAAGTATGAAGATACAGTCAAATTTAGGTTCTACCATTGCAATGGCCTTTGATGAATGTGTCGAAAATCCTGCAACTCACGAATATTCAAAACAGTCGTGTGCAAGAACCACACGTTGGCTAAAGCGTTGCAAAATTATGATGGATGAACTAAACAAAAGGGAAGACACAGTTAACCCTAACCAACTTTTGTTTGGTATAAATCAGGGTTGTACCTTTGATGACCTGCGTGTTGAACATATGAAGCAGATTGCTAACCTTGATTTGGACGGATATGCTATCGGCGGTCTTGCTGTCGGTGAGCCTGCTGAGGTTATGTATCATATTATCGAACAGGTTGAGCCGTATATGCCGAACGATAAGATACGTTACCTTATGGGCGTGGGTACTCCTGCTAATATTCTCGAGGCAGTTGAGCGTGGTGTTGACCTTTTTGACTGTGTTATGCCAAGCCGAAATGCACGTCACGGTCATTTGTTCACATGGGACGGTATCCGCAACCTTAACAACGAAAAATATAAAGATGACCATAACCCCATTGAGTTGGGTTGTGGGTGTCCTACGTGCCGACGTCATTCGCGTGCATATGTTAGACACTTGCTTAAAGCGGGGGAAATGTTAGGTCAGAGACTTTGCGTTCAACATAATCTGTATTTCTACAATACGTTGATGGAAAAAATCAGAGAAAATCTTGATAACGGCACCTTTACAAAGTTTAAAAAGGACGTAATTGTAAATATTGCCACAAGAATTTAATATTTTACTTGCTTTTTACCAATAGTTGTAGTATCATAACAACATAATATTTTGGAGGTTAAAAAAATGCAGGGATTAATATCATTGTTGCCCATGTTGCTTATTTTCGGCGGTATGATTTTCTTTATGAACCGCTCTAATAAGAAAAAGCAGAAAAAGGAACAGGAACAGAGAGACAGCGTTCAGGTTGGTGACGAGATTGTTACCATCGGCGGTTGGGTCGTTCGCGTTATTTCGATTAAGGACGATCATTTTATTGTTGAGTCTCCCGCAGATCATTCTAAGATGAAGATGATGAAGTGGGCGCTTTCCTCGGTAAACACCGTTCACGATAGTTCTGCAAAATAAGTAATAAAAAATTTCATCGCTTCGTATATTGTTATGAGGCGGTGTTTTTTCATGAAAAATAGTTTTAACAACAGTAAAAAATCACAAAGCTTATCGTCACTTTTTAGGGGAGTTATTTGTGGTGCATTAACTTTGATTTTGCTGACGTTATTATTCGCTTTGATAATGTCGGTGGCCGAAACGAGTTTATCGTCAGGCAAGACTTTCTCGATTATTATTTTGGTAATATGCTCGTTTGTAAGTGGATGTATCGGCTCTAAAAAAGTGCAAGAAAATAGCTTGATTATCGGGTTATCTTCGGGGGTTATTTTTTATTTTATCGTTGCTGTGATTTCTATGGCGGTATCTCAGAATACCATCACCGCTACTTTTTTGTTAAGATTGCTTATATGTGCAGTGTCTTCTTGTGTCGGTGCGGTGTTTGTAACCCTTAAGAAGTCTAAGAAAAAATACATATGATATTGATTTGTTTGAAAATAAATGATAAAATTATAACGTAATTAACGCTCATAAGGATGTTTATGTTTAAAGAATTTGAATCAAAGGCTAAGGAAATTATTTCTGAAATGACCTTGAAAGAAAAAATCGGTCAGTTGAATCAGATTACAATAACATCTTTTAATGATGATTTTGAGTCCTAAAAGGAGTTTATACGCGAGGGAAACGTCGGTTCAATTATTTTTGCTTCCACGGCTACTGCTGGTCATGACCCTCAGGGTCACGTTAATACAGATTTTTATAATGAACTCCAGAGGATTGCCGTTGAAGAGAGCCGTATGAAAATTCCTATGATTTACGGTCGTGACGTTATCCATGGCCATAGAACGGTTTATCCGTTACCTTTGGCCTCGGCGGCTGCTTTTAACGATGAGTTAGTTAAAAAATGCTATCATAATATTGCAGAAGAAGCTGTAAACGACGGCATCCGTTGGACTTTTACACCTATGCTTGATATGTGTCACGATCCGAGATGGGGAAGAATGGTTGAGGGACCTGGTGAGGATCCTTATGTTGGTGCCCGATTGGCTTCTGCTATCGTTAATGGTTTTCAGGGTGATGACCTCACCGCTAAGGATAGCATAGTTGCCTGTGCAAAGCATTATCTTGGCTATGGTGCAAGTGAAGGAGGCCGTGACTATTTTAGGACTGAAATATCTGACACAACACTCTATAATACTATTGTTCCTGCGTTTAAATCTGCAGTTGAAGCAGGTGTCGGTACTGTTATGTCATCGTTCAATGATATAAACGGTATTCCTGTAACCGGCAGTAAAAAGTATCTGACCGACATTCTCAGAGATAAGCTTGGTTTTGACGGCTTTGTTGTTTCCGATTGGGGCGCAGTTACACAGCTTGTCCGTCAGGGCTTTGCCGTGGATAAGGCAGATGCCTCAAAAATCGCAATTGAGGCAGGATTGGACCTTGATATGTGCGATAAGTGTTATATTGAAAATCTTGAACATCTTGTTAATGAAGGTAAGGTAAAAGAAGAAACGGTTGACCTTGCAGTTATGCGCATTCTTTGTGTAAAGCTTAAAATGGGTTTGTTTGACCGACCTTTTGGTGAAAAGGTTGAGTATTCAAAAGAACAGCATCTTTCCGATGCCAGAGAGCTTGCCGCAGAATCAATGCTGCTTCTCAAGAATAACGGTGTACTTCCTCTTAAAACGGATGCAAAAATAGGTCTTGCAGGTCCGTTTATTTACGAGCGCCGTTCATTGCTTGGCACCTGGACCCTTGACGGCTCTGAGTCCGAAACACCTAACTTTTTTGAAGCGTTAAAATCCAAAACAAGTGACGGAAACATCCTCTGTCAGAATACCTCGGGAATTTTTGATGATTCGAGTACAGTTGCCTATAAATCCGACGTTGTTGTTTTGGCTCTCGGTGAAAGCTATCTCACAACGGGTGAGGCTTACTCCGTATCAGATATTTCGCTGTCTAAGTCGCAAATTGAGCTTGTCGATAAAATTCATTCTATGGGCAAAAAGGCGGTTGGTGTGTTCTTCTGTGCAAGACCTATTGCTTTAGAAGGTGTTGAAGACAAGCTTGATGCAATTCTTTATGCATGGCATAGCGGTTCCGAGACTGCAAATGCGGCTTGTGATATATTGTTCGGTGATACTGTTCCGAGCGGTAAAACACCAGTTACGTTCCCAAGGCGTACAGGTCATATTCCTATGTACTATAACGTCACAGCAAGCGGTCGTTACGTAGACGGATATTACGGTGTTAACCCTCATAACAACTATACCGATAGCATTGCTACACCTATGTATCCTTTCGGCTATGGTCTGTCGTATACTGAATTTGATTATTCAAATCTTAATGCCGATAAATCTGAACTCAGCTTAGATGAAATCAAAAACGGTAAATCGTTCAAAATTTCGGTCGACGTTACCAATAAGGGTGATTTTGACGGCAAAGAAACGATTCAACTTTATATTCGCGATAAGGTTGCAAGCATCATGCGTCCTCTAAGAGAGCTTAAGAACTACAAAAAGCTTTTAATTAAAAAGAGCGAAACGATAAACATATCCTTTGAACTTGGTTACAATTCGCTCGGTTTCTATAATGAATTGGGTGAATATGTTGTCGAGTCAGGTGATTTTGATATATTTGTCGGTGAAAACTGCCTGACCAAAAATCAGATTACCATAAATGTAAAATAAGATATTTTAATAAGATATTTTTATAAAAATCTTTTCATATTATCTCTTGGGTGAGATTATGTTGAAAAGATTTTTTGTTGGTTTATTGTGCATCTGTGTGTTGGCGTTTTGCGGATTTTTATGTCTTAATAAAGGAAAAAAGATTGCAGAACCGCTATCGAGTACCGACGGTGATAACCGAAAGATAATAATCATCGACGCAGGCCACGG
>JAZNBS010000006.1:0-16469 GCA_045587185.1 Acutalibacteraceae bacterium
TCCGCGGTGAAAGATACGGCGACGGATATATACGTGATAGCTCAGCAATTTTCAATGCAACTGTATCTGCTACTGAAACCCCCGGTGTTGTCACTCAGGTGATAACTAACAGAGAACTTACGAACAGTGCAGGTGAGGTTATTGAGACCTTGCTGTACAGAGGAAATAATGTTAATACTTTAAAATCAACTGTAGTAATTGATAAGATTACTATTACTGCCGTTGAAGAAGTTGTTAAAGATAATCTACTTCCACACATCACTTTGAACTATAACGACGGCGTTACCCCTAACCAGTCTGTTCTTCTTGATAAGGGTGAAGTTGTTGAACTTCCCACTCCCACCCGTGATGGTTATATCTTTGCAGGTTGGTACAATAAAGAGTTCAGAAGATCCAACCATGATATTGATGTTGATGATATTCCTGTAAAGGCTGTTGTCGGCACCGGTAACGAGTTCGGCATAAATTATGGTTCATATTATACCGCTGCATGGGTATCCACTGAAGCTGAGCGCGTTGAGTTTAACGAACAGTCATATAATGGCTTGTACTTCGGCGGACCAAGCGCGTCTAGTGTTTTCAGCACAGGCGCATATGACGGTACTGATGACGGTTCCGCTGACCAGACCTATGCGATTATGAACAAATTAGACGGAACCAACGCTGATTATAAGATTGCCCTTTTCAACGACAATAAAGCCGATAACGCAAATTCTCACAGATTACTTGGTCTTGAGGGTGTAACTTATGAGGTTACCGTTCGTTATAATGTTGCACAACTTCCCAACTCTGGAAAAGATGTAAATATTTATTTCAAACGTGGCGTTATTGATTCTTGGGCTGCAGGTCCTATTGGTGTTGACGGTGGAAACGGTATCATTACCACATCCGGTGTGACCGACGGATTTGTCACCGCAACCAAAACAGTTACTGTAGCTAACACATATCGTGTACTTTCTGGCATAAATGTTGTTCGTCCTCAGTTATACTTGGGCGTCTTCGGCGGTCTTGTATACGTTGACTATATTGAGATAAAGGCTGTTGGATACACTCCCGTTGCAGCTGAAGATTCTATTGAAAATGCAACTCTTGACGTTGATTATAATAACGGCACTGTTACTGTAACTCCTGATGACGAAAATGCATATCCTTACAATGTCACAGCTACTGTAACCTACCTTGATAACAACGAACCGATTACTCTTGAAAGAATCGATGACACTACCTTCAAGTTCGATGTTACAGAATTTGAAGATGCAAGATTCAACTCTGTTGTATTTAACGCAGATCTCTGCACTCATAATTATGATGATGCTGCCGATAGTGAATGTAATACATGTGGTAAGTCCCGTGATACCAGAGTTCTCTATCCTGCACAGACCTTTGATGTAGTTGTATCTCTCAAAGAGGCAATTACCGCAACCAAACTTGACCTCAATTTTGACTACAATGCAGCACCATTCAGCAGTGTTTCTGCAAAATGGAACATTGACGGTAGAAACATTTCCTTTAACAACAAGGTTGCTTCCATTGAAGTATCTGAAGAGTACACCGTAGAAGAAGTTAAAACTGAAAAGATACCTCTATATGAGGAGGACGGCACTCCTATTCTTGACGGGAATGGTAACCAAATATATGAGGAAGTAACCGAGACGGTTATTGTCACCAAGTACAGAGAAGTTGAAATCCCTGCAGGTGAACTCATTACTCTTACTTTCACTACCAATGCTGACTTTAGAGTTTATGAATTAAGTGCGGTTAACTGCACCATTAATGCTGTTAACGGTGAAGATGCAGTAGTTGCAAATATTGCAGTTTCTGCTCCCACCAAGTATATCGTTGATGCCAGTGCAACTCTTCCCAACAAGGTTTATTATGTTAAGGGCGAAGATTTTGATGCAACCGGTCTTGCAATTAACGTAACTTACAGTGATGATACTTCCGAAACTGTAACTGATGCGTTCAACGTCTTCGGTTACGACAAGAACACACTTGGTGAGCAGATCGTAACTGCTGAATACAAGGGTATTCTTGTTCAGTTCAAAGTAACTGTTGCCGCAGTCGCAGAAAATGTTGATTCTATCGAAGTTGACACTCTCCCCAATAAGACTGTCTATCTCAAGGATGACGCATTTGACGCAACCGGTCTTACCCTTATTGCTGGTCTTGATAACGGAGACAATGCTTTCATTACTGAAGGTTACTTCGTAAGTGTGGATACTGCTACCGTTGGTACCAGCACCGCCACTGTTTGGTTTGCAGGTAAGTCTACTACCTTCGACATTATTGTTGTTGAAGAGCCTTTCGTAGAACTTACTTCAAGTTTTGTACGTCCCGGAGAAACCTTTGAGGTATTTGTAACAGTTAACGGAACAATCGACATCCGTTCTCTTGGCATGAGCAACCTTACTTTCGACGCTGATAAGTTCGAGTTTGTTAAGTTCGAGGCTTTGGCCGGTGTTGCAGGAGATTGGGATGCAGAAGCTAACCGTGGTGTAATCGGATTCGATTCAAGATCTGAGGAAACCACAGTTAATGTACCTGTAACAGGCAACATTGCTAAGTTCACATTTAAGGCTATTGAAGGCATCCAGAATTGTGTTGCTGAAATCAACTGTGATTTCACATTCAAGCAGCTCGATTCCACAGACACTGAAGTATCTGTAGAGTTTGATACTTACAATGCTAACATTTCCGTTAGAAAGAATGTTGTTGCAGACCTTAACAACAATGGCAAAGTTAACGCAGATGATGCAATTTATGTGCTCTACTACACATTAGAATATGCTGAATATTCTGTTGCTAACGGTGCTTGTGTTGATTATAACAATGACGGTGTTGTCACCTCTGATGATGCAGTTTATATGTTGTATCACGTTGTATTCGGCAACGCAATGTATCCTGTTGATGCCTATGTTCTTCCTGTAGTTAATGCTGATAACGATAACGATACTGATAACGATTTCGGCTTTGATGATTGGGTTGACCTCGGCTGATAATAATAATTAATTAAATTCCACGGTAGTACTTCGGTGCTACCGTGGTTTTTTGTGATTACATTAAAACAATTATAAGGCAAATAAAAAACCGCGTTGCAATCGCAACGCGGTTTGGAGTTCAAACGATTATTTGTTGTTATACTTGTCAATACAGTTCTTGATGCGGTCAATAGGGTTGAGCAAGGAACTAATGGAGTTGTCATAATTGATGGTATCAATAAGATATGCAACATACTTTGACATATCAACGCGTGCATACCAATCACGCTCAAAAAGGTCAGGCTTGTTGTAAACCAAGTTGGTGGTGAAAATCTTGTCAACAAGTCCTTTCTTGTAGAACTCATCAAACTTATCATAACCCTCAACAAACAGACCGAATGTTGTGAAAGCAAAGACGCGGTTGCAGTTCTTGGCTTTAAGTTGGGCGGCAATGTCAAGCAAAGAATCTCCCGAGGAAATCATATCATCAACAATAATTAGGTCTTTGCCTGTAACATCGTTGCCCAGGAATTCGTGAGCCTCAATGGGGTTTCTTCCGTTAACAACGATTGAGTAGTTTCTGCGTTTATAGAACATTCCAAGTTCAACACCGAGAACCGAGGAATAATAAATACAACGGGACATAGCACCTTCATCTGGAGCAACGATCATCAAATGATCACGGTCGATCTTGATGTCGGGAACAGCACGGAGAAGAGCCTTTATCATCTGATAGGTTGGCTGAACATTATCAAAACCGCCCAAAGGAATTGCATTACAGATTCTCGGGTCGTGCGCGTCAAAAGTGAGTATGTTCTTAACACCCAAAGCGGTGAGTTCCTGCAATGCCATTGCACAGTCTAAAGACTCACGTGCGGTTCTACGGTGTTGTCTACCTTCATAGAGCATAGGCATAATAACATTGATACGTCTCGCTTTACCGCCCAAAGCAGCGATAACGCGCTTAAGATCCTGAAAATGATCATCGGGACTCATGGGTACAGACTGTCCGTACATTTTATAGGTGACGCCATAGTTGAAGCAGTCACAGATAATGAAAGCATCAAGACCTCTGGCGGTGTGTTCTATAAGTCCCTTGGCCTCACCTGTGCCAAATCGGGGACACTGAGGATGAATGACAAAAGTGTTATCCTCGTCAACATTTCTCCATTGTTTTAAATAGTAGTCCACCTTGTCGGCGAATTCCTCACAGCCTTTCATAGCAATGATGGTCATGTCGCCATAGGGCAGATGCTTGCAACTTGCAACATTGTCCATTGTTTTCTGTTCCTCCACTCATATTTACATATGTTGATGGTTG
This sequence comes from Acutalibacteraceae bacterium, assembly GCA_045587185.1. GTDB lineage: Bacteria > Bacillota > Clostridia > Oscillospirales > Acutalibacteraceae > UMGS172. Next base: position 4,300 of record JAZNBS010000006.1, read on the forward strand.
GTTGCAACCAACCATCAATAACACATAAATGATAACACAAAACGACAATTTATAAAAGAGTTTTTTTAAAAAAATGACAAATTTTCTTAAATAATTTTTATACATCACAAAGTGGTTGAGAATTTTTGCAAAATGCCGCAAATTATTACAAAGTAAAAAAATCTATTGTAATTTTTGAACAGGTAGGTTACAATGAAAGTAAATGAAACTATTGTACGGAGGCGTTTGTTTATGTTTAAGCGTATTTCTGTAGTATTCTTTGCGGTTTTATTGGTTGTATCCTTGTTGCCTATGTCTGCATTTGCAACCTCTCACACTTTGTGTGAAAGCGGTCATGATTATGAATTGACCGAAACGGGTTCCATACACTGTGCTCTATGTGATCTCAAATTTATCGAGGTTTCGGGTAAAGTTGACGATGACGGCGATGTTGACGAAAAGGATGCGATCGCGTTGCTTTATCATGCGATTTTTGGTGCCGAGAAATATCCATTGACCGAAAATTACGACTTTAACTATAACGGTAAGGTTGATGCAGGAGATGCAATTTATCTGCTCAAGTACACTTTGTACGGTCCAGAGCAATATCCTCTTTATGTTGCCGTTGACCCCGATTCTGATGAGGGCGAAGATGACAAAGATATGAATTATGACGATTGGATCCCGATGCCATGGTGATTTGTGATTAATAAAGCGCCGAACAGTTTTATACTGTTCGGCGCTTTTTGCTTATTACTTGATTTGACCGTTGATTATCAACTTGTAGTTGCCCGAGTGAAGAACTTTTGCAAGTTGTTTAGTGTCGTGAATGGGTTTTTCGACTGCGATACCCGATGTGCCAAGTCGGTTATCAGCCGTGTGGATATCTCCGCCGCTAAGTTGCTTAAGACCGTACTTTTCAGCAAATTCCAAAGCCATTTTATTACGGTCGTCCGAGTCGGTAACATTAAAAACTTCAACGCCGTGCAGTGCCTTGTGATTGGGCTCCATATCAGTGTTTTTTATATATGCTCGGTTGCGGAAAGGGTGCGCGTGTGACAAAAATCCGCCACACCGTTCAACAAATTCAAATATTTGCTCTAAATTGTAGTTAATGAAATCGGTCTCTGCTTTGAGTTCCGCGGGAGTGATACCGTAAATGAGCACTTCCTTCATATCCGAATTATAAATTTCCTCAAAGCCGAGGATGACGTCAATACCTATTTCGTCACCTATGGCTTTTGCATTGAGAAAGTTAAGTTCATAGGCGTCAACAAACTTATCCCACGGCAATTTACGGTTAACACAGGTGTTTCCGTGATAAAAGTGGTCGGTTATAACGACACCGTTATAACCTTTTTCCTTGGCATGGAGTATCATTTCATGCGCTGATGATACGGCGCACCTACTGCACTCTGATGTGTGCAAATGAATTTCGTATTTATACACTATACACCACTCCTTTAGCTAAAATTAAACCGACACGTGATGTTGCAATATAATATACCACATTTTGTGGTTGAATTCAAGCGATATATTGTTGATTTATTTGGTCAGAGGATACAATGTTGCCAATAAATTTACAACTTTGTTGTTGCCAAACGGTTGATTGTTTGGTATAATATATGAGAATATAGGCTCTTTGTGGAGTTTTAAGCCTTTTTGAACAAAAAACGGCGTTTGGAGGAAATTATGAAGGTTACATTACTGGCGCACACACCCGACCCCGAGCTTACCGTGGCCTCGGCGGCAAGACTTTGTTATTCACCGTCTACTATCGATGAGGTGAGAGAAAAACTTACTCCCGAAAAGACAGCGCAGTTTGTTGATATGTTGGCCGAAATTGGTCACGAGAGTCCTATCGAACATGCTTCGTTTACCTTTGGTATCGAGGGTGTTTCGAGAGCATTACTTGCGCAGATAACCCGTCACAGAATGGCTTCATTTTCGGTTCAGAGTCAGCGCTATGTTGCTGAGGCGCAATTTGAGTACGTCACTCCGCCAGAAGTTGAAAATGATCCTGAAGCCAAGAAACTTTTCATTGAGGCTATGCAAAAGGATCAGGAGTATTATGACCGTTTGACCGAAGTATTGAAAAGACGTCACAAGGCGGATATGATTGCAAGCGGTATGGACGAAAAAACTGTTGACCGTGCCGCTGAGAAGAAGGCTATTGAGGATGCGCGCTTTGTATTGCCCAACGCTTGCGACACCAAAATGATACTTACAATGAATGCACGCAGTCTGCACAACTTTTTCAGACACCGTTGTTGCAACCGCGCACAGTGGGAAATAAGAGAACTTGCTTGTGAAATGGTAAAACTCTGCCGCGAAGTCGCACCTAATCTCTTCAAAAATGCAGGCCCCGCCTGTCTTACAGGCCCTTGTCCGGAGGGAAAAATGACCTGTGGAAAGATACGCGAAATGCGCGAAAAGTACAAAGTTTAAAGGAACGAATTAAATGGGTAAACTTATTGTTATCGAAGGTCTTGACGGTTGTGGAAAGACAACGCAGGTGTCCCTTTTGCCTGAACGACTGAAAGAAAATGGAATTGACTCAAAACTCATTTCTTTCCCCGATTATGAGGACCCCTCAAGTACGTTGGTGAGAATGTATTTAGGCGGTGAATTTGGCTCAAAGCCTGATTCTGTTAATGCCTATGCCGCATCGCTTTTTTATGCGGTTGACCGATATGCTAGTTACAAGCGCCATTGGTGTGAGTATTATAATAACGGCGGTGTGGTTGTTTCGGGCCGTTACGTTGAGTCAAATGCCTATCATCAGATGGCAAAACTCCCTGATAGCGAGTGGGATAGGTATCTGCCTTGGCTTTATGAGACCGAGTATGAAAAGACGGGTATCCCTAAACCTGATGCTGTTATTTTTCTTGATATGCCTGTAGAAGTGTCGTCGGCAATGGTGGCGTCGCGCTATAACGGTGATGAATCTAAAAAGGATATTCACGAAAAAGATATGACGTATCTTGCATCTTGCCGAAAGGCGGCAAAATATGCGGCTGAAAAATGCGGATGGACCGTCATCAACTGTGCCGACGGCGATAAACCCCGTAGCATCGAATCCATTTCTGACGAAATTTTGTCGGTTGTATTTGATGCAATAAAATAAAGAAGTAATTATTTCTAATTTGGAAGTGTATTTATGTATTATGTGTTTTTAGCCAACGGCTTTGAGCAGGTTGAGGCGCTTGCTCCCGTTGATATTATGCGCCGTGCCGAAATCGAAGTTTATACCGTAGGTGTTGGCGCAAAGGTTATAACCTCATCGCACAACGTTCCCGTTGTTGCCGATGTTATCGACTGTGAGATATGCCCCGATAAGGATTGCGAGGGTATTATTCTGCCCGGCGGTATGCCCGGAACACTCAACCTTGAAAAGTCTGCCACTGTGCAACGGTTTGTTGACTACTGTGTTGAGAACAATCTGCTTATTGCGGCAATCTGTGCCGCGCCGTCAATTCTTGGTCATAAGGGATTGCTTGACGGCAAAAAGGCGGTTTGTTTCCCCGGATTTGAGGAGCAGTTGGGCAATGCAAATGTTTGCAACGATGCCGTAGTAACCGACGGCAATATCATTACAGGTTGCGGCGCGGGTGCCGCAATGAAATTCGGTTTTGAGATAGTCAGATATATCCAGAGCGAGGCTTCGGCCAATCACTTTAAGGCAGCAATGTTATGCGACCGATAGATATAAGACAGTACAAAACCGAACTGCGTAATTCAATTAAAGAAGAACGCAGAAATATGGACCCCGCGGAGAAGCAGAGGCTTGATTCGGGCGTTACGCGTAACGTTTTCCGCCTTTATCAGTACCGTTCGTGTAAGACGGTTTTGGTCTATGTTTCAACGTCTATCGAGGTTGATACCTTTGAGATAATTAAGGGCGCGTGGCGTGATGGCAAACGCGTTGCCGTGCCTAGATGCATTCCCGACACGAGACTGATGGAATTCCATTATATCGAGTCGTTTGACGATTTGTCCCCAGGTACTTTCGGCGTGCTTGAACCGGATGAAAACCTGCCTGTTGTTGAGGATTTCAAGGGATGCCTTATGTTGCTTCCCGCACTTTCTATTGACTATTTGGGTTATCGATTGGGTTACGGCAAGGGGTATTATGACCGTTATATGTCAAGGTTTACGGGTGCTTGCGCAGGCATTTGTTATTCGGATTATATAAGACGTCATATGTACCACGGAAGATTTGACCGTCCTGTGGATGTTATAGTAACCGAAAAGTGGATAAAAGATGTTACGGCGCGCCGCCGTGATGACCGCAGAAAATTTTTAAGACAGTTTTGATTTGAACGTTTGTATTTTTTGAACGGAGTAATTAAATGAATAACGATTTTTTCAAAATTGAAGACGATAATACGCCGGTGCCTTTGAACAGTGGCACTGATGAGGGCAGTAAGGTTTTTGAGGACGGCGATTTCAAGATTGGCAAGTCATCAAATTCCCCTGATAAAATCGACAATTCGAGCGACCTTGACGATAGCCGTTTGTCGGATGATTTTGTCATTGGGCAGGACTTTTTTATTGACAGTGCCGCCGCTGACGAAATGGCTTCCGAGGAGACAAAGTCGGGTCAGCCCAAAAAGAAGAAGAAAAAGAAAAAAGCATCTGCCGGAAAGGGTTGCCTTTTCTCGGTTATATGGATGGCGGCCATCCTTATTATCTCAATTTGTGCCGCTTCGATGGTGCTGTATTTCGGAATGGACTATCTTGGCGTAAACCTTGACCCTGATTCGGCCGAGGACAATATTCAGATTGTGGTTTCAGAGGGTACAAGTGCCAAAGAAATTGCACAGATGCTCGAAGAAAAGGGTGTTATTGACAGTCCTTTGTTCTTCCGATTTTATGCGAGTCAGGGCGGTTATGCGCCCAAGTTCCGTGACGGCGTTTACTATTTTTCTAAACAGGACAGTTATGAGGATATTGTAGACAAACTGACCAAGAAGGGAACACAGGCCGAGTCGGTCAAGGTCACCATCCCCGAGGGTTGGACGGTTGATAAAATTGCCGCGCGTCTTGAGGAAAATAAGGTCTGCACCGCCGACCAATTCAAAAAGGCCGTCAATGAGGCTACTTATGAAAAGTATCCGTTTGATTTTATGAAGGGTATTAAGGACGAGTCGCAGGGCGTTCACTACCGACTTGAGGGATATCTGTTCCCTGATACATATTATTTTTATCAGACCAACGATAAAGCGGGTGCCGAACAGGCCATCAAGAAGATGTTGCAGAATTTTGACAACAAGATTTTGCCCTCAATGCGTATCCGTGCCGAAAGCCTAAAGGTTCCGCTTCACGATATTATAACAATGGCTTCCATTATCGAAATGGAGGCAAGTGTTGCCAATTATGCTGATAAACAGCAGGTTTCGGCGGTTTTTTGGAACCGTATAAACGAGTGGGGAAATGGCGCTTATCTGCAGTCAGACCCTACCACAAAGTATAAATACAACACCGACCGTTATGATACCTATAAGATAGTCGGTCTCGCACCGGGTGCTTACTGTGCGCCTAGTATTGATTCGATTAACGCGGCTCTTTACCCTGCCGAGGGCACGGGGAAATTCTTCTTTGTTACCGATAAGGATATGAAGTTCTATTTCACCAAGACTAACGAAGAGCATAACAAGGTCATACGCGACCTGAAAAACAAGGGCCTTTGGGTGGGATAATTTTAAAGGAATGGATATGCCAGAAAAAATCGTTATAAAAAAACCTGAACTTCTGTGTCCCGCGGGTGACCTTGAAAGGCTCAAAGCCGCTGTTGACTTTGGCGCTGACGCGGTCTATCTTGCAGGTGAAGAGTTTGGAATGAGAACCGCCTCCACCAATTTTGGTGAGGCCGATATGAGACTCGGAGTGACCTATGCGCATAAGAACGGCGTAAAGGTGTTTGTCACCTGTAACACCTTACCTCACAACGACGAAATACCGAGACTGCCTGCCTTTTTGGAACAGTTGGCCGATATTGGCGTTGACGGGGTTATCGCGTCGGACATTGGCACGATTGGGCTTGTGAAAAAATACTGCCCAAAGCAGGAACTCCACGTTTCAGTTCAGTCGGGTATCGTTAATTACGAAACTGCCCGTGCGTTTTATGATATGGGCGCCAAGCGTATTGTCGCCGCCCGTGAACTGTCACTTGAAGAAATTGCCGAGATAAGAGCCAAAACCCCAAAGGAATTGGATATTGAGGCCTTTGCGCACGGTGCAATGTGCGTGTCATTTTCCGCAAGATGTCTGCTCTCTTCGTATATGACGGGCAGAGATGCCAACCGAGGTGACTGTGCTCAACCTTGCCGTTGGAGTTATTCTCTGATGGAACAGACAAGACCTGGGCAGTATTTCGACATTACCGAAACCGATAAGGGTACATATATTTTGAACGCCAACGACCTTTGTATGGCACAATATATTAAGGATATGTGTGAGGCGGGTGTTTATAGCCTTAAAATCGAGGGCAGAGCCAAATCGCACTATTATACTGCGGTTACGGCCAACGCTTACCGCGGTGCGATTGACAACTATATCAATAACCCTCAAAATCCCACACCTCAGTGGGTAATGGAAGAACTTGAGAAGATAAGCCACCGTCCTTATTCTACGGGATTTTATTTTGGACGTCCTGACCGTGAGCAGACATATCTGACTGCTGGATATGTCAGGAGTTATTCGGTGGCGGGTGTGGTTAAAGATTTTTCCGACGGTATGGTGTCACTTGAACTTAAAAACAAGTTTTTAAGGGGTCAGGAACTTGACTGTTTACAGCCAAAAGCCGAGCCGTTTCTCCTTAAAGCCGACAGAATGTTTGATAAAGAAGGCAATGAGTTAGATTCAGCACCGCACCCAATGATGACGGTAAAAATCCCTTGCGACTATCCCGTTGCAATCGGCTCACTTATGAGAATGAAAACAGAATAACTTCAACTGATTAAATCACCCTTTTTGTTGCAAAATAATAAGGGTGATTTTTATGTCAGGGTTTAGAAAGAGAGCACTTTGCTGTTTTGTTGTAACTTTGTTGCTGATGTTGGTTTCGGGTGTGAGGGTGTTGACCGTGTCAACCGACAACGGTCTGAAAGAGGCCGCCGACCGTCAGTCTACACGAAAGGTGGATATTTCCGCTGTCAGAGGCAGGATATATGACTGCAACGGAATACCGTTGACCGACCGTACCTATACCGAGGTCACGGCTGTTCTGCCGAGTTCAAGCGCACCGTATGTTCTGTCTGAAATGTTGCATGGTGATGAACTTATTAAGGCGGTCGAAAAGGTACGTCTTGGCAAGACCGTCACGGTGTGGGGGAACTCACCCCAAACAAGCGGCGGATGGGCAAGATTTTTCGTTCCAACAAGATATTCCGGCACATTGGCTCACGTTATTGGTTATGTGGATTCCGAAAACCACGGTGTGACGGGCGTTGAAAAAGCGTTTGACAACCTGCTCTTTTCCGATAATTATATGAGTGTTAGTTACTCAGCCGACTCAACGGGCAGAATGCTTGAGGGCGTAGATATCAAGGTAGATGAGGGTGGCGCGCCCAACAGTGTGACGCTCACTATCGATGCCCGAATACAGTCGCTTTGTGAACAGGCAATGTCTGAAGTGGAGTGTGGTGCTGCCGTTATAATGGAGGCAGAAACAGGAAAACTGAAAGCCGTTGTCAGTCAACCACAGTTTGACCCCGACAATGTTGCCGCATCATTGGTATCCCAAAACTCACCAATGATAAACAGGGCTACCTATTGCTACAATGTGGGTTCGGTATTTAAACCGTGCCTTGCCGCCGCTGCTCTGGAAAACGGACTGGTACACTACCGTTACACCTGCACCGGCAGTATAACTGTGGGTGACAAGACCTTTAAATGCAACAGAACGTCCGGCCACGGCGAGTTGGGGTTAAAAGAGGCATTGGCATATTCTTGCAACACGTATTTTTATACGTTGGGACAGACTTTGGGTGCTGAAAAGGTGCATTCAATGGCCGAGAACTTTCGCTTTGGCAGGGAGATTGACTGCGGCGGTGGACTTGTTTCGTCAAGCGGTGTGTTGCCCGCTCTGTCAACATTGCAAAGCATACCTGCAGAACTTACCAATCTTTCAATAGGTCAGGGAGGGCTTATGTTAAGTCCCATTGCACTTTGTTGTATGTATGCGTCGGTAATCAACGGCGGTGAATACAGGTTGCCGTATCTTGTACAGTCCACCGAGACAGATGACAATGTTACAAGAAATTCACCGTCACCGCCGACCGTCGTATTTTCCGCAAAAACCGCAGAAGTTTTGAAAGAATATCTCATAAACACGGTGCAAAACGGCACAGGAAATTCAGCATTCTCTGAGGGTGTTGTGGCGGGCGGAAAAACGGGCACTGCTCAGACGGGTTGGATTGAGGACGGACGAAGGGTGCTCAACGGTTGGTTTTGCGGATTTTATGAGGGCAAAAAAGATTATGTCATAGTCATTTTGAAAGAGGATGTGCAATCCGGTTCCACGGACTGCGCACCTGTTTTCAAGGTGCTCACGGAGGGTCTTAAAAGATTTGGGTTTTAATAATTGTAATCCCCCAAAATATATGTTAAAATAGCCACAGTCTTTCAAAAGGAGAAAGTGAAATGACACCACTTGAAATGAAGAGGGATTTTTTCAAAGACGATTTTTTCGCCACCGAAGTCACAGGCATTGAAATTGAGGCGGTGGGCGAAAACTATGCAAAGTGCAGTCTCAGGCTGGACAAAAGGCACCTCAATGCCGCAGGAAGCCCAATGGGCGGAGCAATATACACACTCGCCGATTTCACCTTTGCGGTCTCAACCAATCCAAAACCTGATACCGTTACGGTGACAACTGTGAGTCAGATATGCTATCTCAATCTCTCAAGGGGTGAGGTGCTTTACGGCGAATCACGGCTTATTAAAGACGGACGTTCGACCTGTTTTTATGAAATAGATATAACAGATGATATCGGCACAAAGATTGCCGTAGTTACGGTTACGGGAATGCACATCAATAAAGAATAATATTCTTCCGACATTATCGGCAAGGCTTTCACTGTGTTTGACAAATTCATTAAACTCTAACAGGAGAGGAAACACAAAAACGACAAATAATTATTAAAACCCCAACACACCGAAATCAAGGTGCGTTGGGGTTGTTAAATATGAATATAAAAAAGGCTCCGTTCGGAGCCTTTTAAATCTGCAACAAATTACTCGTCTGCGCCAACTTCACACTCAATGTAGTTTTCCTCATCTTCTTCAGCAAGAAAACGGGTAACGAACAGTGCGACACCTGCTGCAACAGCGGCAACGGCAACAACTATTCCGATAATCCAAAGAACGGTTTTAGTTTTCATATATGTCACCTTCCATATTTTTTTATTATTATAACCCAAAATCATAAAATTGTCAATATAGCACATATAATTTAATTGTTTTATAATATATTACGTTTGTGGTGACACAATTATTACTTGACACAGAGTACAGAATTTATTATAATATTCATAATGCTTATTTTGGTTTATTGCGCGTATATAGTATATTTTCAAATTGAAAGGTTGTATTTTTTTATGTCTAAGGCAGTACTTTTAACCTCTGAGGGACTAAAATCACTTCAAGATGAATTGGAGACACTTAAAACCGTCACTCGAAATGAGATTGCCGAAAAAATCAAGATTGCCCGCGGATTCGGAGACCTTTCCGAAAACTCGGAATATGATGAGGCCAAGAACGAACAGGCCAAGATTGAAGCAAGAATCGTTGAACTTGAGGCAATGCTTAAAAATGCTCAGGTCATCGACGATATGGATGTCGTTGAGGGCACCATCACCATAGGTTGCACCGTAAAACTTTATGATGTCGAGTTTGAAGAGGAATTGCTCTATACTATCGTTGGCTCGGCTGAGTCCAACCCTGAGGAGTTCAAAATTTCCGATGAATCACCCGTTGGCGCCGCTTTGATTGGCCATAAAGCAGGTGAGAGTGTTATTGTTGCTTGTGAAGCAGGACATCTTGAATTCAAAATTCTTGACGTTCAGAGATAATTGGCTTTGGCTAATGTTTAAGGATGTGTAATAATGGAAAATTTAAATAAGCCCCAACAGGACTTAAACGAAATTTTAAAGGTAAGACGTGAAAAGTTGGCCGAACTGCAACAGGCAGGCAAGGACCCTTTTGTTATTACCAAGTTTGACGTAACAAATTACAGTGTTGAAATCAAGAATGATTTTGATACTTTTGAGGGTAAGACCGTGACTGTTGCAGGACGTATGATGTCCAAGCGCGTTATGGGTAAGGCCAGTTTCTGCAATGTACAGGACCGTGACGGCTCTATTCAGGTCTATGTCGCTAGGGACAGCATCGGTGAAGATCCTTATAAGGATTTCAAGCGTATGGATATCGGTGATATCGTTGGTATTGAGGGTGAAGTTTTCAAAACCAAAACAGGCGAAATCAGCATTCACGCTGCAAATGTAACACTGCTTTCCAAGAGTTTGCAGGTTCTTCCTGAGAAGTTCCACGGTCTTACAAATACCGACCTTCGCTTCCGTCAGAGGTATGTCGACCTTATTGTCAACCCTGAGGTAAAGCGTAATTTCATCATCCGTTCGCAGTTCATAAAGTTTATGCGCCGTTACCTTGACGACCGCCGTTATATCGAGGTTGAGACCCCTGTTCTCAACACCATTGCGGGCGGTGCATCGGCGCGTCCTTTTATCACCCACCACAACACTCTCGACCTTGATATGTATATGCGTATTGCAACCGAGTTGCCGTTGAAGAGGCTTATCGTTGGCGGTATGGACAGGGTTTACGAAATTGGCCGTATTTTCAGAAATGAGGGTATGGACCCCAAGCACAACCCAGAGTTTACAACTGTTGAGTTGTATCAGGCTTATGCCGATTTCCACGATATGATGGACATTGCCGAGGGTATTATTTCGGGTGCCGCTAAAGAAATTTTGGGTACTTACGAGGTTGAATGGATGGGCGAAAAAATCGACCTCACCCCCGGTTGGCGCAGAATGACAATGGTTGAGGCCGTTAAGGAATATGTTGGTATTGACTTCGAGGTTATTACTGATGATGCCGAGGCTATTGCCGCTGCCAAGGCAAAGGGTGTTGAACTTAACGAGGCCGCCGAACCCACTTGGGGAAATGCTTTGTATGCTTGCTTTGACCAGAGGGTAGAGGAACACCTCATTCAACCTACGTTTATCACAATGTATCCTGTCGAGGTCAGTCCGTTGACCAAAAAGTCGCAAGAAGACCCAAGACTTACCGAGCGTTTTGAATTGTTCATCTGCCACAGTGAGTTGGCAAACGCATACTCGGAGTTGAACGACCCCATCGACCAACGTGAGCGTTTTGAGAAGCAGGTCGAACAGCGTGAACGCGGTGATGATGAAGCCGAGATGTTGGATGAAGATTTTCTCCTTGCAATGGAGTACGGAATGCCACCGACAGGCGGTATGGGTATCGGTGTAGACCGTGCCGTAATGTTGCTCACCGGCTCCGACACCATCCGCGAAGTAATCCTTTTTCCGACAATGAAGCCTTTGGACTAATAAGGTTCAAAGAAATCAAGTAGTTATGCGGGTTTGTGGTGGTTTACATGTTCAAAAAACCACGCCACTACGCCAACTACTACGCCAATTTTCACAAAGAAATTTGCAGAGAAAAGTCACTATGATAGACTAAAAGATCAAGCGCCGTGCAGTTTGCACGGCGCTTTCATCATATCCAAAAATATTTTAATTATTTTTCTAAAAATTATGTAGAGGTATGTAAAGTTATGTTTGCAAACATCAAGGAAAGTACCGTAAACAGCGGCTTTGAAGCCCTAACGCACGATTGACAAATAGTGTCGAAAGTTGTATTATAGTAATGGTGCTTCGCACCCTTAGAGGATACCATAACGGTAGGCGGTTAGCCCTTCTTTACTAAGGTGGGGCACTTTTCCCTCCTAAATGAAAGGAGGGGTGCCAATGGTTACTTACGAGACTTTGTTCCTTTTCGGTTCACTTGTTGTAGCAATTATCGCACTTGTTATTGACATAACAAAAAAGAAATAACCGCCCCTCGCCAAAAGTGCGGTTATTTCTTTAACCCATTATTAGGCTGACCGTCTATCGGTAGCCTCTCTGCTTATATTATAG
>JAZNBS010000007.1:0-27621 GCA_045587185.1 Acutalibacteraceae bacterium
TGCCTTGTTTTATGGCATAGCCGAGGGCAATTTTGGTTCCGCTTTTGCGAGTGGTTGGTGCATTGGATTCATCATAATAGACAATGCAAAAATGGCTGTTGTTTATCATCTCATAGTTGCGCTCAACATAAGACGCTCTGCCTGAATTCATTATTCTTTCGGGGTAATAGGTATCCTCATAGATTTTTGAAAGATATTCTTTATAATCGTCACTTATATACGGATATTCCGCCCGCACATAGACCCGTTTTATGTGCGGATACTTTTCTTTTATTTTGGTCACAAGTTCGAGGCACAGGCCATTAAATCGACTTTTACTCCCGAAAAGAAATGTATCGACTTGTTTCTCAACAATTAGTTTCTCAATTATTTCAATAAGTTTTGATTTTAGTTCTTGTGTTTCGTTTATCTTTCTATGACCGAAAAAGCAACAAGTTTTATCTTTCATATGTTCACCCCCCTGTGTGCGATATATCGTAATTATAACACAAAAGTTTCAACTTTGCGATATGTCCCACACGATATATCGAATATTTTTATAAAATTATATTAACGATATATCGTAGAGGTGGAAATTATGAATACTAAAAATGCTGTTGCAAACCGTATTATTGAATTGTGTAATCAGAAAAATATCGCGATTAACGCTTTAGCAAATATGGCAGGAATTTCTCCGTCAACTCTTTACAGTGTCTTGAACGAGAAAAGCCAAAATCCCGGCATTGTTACTATTAAGAAGTTATGTGATGGTTTAGAAATTTCGCTCCGTGAGTTCTTCGATGACGATATTTTTGATGATATAGAGCAAGAAATTAAATAACATTTTTATAACACAAAATTCTGGCATACATTGTAGTGGCGACCATCGGTCGTCCGCTTTTTAAGATTCTTGGCCATTTCGTTGCTCAGATTGACCGTACAAATAAAAATAAAAGTGGCTGTCTCACTTTTTCTTAGTGAGACAGCCACTTTTATTTTACTGACGTGATTTGAATTACGGTCTTAAACGGTCGCGGTCACGCGGGAATGCGGTGGCCTGCTTGATATTGTCAAGACCCAAAATATTCTGAACGATTCGCTCAAGACCAAGACCCATACCGCCGTGGGGTGGCATACCGTACTTGTGCATTGTAAGGTAATCCTCAAACTCGGCAATATCCATCCCTCTTGCTTTCATTTTGGCAATCTGAATTTCATAATCGTGGATACGCTGACCGCCTGTGGTAACCTCAAGACCGTTGAGCAACATATCAAAACTCAAGGTATACTCAGGGTTCTCAGGGTCTTCCATTGCGTAGAACGGACGCTTGACGGTGGGGTAATGTGTAACAAATACGATGGGAGCATTGTATTCCTTAAGGAAGTATTCACCCAACCATTTTTCCTCTTCGGGGGCAAAGTCAGGCTCTTTCAAAGCGCGCTTTCCGTGTTCACCCGGATGGGCGTCGGCAAACAACTGCTTGGCCTCGGTAAACTTAATCTTGGGGAAAACGTTAAGTTCGGGCAATCTCTGGTCACGGCCAAGATACATCTCCAGTTCCTCGGCATACTGCTCGTTGAGAACCTTGAACATATATTGGAACATTCTTGCCTCAAGTTCCATCAAATCTTCAAAAGAGTTGATGAAGCCCATTTCAAGGTCAAGACCCTGAAACTCGTTGATATGTCGGTTGGTGCTGTATTTTTCGGCGCGGAAAACGGGACCAACGGTAAAGACTTTCTGAAAAACGCCGACCATTATCTGCTTATACATCTGAGGGCTTTGGTTGAGGTAGGCTTTCTTGCCGAAATAGTCAACCTCAAACATATCGGCACCGCCCTCTGCACCCGATTCGACCATCTTCGGGGGGACAAATTCAGTGAAGCCTTCCTCACGCAGGAATGAACGGAAGGCATACTGAACACCGTCTGCAATCTTTAAAATCGCGCGGATTTTGGGGTTGCGCAACGAAACAATTCGGTTATCAAGCAGAGTGTTGAGGTTGAGCTTGTCCATTTTCTTATCGTTACCAATTTCAACGGGCGGGACCTCTGCCTTGCCGGAAATACGGGTCATTCCGTCAATGCGGATGTCAAATCCCAGACGGCTACGTTCCTCAACGATGAGTGTGCCGTCAACGGTTACGCACTCCTCAACCGAGAAATCCGAAAGGTCAACGTTGGACTTGCCCTCTTCCCAAATGCACTGAAAACACATACGCGCAGTGCGGATGATGACAAATGCAAATCCGCTCATTTCACGGATACGGTGAATAGTGCCCTTAACTTTAACCTTATCGCCGTCTTTGATAGTGCCGTTTTTAAAGCCGTCAATAACATAGGCAATTTCGGTTGTGTCAAGCCTTCTTTCGGTGTTTAGAAATTCCATTTATATTCCTCCAGACTGAAATTTCAGAGTATTATATTGAAAATTTGCGCGGTGCTTGGCCAAACAGCCATCGCAACGCTTAAACTGACAACAATCTTCATCAGGTTTCGTCGGTTTCAGAACTTGAATGGGTCTGAAACGATTCGTTTGTGGATTCAACCGAAGAAATTGATGGGGTTTCTTCAGAAGACGCTTCGGTCGAACTCGATTCCTCGGAAGTTACAGTGTTGGTCGAAGTTGTACCGTTGCTCGCGGTCTGAGATGTTGTGTCAGACGGTTTGCTTGAGGTGGTTGCACTGCTTGAGGTATCCGTTCTGCTTGATGTGGCCGCGGCACTCGATGTACTGTCGGGCCGTTGTGTTGAACTCTGCTCACTGCTTAAGGTCGAGTTCTGCTTTGAACTTGCGTCCTGAGTGTTCGATGGGGTACTTTCAACAGAACCTGTTTTGGTTTCAGAAGAGCCGTTATCAGACACGGTGGACTGTGAACCCGAGGCCGAGTTCAAAGGAAGACTGCCGTCATCGTGGAAGACGAGTGCGGCAACTAAAAATATAGCCGAGACAAGGATGGAGCAAATAAGAACTGCATAGATAATTTTTCGGTTCATTGAAAACATATTTTCACCTTCCGATTTTATTATTCTGGGAAATCTACCCAACTTTCATATCCTTGGTCTTTATCATATGACGATGTAGCGTTGCTGTTCGTGTCGTTGGTGCTTGACTGTGAGGAACTCACGCCGTTGGATGACGTATTGGACGAAACGGTTGCAGATGAGGTGCTTTCGGTCTTGTCTCCACTGCTTTGCACAGAACTGTTGCCCGTATCTTCAGAGCCAACGCTGATACTAATGTCACCCCACAGTTCCTCTTCTTCAGAGGACAGGCTTTGGGTGGACGAGGAGTCAGCATTAACCGTTCCGCTTTCCGAACTCGAGGGTTTTGAATTTGGGCTTTCGACCGCTTTTTCCTCTTTGCAAGCCACAAAAACGGTTAAAATAAACATCATTATCAAAAGAATTACGGTAAGTTTTTTCATAAAAGCGTCCTTTCATTTGCATACACTACTAACTATACCATAAAACAACGGTTTTGTCAAAGTGTTTTTGTGTCGAAATATGATGTGATATTCCGGTCGTAAAAAGAGGTGAAAAGTGTTAAAAAAGGCTTGAAAACACGGTTATAAAATGTTATAAATATTATGTATAAGTGTGCGCAGTGCACAATCGCGTTCAAGGAGTGTTGATATGATAAAATTCAGCGAAAAAACAAATACATTCAAACTTGATACACAAAACACCAGTTATGTCATCGGTATGACATCGGTCGGCCATTTGTTGCATCTTTATTGGGGCGCAAAACTGCCTTCAACTGCCGACGTTGACCAATATATTCCGATACAAAACAAACCGTTGTCCCCCTGTGACAACGGCATTGGAAATTGGTCGACCAACGTTGCCAGAATGGAATATCCTACCCACGGCAGTACAGACCTTAGAACACCCGCGTTCCAATGTACCTTTGACGACGGTTCGGCGTGTCCTCAATTAAGATATGTCGGTTACAGAATTTATAAGGGCAAAGAGAAATTAAACGGTCTGCCCTCGGTTTATTGCGAAAAAGACGATGCCGTTGACACACTTGAAATTGAACTTCTGGATGGTCCTAAAGATCTCCACATATATCTTTCATATTCGGTTTTTGAAGAGTATGATGTTATAACCCGTAGCGTCCGTGTGGAGAATAAAGGTCCTAAGTGCAAAATAAACTCCTGTTTAAGCGCCAGTGTGGACATACCTGAAGGCAGTAATTACGACTTTTTGCACCTTGACGGTTGTTGGGCACGTGAGCGCCATCCTGCTCGCAATCCCGTTTTCTGCGGCACACAGTATGTGGATATGAAAAACGGCGCAAGCGGTCACTATCACAACCCGTTTATCTGCTTCCCTGAGCATAATGCCGATGAGAAAAACGGAAACGTTTACAGCATGGGTGTTCTTTGGAGTGGCGAGTTTATTGGCGGTGCACAGTTAGACAGTTATGATACTTTACGCGCATTCATCGGTGTCAACAACTTTGGCTTTGGCTATACACTTGAAACAGACGGCGTATTCCAAAGTCCCGAAGCCGTACTTGTTTTCTCCGAAAACGGATTGGGCGGTATGTCGAGAATTTGGCACAAGGTTGTTCGCGAGCGTATCTGCCGCAGCAAATTCCGTGATATTGAGCGTTATGCTCTCATTAACAACTGGGAGGCTACATATTTTAACTTCACGGTTGAAAAACTTTCGGCTATTGCCGACCGCGCAAAGGATATCGGTCTTGACCTGCTCGTACTTGATGACGGTTGGTTTGGTCTCCGTAATGACGATTTCACGGGTCTTGGTGACTGGTTTGTTAACCGCAACAAATTGCCCGAGGGACTCGACGGACTTGCCAACGAAATCAACAAGCGCGGTATGAAATTCGGCCTTTGGTTTGAACCTGAAATGATGTCTCCAAAAGGCTGTCAGTTGTTTGAGAAGCATCCCGATTGGGCGTTGCACATTAACGGACGTGAAAATTCTCTGGGTCGTAATCAACTTACTCTCGACTTATCAAGAGATGATGTCTGTGACTATATAATTAAGGCTGTTTCCGATGTTTTAAAAAGTGCCAACATCGAATACGTCAAATGGGATATGAACCGCTATATGACCGAGGTCGGCTCGGATAAATTGCCGCCCGAACGACAGTCAGAGGTTAAATTCCGCTATATGTTAGGACTCTACCGTATACTTGAAGAATTGACGGCCAAATTCCCCAATGTACTGTTTGAGTCGTGTGCTTCAGGCGGAGGACGCTTTGACCTTGGTATGCTTTACTATATGCCGCAGACATGGACAAGTGATGACACCGATGCTATTGAACGTCTTTATATTCAACACGGCACAAGTATGTGCTACCCCTATTCGTCAATGGGCGCGCACGTTTCGGTTTGCCCGAATCACCAAGTCGGCCGAAACACTCCTTTAAAAACTCGCGGATTGGTTGCATTGCCCGGTCAGTTCGGCTTTGAACTTGACCTTTCTAAAATGACCGAGAACGAATTAGCCGAAGCAAAACGTCTGGTCGGTCTTTATAAAGAACTTGGACCCATCTTCCACCGCGGAGACCTTTACCGTATTGACAACCCGATGGAAGGAAAGTTTGCGTCGATGAACTTTGTGTCGGAGGACAAAAACACCGTTGTGCTTTTGCGCTACGTAATTGCCACAAACCCATCATGCAAGTTTAAATACACCAAATTGCAGGGACTCGAGCCCAATGCCAATTACATCTGCCGTGAAAATGGCAAAACCTACAGCGGTGCAATGCTGATGAACGTCGGTATTGCCTGGGAATATAAGTACGATTACGAAAGTGAAATGCTTGTTTTCCAAAAAACTTAAAAGATTACATTAAGAGGTGTTAAGTATGCGTACAAAAGAAAGATTTATGGAAAACTGGCGCTTTTTTGAGGGCGATGTTGAAACAAGTCGACTGCCTTTTTCCAAAGGTCCCTTGTACTGTCACGCCAAGGCCGAGATTGCGCAGATAGGGCCTGCCAGCCGTAATTATAATGACAACAACACTTGGAATCCTCCCACAAAGTGCAACAACTACCTTAACTGGAAGACGGTAACTCTACCCCACGATTATGTTGTTGACAAGATTCCCAATCAAGAACTTAATGAGGGTCTTGGATTCCTCGACGGCGGTAATGCCTGGTACCGTAGGGGCTTTAAAATAAGCGAAGAGGACAGGGGTAAGAGAATATCCGTGTACTTTGAGGGCGTTACCAACTGCTGTACCGTATACGTGAACTCCTGTCTTGCCAAGCGCAATTTCTGCGGATATGTACCTTTTGAGGTCGATATTACCGACTACTTGTACTACGGTGATGAGCCCAACGTAATAGCAGTTCACATTGATAACTCAAGCCATGAGGGTTGGTGGTATGACGGTGGCGGTATCTACCGTAACGTGTGGCTTATTAAAACCGATATGGTATCGGTTGACACGTGGGGTGTCTATGTTGCGCCCAAGAAGATAAGCGATACCGAGTGGGAGGTACCTATTGAAACTACCGTCAGAAACGACGATTTTAAAAACCATCGTGTAGCCGTTAAAAATGAGATTCTGGATGAGGACGGCAATGTTGTTGCCGAGGTTACCAATAATCTCAATGTTGCCTTAAAGTATAAGGCCGTTCTTAACCAAAAGGTTACTGTAACCAATCCAAGACTTTGGGATTGCGAAAACCCCAATCTCTACTACTGCCGTACCACAATTTACCGTGGCAACCGTGCCGTTGATGAGGTTCGCAACCATTTTGGATTCAGAACTATCCGCTTTGATGCCAACAAGGGTTTCTTCCTCAACGATAAGCACGTTATTATCAAGGGTGTCTGCAGTCATGAGGACTACGGTCTGCAAGGCAAAGCTGTTTTTGACCGAATCAAGAGATACCGCATCAAACTGTTCAAGGGTATGGGAGCCAATGCATACCGAACCTCACACTACTCTCACAGCGATCAGACTATGGATGAACTTGACCGTCAGGGTATGCTCGTTATGGACGAGACCCGATGGTTCGGCACCTGTGACGAATATCTCGACCAGCTTGAGACTCTTGTGAAAAAGGACAGAAACCGTCCCGGTGTCATTATGTGGTCTATATTCAATGAGGAGAGACTTGCCGCAACCGAACTTGGTCTCCGTTTTGCCGAAAGAATGTCGGCCGTTGTCCGCCGTCTTGACCCAACCCGTCCCATAACCAGCGCAAGCGATGCTAACCCTGAGACCGTCAAGTGCTTTGTCGCTCAGGACATCGCAGGTCTTAACTATAATCTTCAGAACTTTGACGCATTGCATAAAAAGTTCCCCAATATGCCCATCTTCTCGTCGGAAAACTGTGCAACCGGCACTACCCGCGGTTGGTATTATGACGATTCTCCCAAGCATGCGTTCATAAACGCTTGGGACCATGATACCAACACTTGGTTCAAAGGCCGTGAGGGCACATGGAAGTTCCTTATGGAGCGCGAGTGGATAGCAGGAGGATATCAATGGGCGGCAACCGAGCATCGCGGTGAGGCAGTATGGCCCAGACTTTGCTCACAGTCGGGCGCCCTTGACCTTTATCTGCAAAAGAAGGACGCATGGTATCAGAACAAGTCGCTGTGGTGTGATGAGCCGATGGTACATATCCTACCCCATTGGAATCTTAAAGGTCGCGAGGGTGAAGAAATTCCCGTTTGGGTATACACCAACTGCGAAGAGGTTGAACTTTTCTATAACGGTCAGTCTCAAGGAAGAAAGGCCATCGAAAAGTTCGGACACGGTGAGTGGACACTTGTCTATGCATCGGGCGAGGTGACTGCCAAGGGTTATATCGGCGGTAAAGAGGTTGCATCCGACCGCGTTGCCACCACAGGCAAACCCGTTGCGTTGAAACTTGAGATGCAGACCGAGGCATTGTTTGCAAGCAAGTGGGACTGTGCTGTTGTCCACTGTTACTGTGTTGACGAAAACGGCAACAAGGTTCCCGATGCCGCGCCGATGGTACATTTCAACTGTACCGATAACGGCTATATCAGAGGAACAGGTTCCGATATCGCCGACCACACCTCAATGGCGTGTGCATCACGTCAGATGCGTGCGGGTGTTGTGGCCGCCGTTGTTCATTCCAACGGCACTGAGGGAATACTCAAGGTCTATGCCCACGCTGACGGACTTGAATCTGCCCGTCTTGAGATTGAGGTCACCAAACCCAACGATAAAATAAGATAAACTTAAAGAAAGAAGCCTGACGGCAATGCCGTCAGGCTTCTTAAGTTTTAAATCAATGTTGTCCGCCTGAAAAATCGTGGTCAACCGTTATCACACATTGATAGGTTTTATCAATGTCGGCGGCAAGACCTTGAATGGCGGCGCGTATCTGTTTGTGGGAAAGGGCGCAATCGGTGGGCACGCACACGTCAAAAATGAGATTGTTTTGCTTTTCGCCTTTGACCATTCTGAAATCGTGCAGAGTCATTCCCTTGTGGAACTCGTCAATCTTTTTTGCCATCAATTCTCTTGCACGGTTGACATCCTCATCATCGGTGACAATGGGGTCCATATGTATAACGGCTTCAATGCCCGTTTTTTCCTTTATCACGCGCTCGCAGAGGTCTATTTTTTCGTGTAACACCAAAATATTACCCTTGGCAGGCACCTCAACGTGCAAGGACACAAATCCGCGGTTGGGACCGTAGTTATGTACTATCATATCGTGAATGCCGAGAAAATCGGGGTCGGCCATAACAATATCTTTGATACTGTCCACCGTGTCAGGGTCGGGTGCGAGGCCGATAAGCGGATCCATTGTTTCCATAAGGCTCTTGTATCCCGAGTACAGGATGAACAGGGCGACCAGTATACCCACAACGGGGTCAAGATACTTTACAAAACTCACGTTTGGCAACAGTTTGCAGGTAAGCGCAACCACAAGAACGGCACCCGTTGAAATGCAGTCGTTAAGGCTGTCCTGTGCCGTGGCCGTTAAAGCACCCGAGTTTATTTTTTTGCCCAAGGAACGGTTGAACAGCGCCATCCAAAGTTTTATGAGAATAGAAACGGTCAGAATGATTATGGGCACAAGGCCTGCTTCGGGGACCGATGGGTCTGAAAGTTTGGTCGCCGATTCGGTAAGCAGTTCAAAACCGACCACCATAATAAGCACCGAAACCAATGCTGCCGACATATATTCCATCCGTCCGTGACCAAAGGGGTGCTCTGGGTCTGCGGGTTTGGATGCAAGTTTGAAGCCAAGCATCGTGACCACTGAGGAACCCATATCAGAGAAGTTGTTAAAGGCGTCGGCTATCATGGAGACAGAACCGGAAAGCGAGCCTGCTAAGAACTTTATTATAAAAAGCAGGAGGTTACAAAGAACGCCGACGATACCCGCCAGCGTTCCGCATTTACCTCTCACATTTTTGTCGGCAAGGTCACCATTTATGAAAATTTTAAGAAGTAATTTTGTCATATCTTTCCTTTAGACCCCTTTTGTCCGAAACTTGTTTCGTTTAGAATATTAGTGTCAATAGTGAACATGGTGTTTTCGCGTTCACGCTGACGCTTGAAGGCAAGTTCGATAAGACGGTCGCAAAGTTCGGGGTATTTTACCCCCGTAGCCTCCCAAAGATAGAACGAAAGCGAGCCGGGGATGGTATTTATTTCGTTGACATAGACCTTGTCGTTGTCGTCGCCGTCCATCAGAAAGTCGATACGTACAACACCTGAAGCACCGATGGCCTTGAAGGTCTCAACGGCTATTTTTTGAATTTCTTCGGTTTTGTCAACGCTGAGTTCGGCAGGCAGTTTACGGCTTAAAGAGGCCATACCTTTAGAGCCTGATTTACCTGCGTTTGCACGGTATTTGTCATCATATGATAAAATTTTATCGTGAGCAACAGGTTCCTCCAAAGCCGAAGCCTTGCAGTCATTACGGTCACCCAAAACCGAGCAGTTTATTTCACGCAGATTTGAAACTGCGTGCTCGACCAACACACGGTCGGCAAAACTGCAGGCCATATCAATGGCAGTGCTAAGTTCGGTCTCACTGTCAACCTTGGAAATGCCAACGCTTGAACCTAAATTTGCAGGCTTAACTATAAGCGGAAATCCAATTTCTTTGACAAGACGGTCGGCAATCTCGTCAGATTTCAATGCCCAATCCCTTGCGCCGAAATCAATGCAACGCAAAGTGGGAATCCCACGGTCAAGGAGAACGTTTTTGAAAAGCACCTTGTCCATACCCAGTGCCGATGACATAACATCGCAACCAACGTAAGGCAGACCCAAGGTTTCGATATAGCCTTGAATAGAGCCGTCCTCACAGTTGGTGCCGTGGACGATGGGGAAACAGATGTCGATATTCATATCCTTTTTCTTGAAAAGACCGCCCTTAAGATTTACCATTACGGTCTTGTTGCCCTTGGGCACAAAGGTTACGGGGTCGGAATGCTTTTCAGGGCATCCTTGGCGAAAGGTTGCAATATCCATAAGTGCTTCGCCTGAGTAAAACACCGACTGTTTTGACATATAAACGGGGATAACGTTGTATTTTTCGCGGTCAATGTTACCCATTGCCTGAACGGCCGATATTATGGAAATCTCGTGTTCAACACTGCGTCCGCCAAAAAATACTGCTACATTTGTCTTCATAAATAAAGCCTCTTTCAAAGATGGTATTGTTAATCCAGATAATTGTCGGGAAGGTCGTTTTCAAAAAGGATGGCAGTGTTTTTGTCACACATAGGCGAGAAAATGCCCATAGCCTCTTTAAAACTTGATACAACATAAAGATTCTGTTCGGGGAAATTTTGCGATTTTACACCCTCTGCCAACGGCACAGAACGCTTTTTGCCGACAAGAATGATAATATCGGCGTGCTTTGCGGCCTCTTGACCAAGTCTCAGGTTGGCCTCATATTCCTTGTCACCAAGTTCAACCAAACCGGGGGTGACAAGGATTTTTTTCATACCCTCAAAGCAACCGAGAACCTTTGCGGCCTCAAGGCAACCCTCGGGGTTTGAGTTGTAAGCATCATCAATAAGCGTCGCGCCGTTTATATAGGGTTTCAACTGCAAACGGTGCGGGACGGGTTTCAGTTTGGAAACGGCGTAGGCTATTTCTTCAGGGGTAAGACCTAAATCAAGTGCCACGCATGCGGCGGCAGTGATGTTCAAAGCGTTGTGATAACCGAGCAGGCGAGAGGTCACTTTAAATTGGTGTTCCTTATACTTCACCGTAACAGTAAGGCCTCTTGGCGAATAGGAAATATCGGTTGATTTGCAGTCACAATCGGTTGTTCCATAGGTAACGCTGTCATAATCTTCACTGTTGGATTTGATGTAACCGTTGTCACTGTTTAGGTACATCTTACCGCCTTTATGCTTCACCCAATCGGCAAGTTCAAACTTAGTGGAAACAACCGTTTCAATGTTGCCGAAAGTATCGAGATGCTGAGGGCCTATAGAGGTGATAACGCCTATATCGGGGTTGGCTATCATACAGTCTTCTTTTATGTCACCTTTGCGTTTTGCACCCATCTCACAGACGAAAATCTGAGTGGTGGGCTTAAGGTCACGGCGCACAGTGATGACAATGCCCATCGGCGTGTTGTAGTTTTCCGGGGTAACAAGGGTGTTGTACTTTTCACTCAAAATTCTGCCAAGAATAAACTTGGTACTTGTCTTGCCGTAACTACCTGTAACACCGATGACCTTCATATTCTTCATTGATTGAAGAATCTTCCGGGCATCGTTGACATAGTAGTTGGAAATCGCCTTTTCAACAGGCTTCATCGCAAAAAGCGAAACAAAGGTCGCTATCTCGGGCAGAGCGCACATCAAGAACAAAACACCTTTAAGTGCGTTGCCGGCCGTGTCAGGCAAAAGGACCGATAATGCGGCAACACAAAGCAAGATAATACCTGCGGCCGTCCACATACGTTTGACCCTTGCCGTGACAACAAGTTTTTTGATAGATTTTTTGTTGAGGCTCATTGACCTGCGTGCCGTGATAAACAAAACCAGCAAAAGCACAGCAAAAATCACAATGCAAGGCACAGTTCTTAAACTCAACGCAAAGAATGCGCCAACCGAGCCGAGCAGGCTAATGATAACATACAAAAGCCGTCTTATCTTAAACGAGCCTTTATACCACCGCCAATATCTTACGGCAAAATAGGAATTTTGCTGTAACATCTGAAACTGACGGGTTAAACCCACTGTTCCGAAAACGGCACAAAGAACGCCAAAACAAATTGAAATGATAATATCCAAAAAAGTCACCTCAAAAATTAGGATTTAGGGAAGAAAACTCCTCAAAATCGACTGGGCTTCGTGCGGCTTTTCAACAAATGACCAGTGCCCCGTGCCTTTTATCACACAAAGTCCGCAATCAGGGATGATTTTTTCGATTTTCTTAGCCATATAAAGAGGTGTTGCCGTGTCATTCTCACCCCAGATAAGCAAGGTAGAGGCGCTGATGCCGTCAAGATAAGCCGTCATATCGTCGTTGACAAGGTTGACCAAGGTTTTTCGCATAACCTCAGGTGCCGAGTTATAATCGGCCGAGCCAAAGTGGTTTCGTGCCTTTTGCAAAGTATCTTTGGTGTGGTTTCGGATAACGGGCAAGGTCAAAAACCACTTAACCGTCTTAAAGGTACGCACCTTACACCATTTTTTTAAACTGAATTTAGGTTTAATGCCCGCGGCATCAATAAAAACAATCTTTCGGGGGTTCATAAGTCCGCTACCCGCAAGTTTCATAATAACACGTCCCCCGTGCGAGTGCCCGACTAAAATCGGATTGCTTATATTCAAGGCACTGCAAAACTCCATAACCAGTGCGACATAGTCATTTATATCCAAAGGTCTTTCGGGCAGGTCGGACTTTCCGCAACCCGGAAAATCAAGTGCGACAAGACGGCACTTGTCCCTCAATGTGTTGATAACACCTTTATAAGAATCGCACGATGCGCCCCAACCGTGAAGCAGTAAAACAACGGGACCGTCGCCCTCGTCAATATAATTGAGTTTCATTCCGCAACAGGTTATAAACACGACTTGCACCCCCAAAAAGACACACTTTCACTAATATAATGTACCAATTATATATTATAGCAAACAATACCGCAAAATAGAAGAGTGTATTTGCAATTTTCTGAAATTTTTTTATAACAATATGAATTTGATAAATTTGTCTTTTGATTCTAGAAAATTCATTATAATACCGCAAAAGCGACCGCCTTAGTGCAAGACGGTCGCTTTTGTTAATCCACAAGTCCTAATATGCGGTCAGCCGAAACACCGTAAAATTTTGTAAGTTCAATCAAAACCTCGGTTGGTATTTCAAGAAGACCGTTTTCATAACGTGAGTACGTTGCTTGACTTATCTTTAATATTTCGGCGAGTTGAGACTTACCATAACACTTATCTTTCCCAAAACTGCGAATTCTTTTATGCATATTTATCACCGAAATTATTATATAATATACGCAAATTGCACATTGGCTGTTATGGAGTAATTGCACAACACGTTAATAGTTTTGTGAAAAAGAAACCAAGTGCGGCCGAAACGGGAAAGGTCAGCAACCACACAAGAGCCATCCATTTAAAAGAGTTGAGTTGTGAGCCGAAACGGTGGCATAAAAGCCCTGCACCAAGCACGGCAGAGGATTTGGCGTGGGTGGTTGAGGCAGGCAATCCAAAGGCCGATAAAATCAGCAGACCGACGGCTGAAATAAGGTCGGACGCGAAGCCTGAGGCGGGGTCGCTCGGCGCAAATCCTCTCAGGGTTTTTATTATTTTTCTGCCACCCAAAAGCGTGCCGAGTGATATCACGGTGGCCGAGACAAGCACCGTCCATATCGGCACCGTGACGTCGGTTGGTTTGTTGTTTGAACCCAGCGCCGATGCCAAGGTCAGCACACCTGCCAACTTTTGTCCGTCCTGTGCACCGTGTGAAAATGAAGACAAAGCGGCCCCCAACACCTGCAAGCGTTTAAAAGAGTTCTGCATAAACCCAATCCGTGTTTTTAAAATATGTGCCGTGAAATACGAAAGAAACACTACGGGCAAGGTTGAAAGAACAATACCGAAGAGGGCTTTGAGCCATTCGGCGCCGTTCAATACCGAAAATCCGCCGCCTGCAACCGCCGCTCCCGAAAGTGCGGCCATTAGCGCATGACTTTCGCTTGTGGGAAGACCTAACTTCAACGCAATCAACGCCCACAACACCACCGAAACCATTGCACTGCCCAATGCAGGAAGGGCAAGGTCGCCCAAATCCGACAAACCTGAGATATTGTATATACTCACGGCCACCGAACTACCCATAAAACACATTACCGATGCGCCAAAAAAATTGCAAACAGCAGAAAGTAAAATCGCAGTGTTAGGTTTCACCGCGCCCGAATGAATGGCAGTGGCAATGTTCACGGGCGCATCGGTCCACCCGTTGACCAACATCAGCAAAACGGACGAAATAATCGCCAAAAATCCCAACGGCGTTGTCATACAACAATACAGAGTTTCAAAAATACTGTCCACACCTCCGCCCCCTTAACTTTTATATATAACTCTTGAAAAATGTGAGGAAATAGGGTATTATATGTTGGTACACTGCTCCGAGGTGGATTGAAATGAAATTTATCCCTTATGATTCACGAGATGTTTTATATAAATTGCCGTTTGGTGCCGTCAGAGAAGATGAAAAGGTAACCTTACGGCTTCTTTTGCACCGTGACGCAAAATGTTCGGGTGCTTTTCTAAAACTGCGTGAGGATTCGGGACGCGAACAGTTTGTATTGATGGCGGCCGACGAATATTATGATGATGGTTACCGGTGGTATAAGGTAACTGTTAATCTTCGCGAAGGTCTTTATTGGTACAGTTTTTGTTTTGATTCGCCGTGGGGGAGACAGTTTGTTACACGTTTCAAGTTCGGAGAGGGGCACGTTTCCCGTGACGGCGGTGAATGGCAACTCACGGTTTATGAAAAATCATACAAAACGCCTGACTGTTTTAAGGGCGGAATAATTTATCAGATATTCCCCGACCGTTTTTATGATTCGGGGACTGCAAAGTCCAGTGTCCCCGAAGACCGTTTTATCCAGACCGACCGAACAGCCACTCCTGAATACCGTCAGTTGGGTGAAAATTGTTCGCTTGGCAACGATTATTACGGCGGCGACCTTGAGGGTGTGCGTCAGAAACTGCCTTATTTGGAAGAGTTGGGCGTCAGCATTATTTATCTCAACCCCATTTTTGAAGCCCATTCCAATCACCGTTACAACACAGCCGATTATATGAAGATAGACCCAATGCTCGGCACTGAAGAGGACCTCAAAAGGCTTTGTGACGATGCTAAAAAATTTGGAATTTCAATAATTCTTGACGGTGTATTTTCCCACACGGGTGATGACAGTATTTACTTCAACCGTTACAAACGTTATGACTCGGTGGGTGCTTTTGAATCGCAGGAGTCGGAATTTTTCAACTGGTACAACTTTCACAGTTGGCCCAACCGTTACAGTGCGTGGTGGGGGGTCCCCAGCCTACCTGAAACAAACGAAAACAACGCCGATTTCACCGAGTTTATCACAGGGCGCAACGGCGTGTTGAGAAAGTGGCTCCGCCTTGGTGTTTCAGGTTGGAGACTCGATGTTGCCGACGAACTGCCCGATGCCTTTCTTGATAAGATACGCAAGGCCGTAAAGAGCGAGAAAAAGGATGCTCTTATTATAGGCGAGGTTTGGGAAGATGCCACAAACAAGATAAGTTACGGTGTCCGACGCAGATATTTGAGAGGAAAACAACTCGATTCGGTTATGAACTATCCGTTTGCTTCGGCTTTGGTGAAGTTTTTGACGGGCGGAAGCGGACAAGACCTTGAGGATGCCGTTATGACGGTTTGCGAAAACTATCCCAGAAATGCGTTAAGGCTTCTGATGAACCATATCGGCACGCATGACACCGAACGTATTTTAACGGCACTCGGCGGGGAACCCGCTTCGGGCAGAGGCCGAGCATGGCAAGCCGAAAAGCGAATGAGCGAACGCCAGATGTGGTACGCCAAAAAACTGCTTTATATTGCCGCGCTCTTGCAATACACCCTGCCCGGAATTCCGTCACTGTATTACGGTGACGAGGCAGGTATGGAAGGTTACGGCGACCCATTCTGCCGCGGATTTTATCCTTGGGGGAAAGAGGACGGTTATCTTGTGGATTTCTACAAGCGTCTGGGTCAGTTCAGAAGGTCTTGCGAAGCCTTTTCTGACGGCGATTTTGTTCCCGTTTCATCGGGGGCAGGGCACATTGCCTTTATCAGAAAGGGTGAGACCGAGAGTGTATTGATTTGTGCGAACCGTTGGCATGAGCAACAGGTAATCTCGATAGGTCACGGTTGGGAACAGGCTGAAGTCGTGTTCGGGTATATGCCGCAAAACGGCCTTGTAAAAATAGACGGTCTTGGATTTACTGTTCTGAGAAAAAAGATATGACGCTGAAGCACACGCAATAGAAGATTGCGTGTGCTTTTTTTTACATCAATAGACCTAACACCATCATTTCTTTTACTTTTTCGTAAATATTGTCACAGTCGGTCACAGGCAACGGGTTTTTGCCGTGCCCCAATTCTATCGTGAATCCCGGCCGGCGGTATTTTTCAATAAACCAATCCTTAAAACCGCCACCGACTGCCAAAGGCGTGGGGACGTCCAGAGCATAGCCCGAAGATGCCGCAAATATTTCGGCCATTTTTTGTCCGCGGTGGGTGTTTATACCGTTGTAGTCCCAATAGATGACTTCGCCCTGCGAATGAAAACACATCACATAACGGATATTCACCTTTTGACAAAGGTCAACCAAGGCAACCGTTTCGGGCTCTGAATGAGGTTTTGTTCCGCCGAAACGGGTGGGGCCCGGACCGTAAAAACCGTGCTCACGCTCCAAAATGTGTAGTTGTTCCCACCCTGCGTCGAAGTTATGGTTAAGGTCAACACCTCTTGCGTTTGCATTCCAATGGGTAAAATCGCCGCCACAAAGTTTGTAAAGTCTTCCGCTAAGGTCACCGCATCCTTTTACGCCTTTCAAGGCTATCTCACACCCGTCGGGGTTGCACATCGGCACAAACATAATACCCTTGCCGTAAAGTGCCCGCCGCGCATCGACACCGGCCACCTTACCGCCGTTTTTGACGGCCTCGCACAACTCTTCAATAAATTTCAATAATACGGTGGCGGTAAGCCTTTCGCTTCCGTGAATTGCGGCTGTATAAAGTATGTAATCGGCGCCTTTTGAGAGTCTCAACAGTTTAATATCGCGTCCCATAACGCTCTTTCCTGCCGAACCTAATGCCAAAAAAGGATATTTTTCTTTTAATTGTCTTAAAACCGACTCAAAACCGTTGTAATCGTAATCAAGTTGTTTTATAATAGATTCCATAAGCAACACCTTTTCTTTTTGAAAAATCCCTTACATAAAAAGGTATTCGAAACGGAGCGATATTATGAACTTAATCGAAAAAGGCATTTCTGAAGATTATAAGTACCGTGGCAAGATTGTCAATATGCGTGTGGACGAGGTTCTTTTGCCCGACGGCACTGCCGCAAAACGCGAGGTTGTCGAGCATAACGGTGGCGTTTGCGTCGTGGCGCTGACCGATAGTGACGAGGTTTATCTCGTCAAGCAGTTCCGTTACCCTTACAAAGAGGTTATTTATGAGATTCCTGCCGGCAAGCGTGACGGTGACGAGGATCCGTTGCAGGGTGCCGTTCGTGAGCTTAAAGAGGAAACGGGCACCACCGCCGAAACGGTTATACCTATAGGTCAACTTTATCCCACGCCAGGATATTGCGGTGAGATAATCCATATGTTTGCCGCCAAGGGACTCAAAGAGGGTGAGAAGAAACTTGATGAGGACGAGTTTCTGGAGACCGAAAAACTCCCGCTTGAACACGTTGTCGATATGATACTTTCGGGTGAGATAAAGGACGCAAAAACTCAGGCTGCTGTGCTGAAAATTTATGAAATGAAGCGCAGAGGCCAGTTTTAGTGAGGACGGTTATGAGTCAGTATTTTTTAAGATTTCCAAACGGCAAGGCCAAGGCTTTGACCTTCAGTTATGATGACGGTGTTGATTCAGATATCCGTCTATGCAAAATCTTCAAGGAAAACGGACTTAAATGCACGTTTAACCTTAACAGCGGTCTTATGAACGGCGCAAAGACCATATGCGCCCGACGAATGACCGAAAAAGAGTGTAAGGAACTTTTTACCGACCCCGATTTTGAGGTTGCCTGTCATTCTTATACCCATCCGTTTCTTGACAAATGTGACCCTGCTGTTGCTTTGGATGAAATTGTTTTGGACCGACAGAAATTGGAGTCAATGTTTGGTCGCGAGGTGCACGGAATGGCCTATCCTATGGGCACATATAACGACACAGTTATTGAGTGTTGCCGTGCGGCGGACATCTATTACAGTCGGACGGTTAAAAGCACGCTTGATTTTGAAATGCCGACCGAATGGTTAACATGGAATCCCACCTGCCGCCATGCCAATGATGATATTTTTGCCATTGCCGACCGCTTTTTGAAAAAAACCCCCACAAAGCAACCATGGCTGTTCTATATATGGGGTCATTCGTATGAATTTAATCAGCGCAATGATTGGGACAGAATGGAGAATTTGTGCAAAAAAGTTGGCGGTCACAATGACGTTTGGTATGCCACCAATATGGAAATCTATCTTTATTCGCAAGCATTCAGTCGGTTGGAATGTTCGGCCGATGGGCACGTTGTCCACAACCCCACCGATGTTGAGTTGTGGTTTGTGGCAGACGGCAGATGTTACTCAATAAAATCAGGTGAAACTATAAAAATTTAAATAAAAGACGCAGACTTGAAGTGTATCAAGTCTGCGTCTTGTTTAGTTTAAGCCATTGTCTGGGAGAAAGGTTCTTATATTTTTTGAAAACCTTTGAAAAATAACACATATCCGAAAAACCGCAGAGCATTGCCACCTCGGTTATTGAACGGGTTTCGTGTTGCAAAAGTTGGCAGGCGGTGTTTATACGGAGTTGGTTTATGTAGTCAACGGGTGTCCTGCCCGTGGTATCTTTAAAAACACGGCAGAAATATTTTTCGTTCAAACCTGCTATTGACGCCAATTTCTGCAACGAAACAGGTTCGCTTATGTTATCCTCCAACCAATCAAGCATCTCGGTTATGCGCTTGATGAGGTTTTCCTGACGGTTGGCGCGGTGATGCTTTACCGCATCGGCACGGTACAGTTCGCACACAAGTGAAAACAACCGCCCTACCACCTCAAGTTCGAAGAAATCAGCCGGATGGCGCATTGAGGCAAAAAGCGACATCGCACAGGCGTAAACAGTACCGAAGTCAGCCTCAAACAGTACGCTGACCGTCATCTGTCCAGAAATAATAGGCAGTATAAGGTCGGTTAGCGTGTCGGCCGAACGGCGAAGCATATTAAGGTCACACACGATACACTCATAAACGCAATTATGAGGCGCTCCTCGGTGCAGAACACCGCCGTTTATCACGGCAATATCGCCCTGCTTCAGGTGATACTCCAAGGCGTTCAAATGCAATGTCAGATGACCGCTTCTTATATAAACAAACTCAATCTCACGGTGCCAATGCAACGGCATTTCATATTGTGGATGGTTTTCGTCCACAAAATAATATTCAATCGGAAAACCTTCGTTTCCGTGCTTTTTGCCCTCGTTTAACTCGCCATACTTCATAAAACCACCAAAAAGTGAAAATAATACAAGTTTTGATACCTTTTTGTACAAGAAACCATAAGTATATTATACTATAATTATTATATAAGAACATTCGCAGAATGTCAATAAAGGAGTTGTCGGTATGATAATTGAGCAAAGAATTAAGGACTTTGAAAAAATGGGTCTAGGAATGTTTGTGCATTATGGACTTTACAGTGTTTTGGGTAAGGGAGAGTGGGCAAAATTAGCCCACAAAATCTCGCACGAGGATTATGAACCTTTGAAGGAGAAGTTCAACCCCGAACCCGACTGGGCAGAGAAATTGGTATCTACCGCAAAAGGTCTCGGTTGCCGTTACATCACACTGACCACCCGTCATCACGATGGATTTTCGTTGTACGATACCTGTGGCCTTAATGATTACGATGCACCGCATTCGCCGGCAGGCAGAGATTTGGTAAGAGAGTTTGTGGACGAATGTCGAAAAGCGGATATTGTCCCGTTTTTCTATCACACATTGCTCGATTGGCGTGAGCCAAGTTATGAAGCCGATTTCCCTGAGTATCTGAAATATTTGAGAAAAAGCGTTGAACTGCTTTGCACAAACTACGGAAAAATCGGCGGATTTTGGTTTGACGGCAAGTGGGATAAAAAACAAGCAGATTGGGAAGAGGATGCTTTATACGGACTTATCAGGAAGCATCAGCCTGATGCCATGATAATCAACAACACAGGATTGAGCGCTCGCGGTGAACTCGGTCATATTGAACTTGACAGTGTCACATTTGAGCGAGGCAGACCGCAGCCGATAAATATGGCGGATTCGCCCAAATACATTGCCTCTGAAATGTGTCAGACTTTGGGCTGTGTCTGGGGATACGGTGAAGACGATCTGCTTTACAAGTCACCTCAGACGTTGATAGAAGATATCTGTACTTGCCGAAAATACGGCGCAAATATGTTGCTTAATGTAGGTCCTATGGATAACGGCCACATCCGTCCGTTAGATGCCGAATTGCTAAAGGTTGTCGGCAAATGGGTTAAGATTTACAAAGAGGCACTGTACACTGCACGTCCCACCGACATAAGTATTGATGGAAAACCGAATGATTTTATCCTGAAAGACGGAAAAACGTATTATATGTTCTGCAGTAATGTCAGCATGGGCGGTGACGGTAACGTTGTTGTATGGGACTCTGACGGAAACCATATTAACCGCTTTGCGTTGTCTGAAAAAATCCAGAGAATCACATGGATTGACAACGGAAGGGAGGTTAAATTCGAGCAGGACGGAGACAAGATAACGGTCTACACTGTACCTTTTGCCTACGGCACGAACCTCATTGTTCGTGTAGCAAAAATTGAAACTGAATGAAGGAGTAATGATTATGGCTAAAAACAGACTTATTGGAGATTATCCCGTTATAGGAATCAGACCGACCATTGACGGTCGTAGAGGTGTTTTAAAGGTCCGCGAATCGTTGGAAGAGCAGACTATGAACATGGCAAAGAGTGCCGCAAAACTGTTCGAGGAAAATCTTAAATACTCGAACGGCGAGCCGGTAAAGGTCATCATTGCCGATACCACAATCGGCCGTGTTGCCGAAGCCGCCGCCTGTGCCGAAAAGTTCAGAAAGAACGGCGTTTCCATTACGCTTACCGTAACTCCCTGTTGGTGTTATGGTGCCGAAACAATGGATATGGAGAAGGATACCGTAAAGGGTGTATGGGGATTTAACGGAACCGAGCGTCCCGGTGCGGTTTACTTAGCGTCGGTGCTTGCAACCCACGCACAAAAAGGTCTGCCTGCATTTGGCATTTATGGTCACAATGTGCAGGATTGCGATGATACCTCTATCCCTGAGGATGTCAAGGAAAAACTTTTGCGATTTGCACGTGCCGCAGTTGCTGTCAAGACAATGAAAGGCAAGTCTTACCTGCAGATAGGATCCATCTGTATGGGTATCGGCGGTTCGATTATAGATTCGGATTTCATTGAGGACTACCTTGGTATGCGTGTCGAATCGGTTGACGAGGTCGAGATAATCCGCCGAATGACCGAAGGAATCTATGACCACGACGAGTATGAAAAGGCACTAAAGTGGGCAAAGGAAAAGTGCATCGAAGGTTTTGATAAAAACCCCGAAAACTTACAGAAAACACGCGCCCAAAAAGATGCTGACTGGGAGTTCGTCGTCAAGATGGCGGTCATAATCAAAGAAATGATGAACGGTTGTGACAATTTGCCTGAGGGTTGTGAGGAGGAATCGGTTGGTCACAACGCTATTGCCGCAGGTTTCCAAGGCCAGCGTCAGTGGACCGATTTTTACCCCAATGCAGACTTCCCCGAATCTATCCTGAACACATCTTTTGACTGGAACGGAGCGCGCGAGCCTTATATTCTTGCGACCGAAAACGATGTTTTGAACGGCTTGGGAATGCTCTTTATGAAACTGCTCACCAACCGTCCTCAGATGTTTGCCGATGTCAGAACCTACTGGAGTGGTGAGGCTGTCAAGCGCGTTACAGGTTATGATATAGAGGGCAAGGCTAAGGACTCTAACGGCATTATCCACCTTATAAATTCAGGCGCTTGCTGTCTTGATGCCAATGGCGAAGCCAAGGACGAAAACGGCAACGCAGTTATGAAATGTTGGTATGATATGCGTGACGAGGACATTGATGCCGTGCTTAAAAATTCCACATGGAACTATGCAGACCTTGGATATTTCAGAGGCGGCGGATATTCCTCGCGTTTTGAAACAAAGGCTGAAATGCCTGCAACAATGATAAGACTCAACCTTGTTAAGGGATTGGGCCCCGTTTTGCAGATTGCTGAAGGTTGGACGGTTGCTTTGCCCGAGGATGTTTCGGACACCCTTTGGAAGCGTACCGACTACACATGGCCTTGCACTTGGTTTGCACCGCGCTGCACCGGTGAGGGCGCATTCAAAACCGCTTACGAGGTTATGAACAACTGGGGTGCAAATCACGGTGCCATCAGTTACGGTCACATTGGCGCCGACCTTATTACCCTTTGTTCTATGCTTCGTATCCCTATTTCAATGCACAATGTTCCCGAAGAAAAAATCTTCCGTCCTGCCGCATGGAACGCTTTCGGTATGGACAAAGAGGGCTCTGACTACCGCGCATGCCAAAACTTCGGTCCAATGTATAAATAAACATCAAATCAATAGATTTTAACATAAGAAAACCGCTTTTGACACATTTGTCAAAGCGGTTTTCTTTGTTTTATTTTGAACGGCAGTTATATTTTCGTTCAAATTTTTCGTCGGACGAGGTTAGGATTATAAGACCCTCTATAAATGAAAGTATACCTGGGATATAAGTCCAGCAGAAAATGAGATACAGCAATGCCCTGCCGGTTTGACCAAGGTAAAACTTCTGTGCGCCCAAGCCGCCAAGGAAAATAGCCAACAGGCCCGCAACTATCTTGCTTTTAAGGGGCAGGGGTGCTCGGATAACGTCATAAGCGGGTGGCGGAGTGTATGCAGGAGGGGTTTGGGGAGGAGTGCCGTAACCGCCGTTGTACCCTTGAGGGCCTCGGTTGTTGGGCGGTGTATAGGTGCCTGTGTTTCCGTAACCCCCATTGCTTCTGTTGTTATAACCTTGGTTTCCGCGTTGGCTTTGGGGGACATATGGCCTGTCGTTACGATAGCCGCCGTTGTTTCCTTGGTTATTGTATCCACCGTTATAGCCCTGACCGTTGAAACCGCTTTGGGGATTTTGTCCCGCGGGTGCACCGCCATTGTTGCCGTAGCCACTTTGCCCACCCAGAGGGTTTTGGGCAGTCGCAGTGCTTTCGCTGTCAGAGGTGTTGTTAGTATCGGGTGTTTCAAGACAGGGGTCAAAGAAGTGCTCCTTGCATAGTGCGGCAAAAAACAGTTCGTTGGTCGCAAAACGGTTTCTGAAGAATGCCTGATATGTACCCAACTGCATTTCCATACCGGGTGACAGTTCAACGTCATGAAGATAAATAGAAAGAATCTCTTTCTTTCTTGAAATAGCAAAATTAAGTTCACGCTTACAGTTCTGTGATTTCAGATAAGCGTCACTTATAAAGAGAATAAATCTTGAGCAGGATATGACCTTTTCCGCAATATATTCGGGCCATTCACTGCCTGCTTCAATACCGCCATCGTACCAAATATTTATATTATGAGCCTTCATTGCATTGATAGTGGGCATAACCACCTCTTTGTCAGCATGTGCATAACTGACAAATACATAAGGCTTTTCACCAGAGGTTGCCAAGGTATATTCCTCCCCAAATTCATTATACACTACAATACTATCATATTGTAACGGATTTTACAAGAGAAATTTAGAGGGGTATGCAATTTCAGTGAGTTTCAATGAAATTGCACCTTGCGCGATGAAATACGTCTATAAGGACGAATTCAGTTGAAAAGAACCCACACTTGTCACAGACAAGTGTGGGTTCTTTTCTGAATTATAACGCATTTTTTGATACGGGTTGCAACTTTTAGAAATAATAACTTAAATACCAAATATCGAACGTAACATATCGTAGTATATGTTAGTTTCGTCTTTGGTTACACCAGCACAAATTGCAACTCGCTGACACCAATACAATAGCCGATTGTCAGGGAGGTCAATCATCATCCAATGTTCTTTAAGAACTTCGGGATTAGCTGATATAATGGTTTCAACTATTAAATCTTTATATCGTTGTATTCTTCCGAATGCGGCAGGCATTCGTTCGTATATTCCATTTGCGGTTACAATATCAACACGTCCGCCAGCAGAAAATTGGTCACGAATATTAGTGTTAATGACAGCACAGTTCGTAGCTAACCAAAGTGCATACCTTTGATATTTTTTCGTGCTATTATGCCCTAAAATTTCAGGGAACAAAGCATAACCTTGCACCGTGTAATAGTTCTTTTCTTCGTGGGACAATGTGCTCCACAATCGAACTGTAGGGGGAGCGACAGTTTCTTCTATATCTGAATCAGCTGCCCACCACAAACTTTCTCCTGGCTTTAATTGCTGTTTATAATATTGAGAAACTGGTGCAACAGGGTTTTCCATTTTTCGTAATGTGTCATATGGGATGCCCATCTTGTCAAATATAGTTTCTCCTACACCAAGTTCCATATCAATTTGATAGCGAGGATAGTGAGTTACCGATATTCCTGATAAACATTCCTCGTAAGGGCGACTCATAAAAGCAACAGGTGAACCTAACTTTCCAAAGGTAAGAAAAATGCGTTCAACATTTTGATCACGTGTTGATTCTAATATACTGCTACCTATTGATTTCCAATGATTCTTATTGGTGCTTTTCACTTCTACTCCATAGAATCGATTCGCAACTATGTCAGGAAAAGAAGCACCTGAAACTAATTGTATAGTTCCTTCAAACGGCGTATGAACAGCACACCTTGACAAAGCATCGCAAACATCTTCCTCTAATTGTATGCCATTGCGACCTTTATAATACAACTCTCTTCCCTTTGCTTCCGCATTGAGCATAGCATCGGTTTTAGCCATCAATGCTCTAAATTCGTCTAATGGCGGCTTTTTATTCTCGGATATTATCATTTTTTTCACCTCCAAAATACACATCCCATAAGGTTTCTATGCGTTTTGCAATATGAAACCCTAACAACGGTGGAACGGCATTACCAATTAACTTATAAGCTTCTGACGCAGATACAGAGCTGTTGGTGATGTTGTTTTTGAAAACGAAATCATATCCATCAGGAAAAGTTTGAATACGGGCACATTCCCTAATTGTCAATCTACGCTCGATTTTGCCGCTGTTTAGTTCATCAGCATAAGCACCACCGTGTTCAACACTCAAACGGCGAAACTCAATATTACCGTGATGTTCGGAACGTATAGTTGGACCAATACCATCAAGTTTAACTTCTGTTTGTCCCTGACAATGTTTGCCCATATACTTTGCTTTTGAATATTTTTGCTGCGAAATATCAGTCGCTTTCTCTGGCTCATCTAATCCAATAAAGGCTTGTTTTAGTGTTACTGGTGGCAATAAGTTAATCCCCGAAGTGTTATAAGCATGTGTTATGAACGGATATGGATCAAATCCTTCAGGAATACTTGACATAGAAAGAGCTTCAAGCGCCTTTGGGGTTAATGCTGATTTCTTGAATCCAAAGAAAATTACTCTTTCTCTTGATTGCGGCACACCATAATTAGCGGCGTGCAATACTCTTGCTGGTACAACAAGATAACCATTTTCAGAAATCGTACTAAAATCGTGTTCAATAATTGCTTTTACATCGCCAAGATTTGCAAGTCCTTTGACATTTTCAGCAATAAATACTTTGGGTTGCGTAATGGAGATAACCTCACGCATCCACATATATAACTGACCGCGGCTTTCTACACTTGGAGTATCAGTGTCAACTATCTTTTTTCCAGTATGACTCTTATCAGAATCAAATCCCTGCCTTTTTCCTGCAATTGAAAAGTCTTGACAAGGAAATCCGCCGGTTACAATATCAATGTTTTCGGGGAACACAGGCATCCCGTTTTCCTTGTGTAGTTTAACAAGATCGACGATACTGTCAAGATAATATGTTGAAGCAGCAATTCCACGCTTTCCAAAATAATTTGTCCAAGCCGCCTTTGCATCTTCTCTAATATCGTTAGCAAAAACTGTATGAAATCTATTTTTAGGCAGACGTACCCAATGTTCATCTACAGGGGTAACATTCCAATTTGTGTTGACCTTAGAATTTATACAGGATTTTAATACTTCAAAATCACCCTCAAATCCTAAATCCATACCACCGCAACCCGAAAACAATGATAAAACATTTATCGTTGCTTTTCTTGTTTGATTTTTAGAAAGTTTGTTTTGCCTTGCGGGTTTTTGAGTGGTTATGGGAATAAACCAAACACCGCTTCTTTTGACCGCTCCATCTATACGACCTTCGTTGCATAAAATCTGCACTCGACGTGGTGTAATATCCCACTTCTGAGCGGCAGATTGGACTGTCATCATTTCATTCATACACCTAACTCCCCATAAATTCGTTATATATATTATATTCGTTTGTGCGAACTTTTTCAAGATGCAATTGTAAATTTTCTTGACACAGAAACTAATCTTTATCACACTGAAACTTTTCTACCACAATGAAATTAATCTCCGGTACAATGAAATTATTCTTTTAAGAAAAGTTTCATTGTGATTTGATGGTTATAAAAATGGGTAGGTTTGAGTCACCCGACTTCGACTTTTATGTAGTCAATTTTGATACAATGAAACTAATCTTTTGTACTTGAACGGCAAAAGCCTTGTGCCACAAAGCTTTTAGGGCATAGAAAAAGAACGAAAGTTGCAATACGGGTGGTATCATAACTTTCGTTCTTATGTGGCTGGGGTGGCAGGATTCGAACCTACGAATGCAGCAGTCAAAGTGCTGTGTCTTACCGCTTGACGACACCCCAATGTATTAAATTTTACTCTTGTGGCGGTTGCGTTTAAGCGTTTGAAAACAAAAACCGCCGAGTTCATAAAAAAGGTAAAAAAAATAAAAGTGGGGTGGATAATCGGAGTCGAACCGATGGCCTCCAGAGCCACAATCTGGCGCTCTAACCAACTGAGCTATATCCACCATAGATGGCACGCCAGAAGGGACTCGAACCCCTGACCTACTGCTTAGAAGGAAGTCGGATCGTAGCCATGTCGTTCTGTGAGCCAAGGAGTTGAAAATGAAAATTGTCTTCCTAAGACCGCTTGGCCTCCGACTTCGCTCTAACCAACTGCGCTACATCCACCATAATTGGTGTACCTTGAGGGATTCGAACCCCCGACCCTCGCCTTAGAAGGGCGATGCTCTATCCAAAGTCGGATCGTAGCCATGTCGTTCTGTGAGCCAAGGAGTTGAAAATGAAAATTGT
>JAZNBS010000008.1:0-20391 GCA_045587185.1 Acutalibacteraceae bacterium
ATACACCTAAAGGTCGGTGAATTTTTATGATGAAAATTAAGACGAATCTATCCAATGATGACAGTCAAATGAATTATGGAGTGGCTTTTTGCGATGACTTTAAAGACAAGCCTCTACTGATCTATCTTCATGGCGCGGGAGAAAGAGGAAAAAATTTTGAACATATATACCGTCACGGTATCCCTAAGCTCATAAAAGAAGGACTGGATATTAATGCTGTTGTTCTGTACCCACAATGCCCGGGTGAGTTTATCTGGAACAATATGGTCAAAGAACTTAAATCCATTATTGATGATGTAGTGGTTGAATATGGAATACCAAAGGATAGAATTGTTTTAACCGGTTCTAGTATGGGCGGTTATGGAACCTGGGAGATGGCAATGTGTTATCCTGAAATGTTTGCAGCTATCGCTCCTGTGGCGGGCGGCGGTGTTGTGTGGCGAACCGGTAAATTGGTTAAGACACCTGTAATTGCTTATCATGGCGAGAAGGATACAGTCGTACCAGCTTCGCAATCTGAAATCATGGTGAATTTTACAAACAACAACGGCGGTGTGGCTGAGCTTAATATTCTTAAAGATAAAGAACATAACGATGGCATTGACTATGCATACCGAGAAACAGACCTCATACAGCAGTTGCTTTCATATAGAAAATACGATTTTGCACATATTCCGGAAATTTGTGAGAACTTATTTTAAACTATCTTTGCTCGATAATGAAGCAAAAGGAACAAACCGCAGAGGTCTTATTGAATAACTTAGAAATTAAAGAAAATCAAGTTTTCAGGCACATTTCATTCGTGCCATTAAGTTCAAAACTCCCAAAGCCCCAAGGACGATAAGTTCTTGGGGCTTACTTCTTACCTATTACCTCTTCACTCTTACCTCAAATGTCCTTGGGACTTTGGGAAGTAATAAGTAATAGGTAAGAAGTAATAAGTATTTTTGCAAGGCTTCGCCTTGCTATTTTTTATTTTGTAGTGGTATAATGATAATAAGAAAGGCGGTAATGTTATGGCTGATAGTCCGTTAATTATAAAATCTAAAGAATTTGCTTTGCAGATTATAAAAGTTTGTAACTATGTAAAACAAACTAAAAAGGAATCCGTTCTCACAAATCAACTTATCCGTAGCGGAACAAGTGTTGGCGCAAACATTCGTGAAGCATTTTATGGTCACGGAACTGCCGATTTTATTGCTAAACTTCAAATTGCACTTAAAGAATGTTCAGAAAGTGAGTATTGGTTAGAACTTTTAATCGAAAGTGGATATTACGATAATAATGATATTTTAGTAAAATGTATTGAAGTTAAAAAGTTGTTGATTACTTCAATAAATACTGCTAAAAGTAAGTTGAAGTAATAACTCAAGGCGGTGATGATATGAAAAAGTTTTTGTTGCTTTTTATTTGTTTAATGGTTTTATTTTGTTTTTCTGGTTGTGGTGCAAAAGAACAAATTAGTTATGATTTTGATACTTATTTATCCTATAATAATTCGTTCGAAAAGAACTTTAAGCTTGTTATGCCGTCCAAGGATGAATTAAAAGGCTCGATAATATTGGATTATGTATATTATGATTCAGGTGCGACTGTTTTCGAACCTGATAGAATGATACAAATGACTGTCCAATATTCACAAGACCAATTTGTAAAAGAGAAAGAGAAATTAGAGCAGATAATAACACAATATGATTCATCTTGTGAAATTGAAAATTTTTCTTTTAACAGTATGTCATATAAGGGGTTTAATTTTTATAATTATGATGCACGTGACGATGAGTTTGAAGATACTTATAATGACGGATATTGTGCTTTTGCTTATCACATTTCTACAGACTCAAACACAATTTCGTACGTTGCATTTGAGTCAGGAGATCTTCAATATATGAATATGGAATCTGCGTTATCGCTATTTCCTGAGTTTCAAGCAAAGAAGTAAATTGTTTATGTGAATAATATAGAGAAAAATTAAATTATTTTTAGAAAATCAGGTTTTGATCAGTTCTTTTTTGGACATGAATGCCAGAAATCCCTCAGACGAAAGTTTGAGGGATTTTTATTTATGTATACTCCACCCTCACTTTAAATTAACAGGTTTTTAAAATCATTAAAGCCTCTTTCGGTTGTTCGGTGACAGATACAGTGTTTTGTTTAAAAATTTTAAGTTTTATGTTTGTGATACCGCAACTATTTGACGCATTTTATTAATTTTATTAAGAAATTGACATTATTTCAACCTTTGAAACATAATAAAATAATGCTAAAACCGATTTATGTTAACAAAAGGCAAGCGGTGGGTAAATTTTATTATGTTTTAAGGTATTTAGGTTGACTTTTGTACCTTATATGGTATACTCTTTTAGTAATTTAACGGACGGCGCTTCGGTGTCGTTGTTTTTGATTATTTTGGAGGATTTTATGAAGATCGCAGAAATTTTCGGCAGTGAGGTTTTTAATGAGGCGGTTATGAAAGAAAAACTGCCCAAGGAAACCTATAGGGCACTGAAAAAGACTATCCACGACGGCAAATCGTTGGACATTACCATTGCCAATACAGTTGCCAATGCAATGAAGGATTGGGCTATCGAAAAGGGTGCAACCCACTACACCCATTGGTTCCAACCTATGACCAACATTACCGCCGAAAAGCACGACAGTTTTATCGTTCCCACCGAGGACGGCCATGTTATTATGGAGTTTTCGGGCAAGGAACTTATCAAAGGTGAGTCGGACGCTTCTTCTTTCCCCTCGGGCGGTCTTCGTGACACCTGTGAGGCTCGCGGATACACCGCTTGGGACCCCACCTCCTGCGCCTTTGTTAAGGACGGTACGCTTTGTATCCCCACTGCTTTCTGTTCCTATAACGGTGAGGCTTTAGACAAAAAGACTCCTTTGCTCCGTTCGATGGAGGCATTAAGCCGTCAGGCCATCAGAATCTTGCGTCTTTTCGGTAACAACACCGTAAAGCGTGTTACCACCACTGCAGGCCCCGAACAGGAGTATTTCCTTGTTGATAAAAAATATTACGATGAACGTGCCGACCTACTTTATTGCGGTCGTACCCTTTTCGGTGCGCCTGCCCCCAAAGGCCAGGAAATGGAAGACCACTACTTTGGAGCTTTAAAACCCCGTGTTTGTGCATATATGAAGGAACTTGACGAGGAACTTTGGAAAATGGGTGTCCACGCCAAGACCAAGCACAACGAGGCGGCACCCGCTCAGCATGAACTTGCGCCTATTTTCAACACCACCAACGTTGCGGTTGACCACAACCAACTCACAATGGAATTGATGAAAAAGGTTGCTCTCCGTCACGACCTTGTTTGTCTGTTGCACGAAAAACCTTTTGCAGGCGTTAACGGCAGTGGTAAGCATAACAACTGGTCAATGTCGACCGATACGGGTGTTAACCTTTTAGACCCCGGTAAGACCCCTGCCGAAAATGCACAGTTTCTTTTGTTCCTTGCCGCCGTTATCAAGGCGGTTGACAAATATCAGGGTATGATGCGTGTGTCGGTTGCATCCGCCGCAAACGACCACCGTCTTGGTGCTGCCGAGGCTCCCCCCGCCATCGTTTCCATTTTCTTGGGCGACGAGTTGCAGGCTATTTTGGAGTCAATCATCAACGGCACCGCATACCACGGTGTTGATGCTGGTGAAATGAAACTGGGCGTTCACGTTTTGCCTGACTTCCCCAAGGATAATACCGACCGTAACCGTACATCTCCCTTTGCGTTCACCGGCAATAAGTTTGAGTTCAGAATGTTGGGCTCTACTGCTTCGGTTGCTGACCCTAACATTGTACTTAACACCATTGTTGCCGAGGCTCTTTGCTCTTATGCCGACCGTCTTGAGGGTGTTGAAAACCTGACCGATGCCGTTCACGAACTGGTTAAGAAAACAATGAACGACCATATGCGAGTTGTTTTCAACGGCAACGGCTATTCGGACGAATGGAAGGTTGAGGCCGAGCGCAGAGGTTTATTGAACCTCACCTCGACCGTTGATGCATTACCGCAGATGATTGAGCCCAAGAACATTGAGGTATTTGTAAAGCACGGCGTTTATTCCGAGTCGGAAATTCGTTCGCGTTACGAGATTCTGCTTGAAAACTATTCCAAAGCCATTA
The DNA here is from genome assembly GCA_045587185.1 of Acutalibacteraceae bacterium. Taxonomy (GTDB): domain Bacteria; phylum Bacillota; class Clostridia; order Oscillospirales; family Acutalibacteraceae; genus UMGS172. The sequence continues at coordinate 4,133 of JAZNBS010000008.1, forward strand.
ATATTGAGGCCTTGACCGCCATTGATATGGTAAGAAAGAAATACCTTCCTGCCATCAGTGCTTATGTCAGCGATTTGAGCGATACTGTGCTTGCCAAAAAAGGTGTTTCGGAGGCAATCCCCTGCACCGCAGAAATCACCCTTATTGCAAAATTGTCAAAGTACACTGATTTAATGTTCAAGCATTGCGATGAACTTGAGACGGCCGAGAAAGAGGCAGCATCTTTGTCAGGTCTCGAACAGGCAAAGCATTTCCGTGAAAAGGTATTGCCCTTGATGGAACTTTTACGTGCTGATGTTGATTCTGCTGAGGTGCTCACCGCAGAGGATTATTGGCCCGTTTCCACCTACGGCGAATTGTTGTTCAAGGTTTGATAAAAATTACAAACTGAATTTCAACTAACAAACAATAACCCTTCCGTTTCAAAAGCGGAAGGGTTATTTTGTGTAATGTGTATATTTATACTTTTATAACGTCTAACTACAGCCATTATAATATTGTTTCGTAGGGACGGGTTGCCCGTTCCGCTACAGGCGGAACGCCTGCCCTACAGAATAGAACGTCATAACACAAAATTTCATCAAAAATATTGACTGTAAAAAAAGTCTTTGGTATAATACAATATCATATTTCAATAATAAAATATGCAATTTCTCATTTTAAAGGAGAATTTTAATGAGTATTAGAATCGGTATTATGGGCTACGGTAATTTAGGCCGTGGCATTGAGTGTGCTATAAAGCAAAACAATGACCTTGAGTTGGTCGCCGTTTTCTCCCGTCGTGACCCAAAAACGGTCAAAATTTTGACCGAGGGTATCGGTGTTTATCACGTTGACGACGTTCTGAACTTCAAGGACAAGATCGACGTGCTTGTGCTTTGCGGTGGCAGTGCAACCGACCTGCCAAAGCAGACCCCGGAATATGCTAAGTATTTCAATGTTGTTGATAGTTTTGACACCCACGCAAAAATCCCTGAGCATTTTGAAAATGTCAATAAAACCGCCAAGGAAAATGGCAACATCGCCGTCATTTCCTCGGGTTGGGACCCCGGTATGTTCTCGCTCAACCGTCTTTACGCATCGGCCGTTTTGCCCGACGGTAAGGACTATACTTTCTGGGGTAAAGGTGTCAGTCAAGGTCATTCCGATGCCATCCGCCGAATCGACGGTGTTCTGGACGCAAGACAGTACACCATCCCCGTTGATGCCGCGTTGGAGGCTGTGCGTTCGGGAAGTCAGCCTGAGCTTACCACCCGTGAAAAGCACGAAAGAGAGTGCTTTGTTGTAGCTGAAGACGGTGCAGACAAGGCAAAAATCGAGCAAGAAATCAAGACTATGCCCAACTATTTTGCCGATTACAACACCACTGTTCATTTTATATCTCAGGAGGAGCTTGACCGAGACCACAAGGGTATCCCCCACGGCGGATTTGTTATCCGCACGGGAAAAACCGGTTGGAACCGTGAAAACTCGCATATTATCGAGTATAGCTTGAAGCTCGACTCCAACCCCGAGTTTACCTCAAGCGTTATCGTGGCCGTTGCACGCGCCGCATATAAGATGCACAAGGACGGTATGACGGGTTGCAAGACTATGTTCGACATTGCTCCCTCTTATCTCAGTCCCCTCTCACCCGATGAACTGAGAGCAAAGATGCTGTAAACCTTCAAAGCCATCCCTTGTGGGGATGGCTTTGATTTTAGTTCCCTTGCGACATAAACTTTTGTTTTGCTTTATCAATCTTCTGCTGTTCGGCAGGCTCGGTGGGATACCAGCCTTTGCTAGCCATAAGGTCAAAAACCTCGGCTTGAATTTTGTGTTGGTCATTGAGAAGATTCATAACATCGGTGCGTACACTTTGGGTCGCGCACTCGGTAGCAAAGGTTGAATAGTTCCAAGCCAACATTTTTTCTACAGTCAAAAGGTCGGTCATAATTTCTTTTTCTTGCATACTGTCACCTCAATTCAAATGTCCCATAAGTTTTTCGAAATGCTGCTGATGACGGTCGGCGGCACTTTTCATTTTAGAGCGCAAAGTCTCATCCGGCGTATTGTTTTCGGCCGCTTTATACTTTTCAATCATCAACTGCTCAAGCCCCATCATATCCTCGATGAAACTCAGTTCCTTACAAGTCAAAGCCATATTGTTCCCTCCAAAATATTTGTTGAGGTTATTATTAGCAAAAATTATTTAATTATTCAAAAAGTAAGATAAAAAAAACCGCCGACCGTTCGTAGCTGTTTGGTCGGCGGTTTTTATGTTAGATAACTTTAAAATTAACCCACGTATTTATAGCCAATTTCGATAGCCTTGAGGTTGATTTCGAGCATATCGGCACGTTTTGCCGAAATAACATGACCGAGAGCCTCTTTCATTCCATCCATCGAAACAAATCCTGCTTCCTTAATCATCTTGCCCATCATAATCATATTGGCAAGCGTGGGGAAACCTGCATCGTTAGCAAGTTTGGTGGCAGGAATATAGTAAGCGTCAACATCGGTACGCTTAACCTTGCGGTCAATCAAAGTGGAATCAACGAAAATCTTGCCACCCTTGGCAGTTGCATCCTCGTACTTATCCAAAGAAGGAAGGTTCATTGCGGTCAACACATCAGGAGTAGAAACGATGGGAGAGCCAACAGGAGTATCACTGATGATAACACTGCAGTTGGCAGTACCGCCACGCATTTCGGGACCGTAGGACGGCAACCAACTGAGTTGTTTGCCTTCGGTAAGACCTTTATATGCAATACACTTGCCGGTGAACAGAACACCCTGTCCTCCGAAGCCTGCGATAAGTATCTGAACTGTACTCATTACTTTTCCTCCTTTGCGGCACTTCTGTCCTTATAAACACCCAAGGGATAGTAAGGAATCATCTTTTCCTCAACCCATTCAAGTGCCTTTTTAGGAGTCATACCCCAGTTGGTGGGGCAGGAAGAAACAACCTCAATAAGGCTGAAACCTTTACCCTCAATCTGGTTCTGGAAAGCCTTTTTGATGGCTTTCTTAGCGGTATTTACGTTTTTGACATTGTTGACGGCGACACGTTGAATAAGTTCAGGACCGTCCAAAGTTGCCAACATCTCGGAAACACGAATGGGAAAACCGACGGTTGCGGTGTCTCTACCGTAAGGTGAAGTCTGTGTAACCTGACCAGGCAAAGATGTCGGAGCCATCTGACCGCCGGTCATACCGTAAATCGCATTGTTAACAAAGATAACGGTGATGTTTTCATTACGGGTTGCGGCATGAACGGTTTCTGCCATACCGATAGAAGCCAAATCTCCGTCACCTTGATAGGTGAAAATAACGTTTTGGGGAAGAGCACGCTTGAGTCCCGTTGCAACAGCAGGTGCACGACCGTGGGCGGCCTCAACCATATCACAAGCAAAATAATCATAAGCCATAACGGCGCATCCGACAGGGGCAACGCCGATGGTCTTACCCTCAATGCCGAGTTCATCAATAGCCTCGGCTACCAGACGGTGGATAATACCGTGGGTACAACCGGGACAGTAATGAAGCGGTGCATCGGTCAACGACTTGGGTTTCTGAAATACTACTGCCATTACTTGTTACCTCCTGCTGCTCTTTTTATTGCCTCGAGAACTTCCTCGGGACTGGGAATCATACCGCCTGTGCGGTTGCAAAGGGTTACAGGACGCTTACACTCGGTTGCGAGTTGAACATCCTCAATCATCTGACCCATGGAAAGTTCGACCGAGATGAATGCCTTAACCTTGTCTGCGGCGGCCATGAAAGGCTTTTTGGGGAACGGCCAAAGGGTTATAGGACGAATCATACCAACCTTAATACCCTCTGCACGGGCTGCCATTATAGCGTTCTTGGAAACACGGGCGGCAATACCAAAAGCGGCAACGCAAATCTCGGCATCATCCATCATAAATTCTTCCCAAAGAGACTCATTCTCTTCGATAGCCTTATATCTCTCATAACGCTCAAAGTTAGTTTTCTCCAACTCTTCGGGCTTGAGATAAAGCGAATTGATAATGTTGTGCTTGCGCTTGCACTCAGTACCGGTTACTGCCCAAGGTTTGTTAGGTTTATATTCGGTGGGCTCAGGGAGTACTACAGGCTCCATCATCTGACCCAAAGTACCATCAGCAAGAATCATTGCCGGGACTCTGTATTTATCAGACAAATCAAAGCACTTTGCGGTCATGTCGGCCATTTCCTGAACCGATGCGGGTGCCATAACAATAAGATGATAGTCACCGTGTCCTCCACCACGGGTAGCCTGAAAATAATCCGACTGCGAGGGTTGAATACCGCCAAGACCGGGGCCTCCACGCTGAACGTTAACAATAAGTGCAGGAAGGTCACTACCTGCGAGGTAAGAGATGCCCTCTCCTTTCAGCGAAACGCCTGGGCTTGAGGACGAGGTCATAACTCTGAAACCTGTTCCTGCAACACCGTAAACCATATTGATTGCGGCAATTTCACTCTCTGCCTGAAGGAAAACACCGCCGATTTTGGGCATACGCTTAGCCATATAAGCAGCAATTTCGGTCTGAGGAGTGATGGGGTAACCGAAGTAATGCATACAACCGGCACGGATTGCGGCCTCTGCAATAGCTTCATTACCTTTCATAAGTACCTTTTCAGCCATTAAAATTCACCTTACCTTTCAACAGTGATAACACAGTCGGGACACATGGTTGCACAGAATGCACAGCCGATGCACTTGTCTTGGTCGGTCATTTCTGCGGGAGAATGTCCCTTTTTGTTGATTTTGTCTTTTGCGATTACGAGTATGCCTTTGGGGCAAGCGTCAACACAAAGTCCGCAACCCTTGCACAAATCGGAATCAAATGTTACTTTTGCCATAATTCTTTCCCCTTTATGTCAAAATAATTTGTTTTGTAATTTCAAAGAAAAAACGTTTTCTGTTTTGTCTTTAAGACCCTCTGCCACTCTCGAATCCGCCGTTGTAAATATAATCGGCAACCCCGAAAGTTGGGATAACTCCTTAGCCTTGTCCCGCGTTGCCAAAACATCCTCTGGAGTGGTGTCACACCCGATGTTGGAGTTGTTGACAATAGCGGTGAATTTAAGGTGTGCCGCCGCTTCTATCTCCCGCATAACTTCCAAAGCCTCTTTAGCTGTGGTTGTAAGCGGTCGGTAAAAGTTTGCAACAAAGATCATCTCATAGTCGTTTTCCTCTAAAATATACGGTGTGTAACGGCCCAAAGCATAAGCTCCTCGGTCGTCACCGCCTATGTCAAGGACAGAATATTTGCTTCTGTCCTGAACGGTTTTATACATCTCCTGCGGCAAAGCAGGAAGATCGACGTTTGTGTTGGCAAACCTAGGTGAAATAAGTTCTATCCCTGCGGCTTTTAAAACGTCGTTACTGTCCTTTGTGCGGAAATAAGGATTAACAATATCCATATCGGCAATAATTACATCCTTGCCCTGCTCTTTTAAATACAGAGCATAATTTACCGCGATATTGGTCTTTCCGCTGCCATAGTGGCCTGCAAAAAGTGTTACTCTTTTCATATATTACAGTTTATTACGCTGAATTTTACCGCTGACGGTTTTGGGCAACTCGTCACGGAAGACAACGATTCTTGGGTATTTATAAGGTGCCGTTCTGCTCTTAACGTAAGACTGAATTTCCTTCTTCAGTTCCTCGGTGGGCTCAGTTCCCTTTGTCAAAACAATACTTGCCTTGACCACCTGACCTCTTACCTCATCGGGTGCAGCCGAAACACCGCACTCTAAAACAAAAGGCAACTCCATAATAACATTTTCAATCTCAAAAGGTCCGATGCGGTAGCCCGAGGATTTGATAACGTCGTCAACACGGCCGACATACCAGAAATAACCGTCCTCATCACGCCAAGCGGTATCACCTGTGTGATAGAAACCATCGTGCCAACACTCATCGGTTTTTTCTTTGTCATTAAAGTAACCGCAGAACAAACCGCAGGGTACTTTCTCGGAAACATTGATACAGATTTCACCAACGTCACCAACCGCGACTTCTTTACCGTCAGCATCGAGCAACTTAATGTCATAAAGCGGTACAGGTTTGCCCATTGAACCGACCTTGGTACGTGTACCGACAAGGTTAGCCAGAGCACAGGTGGTCTCGGTTTGACCGAAGCCCTCCATAATTTGCAATCCCGTAGCATTCTGGAACTGACGGAACACCTCAGGATTCAAAGCCTCACCTGCGGTAGTCATATGCTCAATGGACGATAGGTCATACTTTGAGATATCCTCTTTAATAAGCATACGGAGCATTGTTGGCGGCGCACAGAAGGTTGTGATGTTGTACTTTTTGAACATCGGCAACAAATCACTAGCGTCAAAACGGTCAAAGTCGTAAACGAACAATGCAGTCTCGCAAAGCCACTGACCGTAAATCTTACCCCAAGCGGCTTTTGCCCAACCTGTATCAGAAATGGTGAAATGAATGCCTTCAGGGTTTACACAGTGCCAATACTTAGCCGTGATAAAGTGACCCAACGGATATTTGAAGTTATGTACTGCAATCTTGGGATTACCTGTGGTGCCCGAAGTAAAATACATAAGCATTGTATCGTTGCCTTTGGGCGACTCCTCAGTACGCTCGAATTTGCCGGTATAAAGTGAATATTCCTCGTCAAGGTTTCTCCAACCGTATTTGTTCCCACCAACCATAATCTTGTACTGCAAGCACTCACAGTTCTCGGAGGCCAAATCAACCTCGTTAGAAACTTCGCCGTCGGCTGTACAAAGAATAGCCTTAACACCTGCGGCATTGATACGGTAGGTGATATCGTGTTCTTTAAGTTGATTGGTGGCAGGAATTGCAATCGCACCGAGTTTGTGCAAAGCAATCATACTGAACCAGAACTGATAGTGACGCTTCAGAATGAGCATAACCTTATCGCCCTTGCCAATACCTAACGACTTAAAGTAGTTAGCGGTCTGCGAAGATGCACGCTTCATATCAGCAAAAGTGAAACGGCGTTCGTTACACTCACGGTCTAGGTGAATCATTGCAAGTTTGTCAGGCTTTTCGGTACCAAGACGGTCGATAACATCAAAGGCAAAATTGAAATTATCCTCATTCTTGAAGTCAATTTTGGTAATGGTGCCGTTTTCATTCTCACAAGGAATAACAAAATCTTCCCAAACACGGTCTTCTTCGGCCATTTCGACTGCAACGGCAGGACGCTTGGATGTTGATGTAAACTCCTTTACACCGCCGTGAACCATATGGTCGATAGGCTCGCCCTTGGGGTTGAGAACTATAGCATAAAATGTACACTCATCACCCTCGACAGCAATCATACCGTGAGGAACCGAAGAATCGTAATAAATACTGTCACCCGCGTGAAGCACTTCAACGTGGTCACCAATCTGAACCTTTAAAGCGCCCTTAATGATAATATCGCACTCCTGACCGTCGTGAGCAGTAAGTTCAATATCAGCGTTCTGCGCTTCTTCATTATACTCGGTAACGACATACAAAGGCTCGGCAATACGGTTTTTGAAAGATGCGGCAAGGTTATAATAACGGAGACCGTGTGCCTCCTCAATTCGCTGACCCTCTCCCCTTCTTGTTACGGTGTAACCCGCAAGACGGGGACTGCTACCTTCAATTATATCCGTAACGTCAACCTTTAAGGCCAACGCACAACGGTAAAGAAACGCAAAGTTAAGGTCACGCCGACCCTTTTCGCAAGCGAGATATTCTTCTTCACTAATGCCGGTTTTTTGTGCCATTTCAGCAGAAGACAAGCCAATAATCTCTCGCAATTCTGCGATACGTTTGGCCATCTCCATAATTTTGAATTCAAGACCGGTTGATTTCATAATTGTCCTCCTGTTCCTTAAAAGAACATCATTGATTATGTTCGTTCAAGGCGGTAAAAAGCCCGCCTCAAAGTAAAGTCCTTTGAGACGAGCTATAAAAAACTTTATATCCCGCGGTACCACTCAAATTGCACAAAGGTTCACTTTGTACCCCTCAGACTCCAAGAAGTCCTATGCGTTTACGCAGCAGTCACGGAAAGGTTCTACTAAACGGCAAAACCGTCTTTCTTCCTTTCAGCTCAGAAGTTACAAATGAAAAGCTATGCTGCCAACTCACACCAACCGTTGACTCTCTGAAAGCAATTTTGCTTACATCCTCTTCGTCAAAGCCTTTTTAATAAAAGGATTATACCAAATTACTAAATATTTGTCAAGACCACATTTGGATTTTTCAAAAAATAGCAGATTTTGTAAAATTACAACTTATTGCGTTGAATTTTACCGCTTATTGTCTTGGGAAGTTCATCGCGGAAAACAACCACTCTTGGGTATTTGTAAGGTGCGGTGTGCTCCTTGACATACTGCTGAATTTCCTTTTTAAGTTCCTCCGTACCTTCGGTGCCCTTAGTCAAAACAACGCTTGCCTTGACCACCTGACCTCTAACCTCATCAGGCGCGGCAGATACACCACATTCAAGAACGTAAGGTAGTTCCATAATAACACTTTCAATCTCAAAAGGTCCAATGCGATAACCAGACGATTTGATAACATCATCAATACGGCTGACATACCAGAAATATCCGTCCTCATCGCGCCAAGCGGTATCGCCTGTGTGGTATAGACCGTCATAGACCGCCTCGGCCGTCTTTTCGGCATCACGGTAATATTCCTTGAAAAGTCCGCAAGGCTCACCCTTGTCAAGACGGATAACGATTTCACCCGTTTCACCTGTGGGAACCGAATTTCCGTCAGGATCGACTATATCGATATCATACTGCGGAGAAGCCTTACCCATTGAGCCGAGTTTTGATTTGGTACCAACAAGATTGGCGACAGTAAGGGTGGTTTCGGTCTGGCCGAAGCCTTCCATAATGGTGAGACCCGTTGCCTTTTTGAACTGACGTGAAACCTCAGGGTTCAAAGCCTCACCTGCCGTGGTCATATGATGGATGGAAGACAAATCATATTTTGAAAGGTCTTCCTTTATAAGCATACGGAGCATTGTGGGCGGTGCACAGAAAGTCGTAATCTTATACTTTGCGAACATCGGCAGAATATCTGCGGCGCTGAAACGGTCAAAGTCATAAACAAATACCGCACCCTCGCAAAGCCACTGACCGTAAAGTTTGCCCCAAAGCGATTTACCCCAACCTGTATCGGAAATAGTGAGGTGGAGTCCCTCACGCTCACAGCAGTGCCAATACTTTGCGGTGACAAAGTGACCCAAAGCATAGGTATGCTTGTGGCAAGCCATTTTGGGATTGCCGGTTGTTCCCGATGTAAAAAACATCAAAGCGGCATCCTCACCACAAGAGGCATCCTCGGTTCTCATAAACTTGCCCGAAAAACGGGTATATTCGGCATCAAAATCACACCAACCGTCGGCCTTTGCGCCAACGAGTATCTTGGTAGTAAGTGTAGGGCTCTTTTTCTGAGCCTCGTCAACTATCTTATAAACATCATCGTCCGAAGTGCAAACGATAGCCGAAACACCTGCAGCATTGAAACGGTACTCAAAATCGTGGTCTTTAAGCTGATGTGTTGCAGGGATGGCAATGGCACCAAGTTTGTGCAAAGCAACCATACTGAACCAGAACTGATAATGACGCTTTAAAACAAGCATTACGCGGTCGCCTTTTTTGATACCAAGCGAAGCAAAATAGTTAGCAACCTGCGAGGACGCACGCTTGATATCCTGAAAAGTAAACCTACGTTCAACCATATTCTTGTCAACATGTATCATCGCAAGTTTATCGGGATATTTTTCAGCAATGCCGTCAACAATGTCAAAACCGAAATTGAACTGCTCACGGTTGGGAAATTCAATATTTACAAGACAACCGTTTTCATCCTCGGTGGTCTTAACAAACTTCTCACAAACAAGTTTTTGCGTTGAACGTGCATTAGCAATACTTTTGGTAACTACCTCCTCCTGTGTTTCCTCGCCGGGAAGAACAACGGCGCAGAACACACAGTCCTTACCGCCGACGGCAATCATTCCGTGGGGTGTTGAAGAGTTGTAATAAATACTGTCACCCTCATTGAGAATTTCGGTATGCTCACCGACCTGAACCTTCAAAGAGCCTTCCAAAATAAGGTCAAACTCCTGACCTGAATGGGTGGCAAGGTCAATGGGACGGTTTTGTAACTCAGCAGAATATTCATAACGGACCATATACGGCTCAGATATCTTATCCTTGAACTTGGGAGCAAGGTTTCGAATGGTAATACCGTCCTCATCAACGGTGGTCTGACCCTGACCTTTACGTGTGACGGTATAGGAAGACAGTCTTGCGGTTTTACCCTCAAGAAGTTGTGTCATCTGAATGTCGAAAACCTGAGCACACTTATAGATAAACGAGAACGGCATATCATCGGCGCCCGATTCATACAACCTGTAAATTTCAACCGACACCTCGGTTTTTTCGGCCATTTCTTCAACGGTCCATCCCATAATTTCACGCATTTCCTTAATTCGTGATGCGACCTCGCTTAACTGTGATAGTGTTTCTGCACTCATTTCGGTTTCTCCTTTCAAAGAAATTTCAGACAAAAAATAAAACCCGTCTCAAAGAAAACCTTGAGACGAGTTTGAAAACAAATTCAATACCCGCGGTACCACTCAAATTGCGTTTAAAAACGCCACTTCGAACTCCAACAAGTTCTATGCACTAACGTAGCAGACACGGAAGAGCCTACTCATTGAAAAACTTTCGGTCTTCGGCTCGGAAGTGATGGGAAAAATTCTTTTTCTTATCGGGATCACACCGTCCCCGACTCTCTTTGAAGTTTTAAGAAAACTCCGTCTTCGTCATAGCCTTTTTATTAAGTTTAGTGTATTATACGCTTTGTATTTTGATTTGTCAATAGTTTTTTCGAATTTTCAACAAAAAATTATTAAATTAAAGCAATAACTTTACAATGACAGTTCAAATAATTTGACAGCAGTTTTATACAGTATCTGTTCCCTTTCCTCTGCGGTCAAGCCCAATTTATTAAATCTTTCCAACTCTTCTTTTGGACTCCACATAGGATAATCGGTTGCAAACATTACACGGTCTGCACCGTAAGCGCGGATGACCTCGGTTGCCTTTTCGGGACTAATGGCATACAACGATGACGAGCAATCAACATAAAAGTTTTTATAACCGCCCAGAGTGTCTACCGCCTTGTCCCACATCGACCAACCGCCCAAGTGAGCGCCAATAACCGTCAATTCGGTATAGGTATCAAGAATTGGTTTGACTCGGTTGGGGTTTGAAAAATCATAACGGTTGTCCCCCGTGTGGAGCAATACGGGTAGGCCAAACTTTTCACACAACTCATAAATCTTAAGGCAACGGTAGTCATCAATCTTAAATCCCTGAATATCGGGATGCAATTTGACGCCTTTAAGCCCTAAAGACAACAAATATTCAACATCGGCCGACATATCGGGACTGTCGGGGTGCAACGTGCCGAGACCCGTCATAAATCCGTTGGACTTCTGAACCTCAGATGCTATAAAGTTATTGATGGACTCGACCTGAGCCACCTTGGTTGCTACCGAAAACACGATGCAATGGGTCACCCCTGCCTCGCGTTCCGATTTAACCATATCAGCCACCGTACCGCCGTTGCACATCGGAATATCGTAAAACTCACCGATGCTTTTAACGGCACGTTGGGCTATTTTATCGGGATAAATGTGACAGTGACTGTCAACAATAGGACACATTTTCAAATCTCCTTATTTGTCAAGACCAAGCATCTCAACCGACTGCTCACGCATTTTATACTTAAGTATTTTACCCGCGGCATTCATTGGAAATTCCTTTGTGAATATGAAATATCTGGGAACTTTATGGCGCGCCATAAAGTTGTTGCCGTACTCTCTCATCTCATCCTCTGAAGACTCGGTATCCTTATTAAGAATAATCCAAGCACAGGCTTCTTCACCGTAACGCTTGTCAGGTACACCAACAACCTGAACATCCTTGACCTTGTCATGGCCCAGGTAAAATTCCTCAATCTCTCTGGGATAAAGATTTTCACCGCCACGGATTATCATATCCTTTAAACGGCCCGTGATTTTATAATATCCGTCAGGAGTTCTACAGGCAATATCCCCCGAATGGAGCCAACCGTCCTTGTCAATAGCAAGAGCGGTAGCACGTGGCATTTTGTAATAACCCTTCATAATATTATAACCGCGTGCAACAAACTCGCCGTTCTCACCGTCAGGCAGTTCTTCCCCTGTTTCAGGGTCGATTATCTTGCACTCAACACCCGGGAAAGCGCTACCTACCGTTTCAACACGGTGGTCAATATCCTCATTAACCTCACCCATAGTACATCCGGGTGAAGCCTCGGTCTGACCGTAAACGCTGATAATTTCTTTCATATTCATCTCATCAGCGGCACGGCGCATGAGGTCGGCAGGACAGTTTGCACCCGCCATAATTCCCGTTCTGATGTGAGAAAAGTCGGTCTTTGCAAAATCGGAGTGAGCAAACATTGCAATAAACATTGTAGGAACACCGTTAAAGCAGGTTATCTTCTCATCGTTTACACAGGCAAGAGACGATTTAGGTGAGAAATAAGGCAACGGACAAAGCGTTCCGCCGTGTGTCATAGTAGATGTCATCGAAAGCACCATTCCGAAACAATGGAACATTGGCACCTGAATCATCATACGGTCGGCGGTGGATAAATCCATTCTGTCACCGATTATCTTACCATTGTTGACAATATTACGGTGAGTCAGCATAACGCCCTTGGGGAATCCTGTCGTGCCAGAAGTATACTGCATATTGCACACATCGTCGGGCTTTACCTCGGCGGCGCGTCGGTAGACCTCCTCAATAGGAACACGTTCGGCACGGCTCACAAAATCCCCCCACTCAAGGCATCCGTCCATATCAAAACCGACTGTTACCACATTTTTAAGGAATGGCAGTTTTTTAGCGTGTAAAGGCTCACCGGGGGTCAGACTTTTAAGTTCAGGACACAATTCCTCAATTATTTCTTTATAATTGGAATCTTTACAGGAATCAATCATAACAAGTGTATGTGTGTCAGACTGACGCAATAGGTACTCTGCCTCGTGCAGTTTGTATGCGGTGTTGACCGTGACCAAAACGGCACCGATTTTCACAGTTGCCCAGAAGGTCAAAAACCATTGCGGCACATTTGTTGCCCAAATGGCAACATGGTAACCCGGCTTTACTCCCGCCGAGATAAGAGCCGCCGCAACGCGGTCAACATCTCTGCGGAATTCGGCATATGTCCTTGTATAGTCGAGAGTTGTGTACTTAAAAGCATACTGGTCGGGGAAATATTCGACCATAGTATCCAAAACATCAGAAAACGTTTTGTCTACGGTGATAAACTTCTCCCACGGGAAAGCACCCGTTGATGCTCGGTTGTAATACAGTTTGCGACCGTTGTCATTTTCGTTGGCAGCCGCCTTTACAAAACTCACGAAATGGGTAAAAATAATGTCGGTATCGTTTATCTCGTCATTTGTGAGAACGCAGATGTACCCCTCAAAATTCAGCGACCGAAGAGCAAAAACAAACTCTTCAACAGGTAATTCGCCCTCTCCGAGGAGCACCGATCTGCCGTCCTTCATATCACCTATTCTTACATTACTTATATAAGCACCCAAAACCTGAATGGTCTTTTCGGCATCTTCGTTGGCCTTAAAATAGGTCTCACGGATGTTCCACGAAGCACCAACCGAACCCAAAGAGAACATATTGATAACATCAATAACATTCTGTGTTTTTGCGTATTTACCCACAGTTTCGAACAAAAGGGTTACGCCAAAGTCCTCGGTAGCCTTCATAACAGGACCTAAAACAGATTTTATTTCCTCTGCCGAAGCGTCATCATCGAGAGTTACAATAACGTACTGAATAGAAGCATAGGAAGCCTCTTTGATATAGTGTGCGATTTTGTCGGTATCAGACGCATCCTTTCCAACGGACTTGGGATAAACAAGTGCTGTCACCGACAAATGGCGGTTGATGAGTTTTCTTTTGGCACCTGCGGCACCGACCGAGTTAAACAGTCCGTCATTCTCGCGGGCAACCGAAGACCCAATATCAAAAATCTCAAAGCCGTTGAAACCATAGTCCAAAGCCTCGTTGCACACATCGGCAAATTTTACGGCATTTATATCTTTGGTTGAAAATGAAAGTTTCATAAAATCACCTTTTCACAAGAATAGTGTTCACAAATTATTTTGCGTTGTAAACGATCTTGTTAAGTGCGTTGATATAGGCGCGGATACTTGCACCGATAATATCGGTCGAAACACCGCTACCCGAATAAAGCCTGTCTCCGTCGCGGAGTTTGACCAGCGCAGAGCCCATGGCCTCGTGGCCCTCGGTAACCGACTGAATCTGAAAATCGTCCAACTCATAGTGGTGGCCGATAACCTGCTCGATAGCAAGGAAAGCGGCATTGATTGGGCCGTCACCCACACTGATTCCGCAAAGTTTCTCACCGTCACGAGTCAACACGATATTGGCGGTCGCATTGATAACATTACCGCTGTTTATAACATAACTTTCGACGTGATAGGTCGAGGGAACCTGCATCGCAGCGGCCGCAACAATAGCATCAATCTCTTTAATTCCCATGTTGGTCTTCTTGGCGGCAACACGCTTGAACTCTTCAAAAACCTTACCGCTATCCTCGTGTGAAAGTTCGTAACCCAACGCACGCACAGCCTCACAAACATCGGTCAAAGTGCTGTCTAAAGTAAGGATTACTTTTCGATTGAAAACATCGTCAAAAACGGTCACAGAACCGCTTTTTCCGTTGATGAGTGCCTTTGCACCGTCAAGTTCGCGGTGGATTCCCGTGACATCAAGACGGCATTCAACCCCCATATCAGCAGATTTAAGCCGCATAATATCGGACAAAACATCGGCCGAAAGCCAGTCGCCGACAACCGAAGTTTCAACACCGTCAGCGCCGTTTTTGATGGCGGCAACGGCCGAAGCAGCGGCCATTTTGACCGAGTTTGAAGGACACACAAACACATTTATATTGCAAACCGACTTAATATCGGCAATCATTTCGCCAAACTCATCAGGCATCATAACCCCTGCGTCATCGCAGAGTGTTACTGCCATAGCACCGCTGTTTTCGGCTTTTGTGCAGACGTCTTTCAAAAATTCACGGTCGGCACGGGTGGCATCAAGGCAAACCAATTCAACCTTTTGACACTTTTCCTTGGCGGACTTAATGAGAGTCTCAATTTTTTCCAACATAATGGGAGCCTTTACGTGATAAAGATACTCCATCTGAACAGTGGAAACAGGCACCTCAACGCGAAGACAAGGGCACTCAGCACAACTTATACTGTTGAAAGCATCTTCAATGCTCTCAGCAGTCATACCCGTTGCGATCTTCACGGTGCAGTTCTTGACCATACCCGCAATGGTACGATTGACAACGATATCTTCCTTGACATTCTTCAAAGGTGCAAGTTCGATAGCATCGACACCAATTGAGTCAAGTATTTTTGCGATATTGGTCTTATCGCGGAAAGAAAGTTGACGCGAAATGTCATCCGAGGCGTTTTTCAGCGAAAAATCGGTAACGTAAATTCTTTTCATAACTAGTTACTCCTTCATTTCTGCGGAATATAAAAAACCGCAGAGAACTTATTTCTCTGCGGGATGATTAACTCAACATTAACCACGGTACCACCCGTATTGCCGTGTTTAACACGACCACTCAATAGACTCCAACAAGTCCAAGGCCGATAACGGTGCCGACCGTGACATCTTACTGGAATTTCAGACATCAAGCTCAGATATGAGACCGTCAGAACGATTCTTTACTGTCTCGCACCGACCGACAGTTCTCTGAAAAGAAGAGCATTCAGACTTAATATCTTCAACGCTTTTGAGTGATTATACCACCCGTTTTCAACTTTGTCAAGTTTTTTGTGCTAAAAGCCAGCTTTTTTTGCAAAAATTATAGACTATTATAGGCACATATGGTATAATCCCATTATTATATATAAAGTCAGGATGGTTGGAATATGAAACAGATTGCTTTACTTTTGTTTTTTACTTTGCTTTTATTCAGTTTTATTGCTTGCGGTGACACAAACTCCGATACCGAGGGAAACAATTCATTTATAGGTGCATCGGGCGGTTTCTCTCCTAACCAGAGCACAAATTCCCCAACCGACAGTACGGTTTCACCCAATAACGGCACATCTGGATCTTCATCAGGTGTCATCTCGACCAATAGCACA
>JAZNBS010000009.1:0-4899 GCA_045587185.1 Acutalibacteraceae bacterium
GACACAAAACGACATAGTTTATGTGCGAAAATCACGTAACCTTAAACAAGATAGGTTGCCTGTTGTTAAGAATTCTTGTCAATATGTTCGCGTTAGTTGTTATTTCACATAATTAAAGAACATCAGAACGCTTTTTAGGTACATTTAACTAGACAAAATTTCAAATTTTTGTAAAAATTTCATAATTTTTATAAACTTATTGAAAAATATACTTGCAATTTTAAAATGAGGAGAGTATAATAAACTTAACAATGTGGATGTTTATATGTAGTATTGTCTTTTGACCTAAAAAACACGTATAAAATTCAGACGATTTCAGTTCTTTGTTTAAATGTCTCAAGGACAGGTTCTGGAACGGTATCCACTTGAATATTTATTTAACAGGAGGCAAACATATGAAAACTTCAGTTTTCAAGAAAGCGACCGCACTTGTACTTATTCTTATGATGATGTTCAGCATGGTCGTAACAGCCGTTAGTGCTACTGACGCTGCAACCCTGACTATTGACGTTGAAGACAAGGAGTACAAATCAGGTGACGAAGTTACCGTCACTGTTTCCGCATCCGCCCTCAACGCACAGGCTCTTGGCCTTTTATTTACTTATGATGATGCCGTTTTTGAAACAGAAAGCGGGAATTGGACTGTTGAAGGCACCGTAATGAAAGACTATGACGTTGCTGGAAAAGCAGGCGTTATAACCTTTGGCGAGGCAGAGGCAAAAGATATCGAGGGAGCAATTTTCACCCTCGTCCTCACTGTTAAAGCGGGTGTTGAAGGTGGAAGTTATGTTATCAACGTAACACCTATGGCAAAGGCCGTTGGCGGTGATGCTGTTGATTGTGCAGCAGCCGAAGCCACTGTTGTCATAGCTAACGCTGCTTGTGACCACACCAACCTTGGTGATTGGGAATCCGACGGCGAAAATCACTGGAAGACATGTGAGTGTGGCGAGACATTTGAGAAAGCCACTCACGAGTTCGACAATGATTGCGATGCAATTTGCGATACCTGTAAGTATGAGCGTACTGTAGGTGACCATACTTATGGCGATTATGAGTATGACGAAGTTGGTCACTGGAAAGAGTGTGTCTCTTGCGGAACCTCTACCGAAGTTGCTCCCCACGAATTTGATGACGACTGTGATCCCGATTGTGCTTGCGGATACACCCGTGATATCGAGCACAACTATGAGACCAAGTTCGATGCAAACGGTCACTGGACCGAGTGCGAGTGCGGCGAAAAGACCGAAGCAACCGCTCACGTTTTCGGCGAGTGGGTAATTGATACCGCTGCTACAGATGCTGTCAACGGCGCTAAGCATAGAGACTGTGCTTGCGGATATACTGAATCCAAGATTGTTCCTCGCAAACTCAAGATGAACACTGTTACCCTTACCCTTGCTAATAGTATTGCTGCTAATTTTAGAGCCAATGCTGATCATTTTACAACTTACGGATATACCGATCCGTTCATGAAAATCGTTCGTGGCGATAAGACTGAGGAAATCCCTCTTAATTATATTGATACTGAAAAAGGTCGACGTATATTTACAATTGGTATTACCCCGCAGTTGTTGAACGATGAGTTTGAGTACTATCTCTGTGCTTATTACGACGGTGAGTTGTATATAAGTGATACTAAGACTTATAAAATTGCAAACTATTGTTATTCTCAGTTAGGCAAAGCGGCTACTTCTGCAGCCGAAAAAACTTTGTATGTAGATTTGTTGAATTATGCAACAGCTCTTCAGGTTCAGAAGGGACACAATATTGAAAACCTTGCAAATGCAGATTTGACCGATGCACAAAAGTTGTTGGGTTCTAAACTTAAATATGCGAAGGCAGATTACGCTGATCACCAGAACACAGAATATGTTGTTATTGCGAATCCTACTGCTAGATTTACTTCTGTTAGTCTGAGACTTGATGAGACCGTTGAGGTTAAGCTTGCTGTTCAGTTCCCTGACTCAGAGTTATCAAAGTACAAGGTAGTTGCTACTAATGGTATGACTACTTGGGAAATTTTGTCGGATGCTTTTGAAGCAACGGCTACGGCTAATAGATATTCGTTCTACTTTAGCGGTTTGGCAGCTCACCAGATGGATGACGTCATCGAGTATACTGTATATGAAATTACCGATGATGGTGATGTAGCAATCAGTAATACTCTTACATATAGCGTTGAAACTTATGTTAATAAGAATATTGAAAAATCAAGTACCCCCGCTAAGGTAAGAGATGTTTATGCAACTATGATGGCATATGGCTATGCCGCACAAAATGCGAAATAATTTGTTTTGCATTGACTTTTTTTCGATGATTTAGTTTTTACTAATTCAAATTTTAGAGAGGGAGGTTATCGTATGTTTAAGAAACCTGAGGCAGAAATCGTATTGTTCCTTGCACAGGACGTAGTTACTACTAGCACTGGCAACTCTGACGATCCTTTTGAGGGCGCAGAAGAAGGTCTCTAATTATAAAATATAATTAGAAACTTGCGAACAGATGATTTGCGCAAACTACATAAAGGCAGGGTCTTACGACCCTGCCTTTATCCCTTTTATTGCTGATTAATTGTTATTATTTATTAAGTGAAAATCAATCATTTTAGCATATTTTCACTTGACAAATAATGCCCGTTAATTTATTATATAAGGTAGTATGCAAAATGAGGTGAAATTTTGTTTAAAGCCAAAATCGCTGATTTGATTATTGAATTTCAGAATAAATACCGTTATCTTGAAAAGCAGTGTGCCGACTATATATATGACGGTGATCAGCCTGCTGACATTTCGGTTGATGTATCTCAACAGGAAATGGATACTGAATCAAAAGAATATGATTTTGAATTTCACCCGGCTCTCCTTGAAAGCACCTGTGCCTATCGTCAGATAGCCAACGCACTTCCGGGATTCGACGCTCTTTTGATGCATGGCGCAACTTTTGAACTTGACGGGCGCTGTATTATCTTCATAGCCCGCAGTGGTACCGGCAAATCAACTCACTTAATGCTTTGGCAAAAGCTTTACGGTGATAAGTTGACTATTGTCAATGGTGATAAACCCATCATCCGTTTTTTTGACGGTGTACCTTATGCTTACGGCACTCCGTGGGCAGGCAAAGAAAAACTGCAGACCAATACCCGTGTAAGACTTACTGATATTTGTATTCTTGAACGCGGAGTTGAAAACTCAACTGAAAATGTTGACCCTGCTGAGTTCCTTGACCAGATAATGCAACAGGTGTTGCACCCGGCCGACCCGATTGCGGCCTTCAAAATGCTTGAATTGGTTGATATGCTTACACAAAAATGCAATTTTTGGAATATCAAATGCAACGTTTCAGACGGGGCGGCAATGGTTTCGCATGATGCGATTTTTAACATTTGATTTTACAACTTTGCTTATTATAATAATTTTCAATTGATTGCGTGAGGATGGTATCATGACTTTTATTAAGAAATTAATCCCAGCAAAAACTAAACGATTCATAAAGTCATTTTTAAAAGTGCTTACAACTGTTAAATGTGAAGATTACAATCGTGTAGCCGTTGCGTGTGATTTATTATATTGCATTATCCGTTTTCGTGTATCTTGTGATGAATATTTAAAATATAGATTTTACGAATTAAGTAATAGATATCGTAAATACTTCGTGCTTATTTCTCACCAGAGACATGAGTATTTTAGAATAATAACGAGAAGATTTACATATTCAAAGTATGAGTTTTATAATAGGATGCCCGATCTGTATCATCGCGAAATAATTAGATTGCCCGATTGCGGAGAAGAACGACTTTTGGAGTTTGCTAAAAAACACAAGAGATTTGTTGTAAAGCCTGATCACGGTTCGCTTGGCAAGAATATCAAAGTATTTGATTATACAAATGATAAAGATGTCATTGATTTATATAACTATTCATTTGCAGGTGACCAATTGGTTTGTGAAGAATTTATAAAGCAACATCAACTGTTAACTGAGTTCAATCCTGCTTCGGTTAATACTGTTAGAGTTGTAACCCTATTTTGTGATGATGTTGTGAAGATTATTTCTGCTGCAATTAAATTTGGCGCAGGAGACTCAATTGTTGATAATATGCATAGAGGTGGTGTAGGAGCTCAAATTGATATTGACACTGGTATTGTTTCGACCTTTGGATTTGATTACAAATATAATAAATTCACTCATCACCCTGTTTCAAACAAAAAAATCATAGGTTTAGAAGTGCCTCATTGGGATATGGTTAAAGAGCGTGTAATAGAAGCACATAAAAGAGTTCCGCAGTGTTCTTTGTATGGTTGGGATGTTGCAATAACACAAAATGATGTTGATATTGTTGAAGCCAATAATGCTCCGGGTCCAATGCTTATGCAAACAATGGATAGGATACCAAAAGGCAGAGAACTTTTTAAAGCGTTTAGAAAAGGCAATCCAAATAAGATCGATATTAAATTCCCTAAAGTTAAAAAATCAAAAAAATAATTCTGATGTTTATTAGGAGTTTTGGTAATGAAACTTAAGTACAAATTTGTTGTAAAGTCTGTTGCCGGCAAGGCCGTTGCTGTTGCTGTTGGCAACGATAATGCCGCATTTAACGGAATGATTAAGCTCAATGAAACAGGTGAGTTTATATTCAATATGCTCAACGGTGCAGGCACCACCGTTGACGAAATTGTTGCCGCTACCGTAGCAAAATATGAGATTGATGAATCCACCGCTGCCGAGGCTGTTAAGTCGTTTGTTGCAAACCTTGAAGCCAACGGTCTGATTGTTGAATAATGACTGAAAAAATAGAGGATATTATCGAGCGCGACGGCTTTGTGTTGGAAATGACCTACGGCAACAGTATGCAACCGATGTTAAAGCAATGTCAAAATCCTATTATCATCTCGAAACTTG
>JAZNBS010000010.1:0-24507 GCA_045587185.1 Acutalibacteraceae bacterium
GCGTTTTTTATGTAAAATAGTGATGTAAATGAAATAATGAGTTTTCGTCGAAAGGGGTAACGTTATGGCTAAACTTTCACCGTCAATTTTGGGGTGCGATTACCTTGAATTGGGAAAGATCTGCAAACAATTAGAGACTGTCGGCACCGATATGCTTCACCTTGACGTTATGGACGGCATTTTTGTGCCCAACATTTCGTTCGGTTGTCCGGTTATTGACTCTATAAAAAAACACACCTCAATACCTTTGGACATTCACCTGATGATTGACCGCCCTCTGCGTTATATAAAGGATTTCGCCAAATATGCCGATTGGCTCGGTTTCCATTTTGAGGCAGGGTCGGATATCGATGCAACACTTGATGAAATACACCGCCTTGGTTGTAAAACCTGTCTTACCATCAAACCTAAAACTTCCGCAGAAAAGATTTTTCAATATCTGCCGAAATGCGATATGGTGCTTGTTATGTCGGTTGAGCCCGGTTTTGGCGGTCAGAGTTTTATGACCAACGCACTGGATAAATTGCGCGCACTGAAAACCGAATGCACCGCAAGAGGTCTTGGCACTGTCTTGGAGGTTGACGGAGGCGTCAACGAGGAGACAGGTAAACTTTGCGTTGAAGCAGGCGCCGATGTTCTGGTTGTCGGAAGCGCACTTTTCAAGGCGACCGACCTTGGCGCAAAAGCCCAGGAATATATGTCACTATGATTTTTAAAGGTTTGTGTGATTAAGCGCTGCGCCGATTATTGCAACGGCGTTGTGAGCGCAAATAGGTTGCCCTTTTTCCACTGTTCTGACCTTTTCTATAGGGGATGTCAGCATTCTGTCGGCAAAGTTGCAGACCATATCGCGCACGGCTGACTGTGGAAGATTTGTTGCCAACAAACGGTATTTCCCATGAAACTTGAACACCGCCGAGGTACAGTAGCGCGTTTGTGGGTTGAGGTAAAGCGACTCGATACCAAAAAACATTGCGTCGGTTGTATCAAACTCAAAAACAGACATTTTCTTGACCACGGCTTTGGCCTTTCTGCAACCTGTCGGCGTTGTTTGTGGCTTGAACCAAACCTCGCAACCGCCCTCGAACACAGGGTAAAGCTCGATAAGAAACTGCGTTGCCGAATTGCAAAAACTCACCTTTGACGCCGCAAGTTTTAAAAGGTCGGACAGCGCCTTTTGAGAAATGTCGGATGATTTTTGAAAAAAAACAAGGTCAATGTTATACTTGACCGTTTCGCTTTCAGTCAAAGTAACCTTTAATTGTCCGTCAACAATGTTCACCGTCATAATGGCCTCCGTAACCGTTGTGATGTTTTATGCCATTATACTCTGAATGCTTGGGCGCAGTGAAACAAAAGTATTTTTCCTCCGCCTTTTGTCAACACTAAATGTTGAGAGAAGGTGAGAAAATGAACAATAAAACAAAACAAAAACCGTCAGCAGGAAAACTTATCCTTAAATCTGCCGCCTGGACACTTATAGCACTCAGTCTGGTTGGTATCGGGTTTTTTGGCGCTGAGTTGCTGTTCGGCTGAAGTTTGAAAGGAAGCAGCATATGAAAAATTATATGGAACTCAAATCAGGCTCGGATGTCAGAGGTTTTGCAAGTGACATTTATGAAAATGAAGTAAACCTTACCGACCAAGCAGTTTATGACATAACCGCGGCATTCGTGCTTTTTTTGACCAAAAAGTCGGACAAAAAGGCAACCGAACTGACCGTTTCAGTGGGTCACGATTCGAGAATCACCGCCGAAAGAATAAAGACAAAGGTAATTGAGGCTTTAACCTCTGCAGGTGTCCGTGTTCTTGATTGCGGACTGTCCTCTACCCCTGCAATGTTTATGACTACCGTCAAAGCAGACTGCGACGGTGCAGTTCAGATAACCGCAAGCCACCACCCTGCTGACCGCAACGGTCTTAAATTCTTTTTGCCGAGCGGCGGACTTGATTCAAGCGACATCGTCGATATACTCAACGACGCAAACGAGTCCAAGCGCTGTGAAAATGCCGAGGGCTCGGTTGAAAAGTGCGATTTTATGACGGAATATGCCGCAATTTTGCGCCAAACCATCTGCCGTGAGTTGGGAGTCGCAGAGGAAGAGCAACCCCTTAAAGGTTATCATATTGTTGTTGATGCAGGCAACGGTGCAGGCGGCTTTTATGCCGACAAGGTTTTGGCGACTTTGGGAGCCGATACTTCGGGCAGTATTAACCTTGAACCTGACGGAATGTTCCCAAATCACATCCCCAATCCCGAAAATGAATATGCTATGGCTTGCATCAGTGATGCCGTTATCAATTCCAACGCCGATTTGGGTGTTATCTTTGACACCGATGTTGACAGAGCCGGTTGTGTTGACCCTGACGGTGTTGAAATCAACCGCAACCGTCTTATTGCGTTGGCGGCAGCCATTGTGCTTGAAAATGAGCCGGCGTCGACCATCGTCACCGACAGTGTAACATCTTCGGGCCTTAAGACCTTTATTGAGGAGAATTTGGGCGGTAAGCACCACCGCTTTAAAAGGGGCTACAAAAACGTAATCAATGAAGCCGTCCGTCTTTGCAATGAAGGTATCAACGCACCCTTGGCTATTGAGACTTCGGGTCATGCCGCTTTGAAAGAAAACTATTTTCTGGATGACGGCGCATATCTTGTTACAAAAATTATTATCAAGATGGCAAAATTAGGTCGTGAGGGCAAGAGCATTTTTGATCTCACCTCTGACCTTAAAACGCCACTTGACACAAAGGAACTCCGCTTCAACATTGAGGTTGATGAGTTCAGAATGTACGGCGAACTTGTCATTGAGGGCCTTCAGCGTTGGTGCGAAGCCAAGGCTGACCAAGACGGATACATAATTGCCGACGACAACCGCGAGGGATTCCGCGTCAGCGTGGACGACGGTTGGCTCTTACTCCGCCTTTCGGTACACGACCCCGTTATGCCTCTCAATATTGAAAGCGATTCCAAGGGCGGCGTGAAAAGAATACTTGAAAAAGTCGCACCATTCTTCTATAACTGCCGTTTCCTCAATACCGACTCTTTAAGAGAGTATCTCGAAACCCCTGAGGAGTCTGAGGAATAATGAAAAACAATCTTAAAGGCAGTATAATGCTGGTAATTGCCACCGTTATTTGGGGCACCGCCTTCGTCTTTCAAGAAGAGGCCGCCCAATACATCGGCTCGTTCACGTTAAACTGTCTGCGCTCGGTGGTTGGCGCAGTTGTATTGATACCTGTTGCACTTATTATGAAAAATATGCGCGTCAAAAAGACGGGTGTGCCCGAAAAACTGCTTACCAAGCAGAGTGTTTTGGGCGGAATTTGTTGTGGTGCTGCATTGGCTGTTGCCGCAAATTTGCAACAAATAGGTATAATTTTTAACGCCGAACTTTCCGAGGGAGATTCAGGCAAGGCGGGATTTATCACCGCGATGTACATAATATTTGTGCCTGTGGCGGCCGTTTTTGGCGGGAGAAAACTTCGTTTTTCGGTGATTTTTGCCGTACTTATTGGCGTGCTGGGTCTGTATTTTATCAGTGTTAAAGACGGTTTCACCGTTGCAACGGGGGACATTTTACTCCTCTTATGCGCCGTTGCTTTCACCGGTCACATTATGGTTGTTGACCATTTTGTCACCAAGGCCGACGGCGTTACGCTGTCGCTCATCCAATTTGTGACCGCCGCCGTAATTTCAGGCGGTCTGATGCTTGTTTTCGACCGCGAGACCCTCTCATTTACCAACATCTTATCGGCCGCATTGCCGATACTCTTCTTAGGTGTTATGTCGTCGGGTGTTGCCTATACTCTGCAAATTATCGGTCAGAAATACTCAGAGGCAACCGTTGCAAGCCTCATTATGAGTCTTGAATCATTGTTTGCAATGGTGGCCGCCTGCATTTTTTACACGAAACTCCCCTCTTTCAGAGAGGGCTTTGGATGTGTTTTAATGTTGGTGGCAATATTCGTGGTTGAGACGCCATTTGCCGACCGTATTTTTGGCAAACTGTTCAAAAAGAAACTTTGGGAAGAAACCGTATGACCGATTACCGAATTATCCGCTCAGACCGCAGAACTTTGGCCTTAGAGGTGACACGTGACGGCGAAGTGTTGGTACGCGTGCCGAAATCGGTCGCCCAAAGTGTTATTGACCGATTTGTTTTGTCGCACCGCAAATGGATTGACCGTAATGTGAAAAAGCAACTTGACCGCAAGAACGTAAGTCCTCAACTCTCCGAAACCGAGATTGCCGAGTTGAAACAAAAAGCAAAGACAATTTTGCCCAAAAAGGTTGAGGAATTCAGCCAAATTACAGGTCTTTCGTGCACAGGTGTCAGGATAACGGGTGCCAAAACGCGTTTTGGCAGTTGTAGCAGCAAGGACTCCATCTGCTTTTCGTACCACCTTATGCGGTACCCCGAAAGCGCTGTTGACTATGTTGTTCTGCACGAACTTGCGCACACGCGCCACCACAATCACTCAAAGCAGTTCTGGGAATTGGTGGAACGTTATATGCCTGACTACAAGCAACGTCAAAAGTTGCTGAAAGGATGACTTTCGTGGAACCTAAAGATTATGTCATATCGAAAATTGAGGGCGAGTATGCCTATTTGCATGACCTGTCAGACAAATGCGACGAGGACTTGTTTATCGCAATGGCCTTGCTCCCACCCGATGTTAATGTGGGCACAAAACTTCACTGGGAAATGTTTCAATACACCGTGATAGAATGACAAAGACCTCTGTCGTACTATGGGTACGACAGAGGTCTTTTATTCAAGTTCAAATTACCCAAAACAAAATTGAGAAAAATTGCAGGATGCTTCCCAACGCCACAAAAATATGGAATATCGAGTGCATATAACGACATTTTTTGCCCACACCGTAAATCACGGCGCCGATTGTATAGGCAACTCCGCCCAAAAGCAGGAACAACACTCCGTTAAACGGGATGGCCTTAATTGCAATTTTAGCGGCAAAGACAATACCCCAACCCATTCCGATATAACATAGCATTGAAAATTTTGAATACTTTTTAAGGTCGATGGCGTTCAAGGCCGCGCCAAGCACGGCAAATCCCCACTCTACCCCGAAAAGTACCCAAGCCGTAATGACTGATTCGCGACGGATGGCCGTCAGTAAAATAGGTGTATATGTGCCCGCTATAAGCATAAAAATCGTGCAATGGTCGATAACCTGCATTACCTTTTTTGCCATCGGGATGCCGAAACCAAGGCCGTGATAAACGCTTGAAACGGTATAAAGCAGTATCATTGAGGCACCGTAAACGGCACTTCCAACCACCGCCCAAGCATCACCCAGCAGTGCGGATTTTACAACGCACAACACCAACACTGCAACACCGAGCGCACCGCCCACAATGTGGGTGACCATATTGAAAATCTCCTCACCACGGGTGTAATCAGGCAGACTGCGGTTACAAAGAGGGGTTCTTTCCATCGAATTACCTTTCCTTTCCCAGATAGAAAAGAGCTAAGGTTCCGGGACCGGAGTGTGCACCGATAACGGGACCGGTGTATACCGTCAAATCGGTTTTAACACCGTAAGTGCTTTCTATGATGTCAGACAGTTTCTTTGCATCCTCTTCACAGTCACCGTGGCAGATCATAACAGGGCCCTTTGTTTTGTCGAGTGCGGTTTCACCGAATTTATCGGCAAGAGCCTTGATGGCGGCGGCACGGCCACGCACCTTTGAGACACTGATGAGGTGACCCTCGTCATCAACGTGAAGTACGGGTTTTATGCCTAAGAGTCCACCCACAAAGGCAACGGCAGGGCTAACACGTCCGCCACGCTTTAAATAAACAAGGTCATCAACCGTGAACCAATGCACAAGTTTTGGCACGGTTGTTTTGGCAAAGTCAGCGGTCTCTTCCAAAGTTGCACCCAAATTACGCTTTTCGGCCGTAAGCGCAACAAGCATACCAAAACCTGCCGATGCGGCAAGCGAGTCTACCGTTATTATCTTGCGGTCGGGATATGTCTCAAGCAATTCTTCAGCGGCAAGACGCGCCGAGTTGTAAGTGGTACTGAGTCCCGATGAAAAACCGAGATACAATATATCCTTGCCCTCTTTAAGGACATCCTCAAAAGCGCATTTGAAACCGTCAACATTCACGGCCGACGTTTTAGCAACACCGCCGTCACGCATTTTGCCATAAAACTCCTTGGCGGCAACCTCATCATTTTTATATTCTTTGTCTTCGCCGTCAAACTTTAATGTAAGACTAACGCTTTTGACATTGAGTTTTGAAAGAACCTCAAGTCCAAGGTCGCAAGCAGAGTCGGTTATAATCTGAAAATTGTTCATTTGCTTTACCTCCACAAAGGTGTATCGTTTTCGACGATATTATAATACATCAAAACTCACCCTTAGTCACGCAACTGATGATTTGTTGAATTATACTGTTGGTAACCACGTGGTAGAGTCGAATTTTGGCAACTCTACGCACGGTAGAACGGCATTAAAATAAGGGGTTGCAAAGCCTTTTTGTTTGTGTTATAATCAGTTTGCAGATACGACTCTATTTTGAGTAGAGTCAAAATATTTGGTGTTCAGAGGTCGAAATGGAAGAGTTAAAAAGTGTTATTGCCCATAATATTACCGAACTTCGCAAGGAAGCAGGGTTGACGCAACTTGAACTTGCAGAGAAACTGAACTATTCCGACAAAGCGGTTTCCAAGTGGGAGCGCGGGGAATCTTTGCCCGATGTGGCCGTTTTGAAGCAGATTGCCGATATGTTTAACGTCACGGTCGATTATCTTCTTACAACCGACCACAAAGCCGAGCACGAGCAGGCTGCAAGGGTTAGCCGTCGTAGGCAACGCAACCGTGCGATAATCACAGGCATCAGCATTATGTTGGTGTGGCTCGTGGCAACCGTTGTTTTCTTTGTGCTTGATTCAGCAACGTCCATCCACACTACCGAGTTGCTAATCTGCTTTGCATATGCCGTCCCTGCGACCTTCGTAGTATGGCTTATTTTTAATTCAATCTGGTTCAACAGCCGACGCAACTTCTTCATCATATCACTTTTGATGTGGTCGTCGCTTGCCACACTGTTTGTGACGCTTATCGGCTTCAAGTTGTGGTTGATGTTCACTGTCGGAATTCCGGCACAGATTATAATCTTCTTGTGGTCGGGTATAAAAACGCGAGGGACAAAAAAATAAATATTTCGGTTGCAATATTCTTGAATTTAGTGTAATATAATTCAAAGGCGGTTTGACCGCCTGATTTTTGGGGGCGTAGCTCAGCTGGGAGAGCGTACGGTTCGCATCCGTAAGGTCATGGGTTCAATCCCCACCGTCTCCACCAACAAAACACCAAGTCGTTGACTTGGTGTTTTGTGTTTGTATTTGCTGATTTTAACCCATTCGAAGAAGTTTTATATGCAAAATTGCGCTTACGCTTTTTCGGTTTCTTTCGCTTGCACTTGTTGGGGTGTTGGTTTGCGATTTTTGGTTATGCAATAGAAAATATAATAATATGCCACAATGTAAACAACAAAAAGCAGCACAACGCCCAACGGGTACAGTACGGGACTGCCACCTACGAGATTGTATATTATGTCATACGGGGTACCGTCACCGCGAAGTAAAAACATATAGTTGCAATCATTGAAAATATTCACAATGTAAGCCGCCAAACAGAAACCACCCAAAATGCCTGCCGTCAGCGGTATATTTTTCTTCTTCATATCGGTCATACCTGCAATCATTATGTACAGCGATGCAAAGCCCGAAATGGAGTGGGTAAGTCCTGAAATAACATTGTCCATTGAAATTACGGGGTAGCAAGCATAATTTTGTCCCGCAAAATACGTACCCATCACCGCGCCGAGAATTCCAAATATCATAACAAAATCAAGCGAGGCTTCCTTTATTCTTCCGCTTGAAAATGCCGCCAACGGGATGGCGATTAGTTGGATACTACACAAAAAAAGCGGCAATACATTCAGCCAATGCATTGGGTCCTTGTTAATTATGCAGAGCATAATTATCTTGAACAGTTCAAGTCCGTCAATAAGCAGGGCGGTGACGATAAGCACCTTGTTCTTCTCCTTTTCGGTACGGTTTTTGTACGCGCGACCGAGCAAAACTGCGCAAAGCGTCATTACAACCATAAGCGATGTTACAAAGGTGAGATGTTGCCACGACATATAGCCTTCTGCCTCACGAGTGTAACCGCCGAATCCGAAAAACTCCTTCAAACCCATATTCAGTCCGACTGTGACTCGTTGGACACAGTCCCCTCCTTTATAAAAAATACCCTCATTTAACATTATACTACTTTTTTGACGAGTTTCAACAGTTTTCGACATTTTGCCACCAATTCACCCCACCGTGTCACATCGATGTTTTAAAAACTCAAGCCTATTCATAAATTTACAAATCGTTGAGTTGACTTCACCGAAATAGTGTGATACAATCTAATTGACTTTGAGGGTCAATAATTAATTTGAGAGGGTAGATTTCTATGAAAAAATTATTAAGTCTTGTTCTTGCACTTTGTATGATCTTTGCGTTTGCAAGTCTTACCGCTTGCGGCGGTGAGGATACCGACACCAATGCTGACGCAGGCTCCAAAGCACCCGCAACCTCTGACACTGCAAGCACCGATAGCGCTGAGGGTAACGTCGGCTCCATTTATCCCGACGCTTTGAAGAACGTTGAAGCCATTCCTGCTCCCGATGTTGAGTATACCGCTTGGGAATTTGCAGGCGGATGTGTTGACGGTGTTGATATGGAGCAGGCCGAAGCTGACGCAGTCCTCGCTACATACGGCGGAATTCTGTCTTTTGAAATCAATGCTGACGGCAAACTCGGTCTTTACAGTGCAACCCAGATGGCTGAGGGTACCTACACCAAGACTACTGACGGTTACGGTTATCACTTCCAGTTTGAAAACGGCGAGTACTATGCAGTGTTCACCACAGTTGGAGAAGACACTGTTATGATGCTTGCACAGCCCTCCAGTCCTGGCACTGCACTCTATTTCATTCAGGCAGCAAGAGGCTGATAACGCATAGGCAACACTCAATATATTGTATAAAAACCGCAGTCTGTTCTTACAGGTTGCGGTTTTCTTTTCAATTTCCATAAAAATTTTGTCAAAATATATCATTAAATGTTTGAAAATCTGAATAAGATGTGATAGAATTATGTTTAAGGGGTATAATCCCCCGACAGTTTAATGTTTTGGAGGGTCTAAAATGAACAGTAATCTTGTCTATGGCATTACAGACAAACCCAAATTCGGCAACATGATAGTTTTTGCTATCCAGCAGTTGTTGGCTATCATGGCCGCTACCATCGCTGTTCCCGCAATCGTCGGTAACGGAATGTCTGCATCGGCAGCCCTTTTCGGCGCAGGTGTGGGCACGCTTGTATATCAGCTCTTCACAAAATTCCGCAGCCCTGTTTTCCTTGGCTCGTCTTTCGCTTTTATCGGCTCAATGTGTGCCGCTTTTGCAGGCGCCGCTTCTATGAGTCTTGGCTATCTTGGACTTCTCATTGGCGCCGCTTTTGCAGGTCTTGTATATGTGGTTATCGCACTTGTTGTTAAATTTGTCGGCGTTGGTTGGATCAACAAATTGATGCCTGTCGCAGTTATCGGCCCCACCGTTGCTCTCATCGGTCTTTCTTTGGCAGGCGCCGCAATTAAGGACGTGTTTTCTTACGGTCCTCAGGACGGTAACGGTGCATTTATTATGACCACCAACATCTGGGTATCTTTCATATGCGCTATCGTTACTCTTTTGGTTGTTGTTCTTTGCTCGACCTACGGCAAGAAGATGACCAAACTCATCCCCTTTATCATCGGCGTTCTTGCAGGTTATGTTGTTGCGCTTATCTTCACCGCAATCGGCCACGCCACAGGTAATGATGCGCTTAAGGTTATTGATTTTGCACCTTTCGAGGCTCTCTTTGCCGACGGTGTGACCCTTTCTTCCTTCTTTGCAGTCCCCGAATTCACCTTTGTTGAAGCCTTCAAGGGTGTTAAGGATTTTGATATGAGTTATCTTGCAACCGTTGCAGTGGCTTATATTCCCGTTGCTTTTGTTGTATTTGCTGAGCACGTTGCCGACCACAAGAACCTTTCCTCTATTGTTGGCGAAGACCTCCTTAATGAGCCCGGTCTTCACAGAACATTGCTTGGTGACGGTGTTGGCTCAATCGCAGGCGCATTCTTCGGCGGATGCCCCAACACCACATACGGTGAGTCGGTTGGTTGTGTTGCCATTACCCGTAACGCTTCGGTATGTACTATTACCACAACTGCAATTATGGCAATGCTCATCGCCTTTGTTTCCCCCTTCGTTGCATTCCTCGACTCTATCCCAGGTTGCGTAATGGGCGGCGTTTGCGTAACACTTTATGGCTTCATTGCTGTATCGGGTCTTAAGATGATTCAAAAGGTTAATCTTGAGGACAACGCAAACCTCTTTACCGTATCGGTTATCCTCATTTCGGGTATCGGCGGTATGGCAATGGCAATCGGCAAGGTTACCATTACATCTATCGCTTGTGCATTAATTCTTGGTATTGTTGTCAATATTCTTCTTAACAAATTTAAAAAGGAAAACAACAGCGAAAACACTGAAGAGGCAGAATAATGAAAAAATACGATAACGTAACAATTTTTGACCATCCGCTGGTCAACCATAAGGTTGCTATACTTCGCAACGAAAAGACGAGTATGAAGGAGTTCCGTGAACTTATAGAGGAAATTACCACTCTGATGACCTTTGAGTGTCTTAAAGAGGGTGTTCCCACCGTTGAGGTTCAGGTTAAAACTCCGCTTGAAACCTGCACACAGCGTGTTATTAAGGATAATTCTATTGTCATTGTGCCCATTTTGCGCGCAGGCTTGGGTATGGTCAACGGCGTTCACGTTCTGTTCCCGTCGGCAAGGGTTGGTCACATCGGTCTTTGCCGAAACGAAGAAACTTTGGAGCCTGTTGAGTATTACAGCAAGTTCCCCGACGATATTGAAAACAAACTTGTGCTTATCGTTGACCCGATGTTAGCCACAGGCGGAAGCGCCTGCGATGCTATTGAGATGCTCAAGCGCCGTGGCTGTAAGGACATCAAGTTTATGTCCATTATCGGCGCACCCGAGGGTGTTAGCCGTGTTGCTGAACAACATCCCGATGTTCACATTTTTGTTTCAACACTTGACCGTTGCCTGAATGACAAGGGTTATATCTTACCGGGTCTTGGTGATGCGGGCGACCGAATATTCGGTACTAAATAAATTTTAAAGCAGGGCTTCTGAGCAAAGAACAACTCAGAAGCCCTTTTTGTGTCGGTTTTGTTGACAAAAAGTGTCGGCAGTGGTAGTATTGATATAACGAATTTTAAAGGTGAAAACAATGGGAATTTTAAGATTTAATTCGCAGTGTGTGGACTGCATTTTGGGGAAGTTTCTCAACAAAGCCCCCGACGGCACTGATGAGGCCACCCGTCTTAGTTATGTGCGCAACTTGCTGAAAATTATTGCCGATGCTGACAACAGCGTCTCTGCTCCCGAAATTGTGGCCAGAGCAACGGCGCTCAAAAACGAAATGTTTGGTTATTCAGACGATTTCGCAGTTGTGAAAAAGCATTTCAACGCACTGATGCTTTCCAAGGAGAACGATGTGCGACAAATTATCCAAAACTCTGCCGAACCGTTGGAGACGGCGGTGAAGTTTGCACTTTTGGGCAATTACATCGACTTCGGCGCGATGGACAGTGTGAGCGAAATAAAACTTGCCGAACTTCTTTCTTCGGTTGAGGATATCGTTTTGAATCAAACCGAGTTTGACAACTTTGTGACCGACCTTAAAAGCGCAAAGAGGCTTGTTTACCTCACCGATAATTGCGGTGAGGTTGTGCTTGACAAATTGCTTATCGAAGTGATAACACGTCAGTTCCCCCAAATGGCGGTCAATATTATTGTGCGCGGTCAACCGGTATTGAACGATGCTACCGAGGACGACGCCACACAGGTTGGACTTAACACGGTTGCAGATCTGCTCAGCAACGGAACCGATATTGCAGGCACCTGCATTGAAAAACTGTCCTCCAAAGCGCGAACCTTGGTCGAAAATGCTGACGTTATTATTTCAAAAGGACAGGGTAACTTTGAAACCTTATACGGTTGCGGTCTTAACGTATATTACATTTTTCTTTGCAAGTGCTCGATGTTTTCCAAACGTTTTAACGTCCCCAAATTTACTGGTATGTTCCTGAACGACCGAAGAATGGTGAAATCTTGATTTGGCAATCTCCGCATTTGTTGTGTGGTAAATATCGTGACAAACTGAAACGCATCCGTATAAAAACGGATGCGTTTCAGTTTGAGGAATTATTCAAATTCAAAAACAGAAGCGTCCAGAAGTTGGGCATCGCTTTCATTATGCGATACCATAAGCACAGGTTTACCCTTGTCGAGAAACTCGCGCTTTATCATTTCGGCCATTATCTGCTTGTTCTCATGGTCAATACCGTTGAACGGCTCATCCAAAATGAGCAGGTCTCCGCCAAACGCAACAGCGCGCACAATGGCGGCACGACGCTTCATTCCACCGCTTAGATGCCGTATCTTTTTATTCACCACATTGCCAAGGCCCGACTCTTTTAAAAGTTCGAGGGCCTTTTTTTGTTGTTCTTCGGTCAAGGGAGGTAACAGCACATTGGTTTTGAGTGAAAATCCTGACAGCAACCTGTCCTCCTGAAACACAACAGACGGGTTGACGTTGCCCGAAATCTCACCCGAAAGAGGTTCAATCAACCCCAACAAAAGTCTTAAAACGGTTGTTTTTCCGCGACCGGAGGGACCTTTTATGCAGACGCATTGCCCGTCGTTGACGGTGAGGTTGAAATCGGACAGTATCACACGGTCATCATAGGAGAAATTGACGTTTTTCATTTCTATCATACGTCATTCCTCCTGTTTTTAACAAATCGGTTACTCAAAGTCTTCAGCAAAACCTCGATAACGAGGCTCAACAAAACAACTGTCAGAGTAACGGCATAAACACTGCTGAAATCAATCATTCCTTTGCTCTCAATAAGTATTGTTCCGAGTCCCACATTGGGCTCGCATATTACCTCGGCGGCAATGCCCGATTTCCAAGCAAGACCCAGTGCGTTGACCGTTGCGGTGACAAGCGACGGCAACATTGAGGGCAGTTTTATAAATTTAAACACTTTGAAACGGCTCAAGCGATAGACTTTTGCCATTTCACAAAGTTCTGTGTTGGGTGCGGCAAGACCGTCATGCACCGTTTGCCACACAAGCGGTGTGACCATAAGCACAACGACCGATGTGGGCAAGGCATCGCTTTTAAAAAGTGCAAAAAACAAAATGGTTATTGCCACAACGGGAACTGCCCGTATCATCTTGAGCAGTGGCGAAAGAAACATAGCGACCGCTTTTAAGGTGTGGGTTGCAACACCAAAGCCAAACCCCATCACGACGCCAAGCACAAATCCCCAGAACACCCTTAAAAGCGTTTTTGCCACCGCCGCAAGATACTCTGCGGTGAAGGCTATATCAAGCCATGTGTCAAAGACTGTGACAGGTCTCGGCAAAAGCAGGTACATTGACTCGTTATCCGTCGCGACCAAGCGGGCAACAACCTCCCAGACAAGTATCCAGAAGGCGGTCACCAATAATACTTTTAACGTTTTAATTAATACTCTTTTAAATTTACTCTGCGTTGTAATAGAGGTCATCCTTCGGCATCGCTCCTCCGATAGAATTGGGGTCTGCGGTGAAAAGAACATTGAAATATCCGTTGACATTGGTCTTCATTCCGTTGCCGACAACGTAGCAAAGATTGCAGGTGGGAATGGCTTTTTGGGCAATGGCCTTTGATGCAGTTATCTTATAGGTTGCGCAATGCTCGGCGGCCTCTTCAATGTTGGTCTTGGCAAACTCAATAGATGCCGCGTATTCCTCAAGGAATTTTGCAACAGCCTTTGGGTTTTCCTTTATATAGGAATCCATTGCAATAACACAACCCATCATAAGTTGGGTGTCAGACGCCTTTGCCCACTCATCATTTATGCTGAGTGCTCTCCTGAGCGACTGATTTTTCACCATAACAGTGGTTGCGGCAGGCTCTGGCGCAAGGCCTATCTCGGCTTCGCCGCTGATGAGTTTGGCAACAAGTTCCTCACTCGAAACAAAGTTGATGGTGACATCCTTTTCGGGGTCGAGACCGTTTTGTCTGAGGATGTGTTTGAAGATAAACTCCGGATTCTGACCCTTGCCTGTGGAATAGACAGTCTTGCCTTTGAGGTCGGCAATCGACTTTACCGTGTCACCCTTTTCGAGGATGGACAAAACACCGTAGGTGTTGACCGCCAACATCCTGACCTTGCCGTTTGTTTTATTGTAAAGGGTTGCCGCAACATTGGTGGGAACAGAGGCTATATCTATTTCGCCCTTAATAAACTTAGCGTTAATCTCGGTTGCGGCTGAAGCCACTGTAAAAGTGTAATTATTAGCGGTCAATTTTGAATTCGAATCGGCCATCAATTTAGCCATACCGACGCCTGTGGGTCCTGTCATACAGGCCACCGTCATATCGATAGGGGTATATGTTTCAACACTTGAAGCGTTGGCCGAGTTTGTTGATTCAGTTTCGTCACTGCCGCTGCAAGCGGTAAGTCCAAGTGCCAAAACAAGCACCAGCACAAAACTTATAATTTTCGAAAGATTTTTCATTTTTTATTCCTCCTGTGAGATGGTTTTATTTGAGGGTGAAGGTGTGTGCATTTCTTTGGATAAGTCCGCCGTTTTCGAGCGTCTCAATGCTTCGGTAAAGGCTTGTCCGCCCCATTTTGAGCCGTCGGGCCAGTTCTGCCAAACCGAAATCAAGCGTGACAACACCGTTTTTTGATTGCGAGACCAGATATTCGTACAGTTTTTGCACTGCACTGCCTGCCGAAAACGCATCCACGCGGCGGTTGAGAAATCTGATTCGGTCGGATAAGAACGAAATGTAGTTGACGGCAACCTTTGGAAACTTCTCAAAAATGATTTTTAATTGTTGCTCGGATGCATAGAGCACCTCGCAATCCGTCTTGGCAATAATATTGCTTTTGCCTTCTTTCCATTCGCCAAACACACTTGCGACACCAAAGACCTCGCCCGAATGCATAACACGAACGGTGACGGCGGTGCCCGTGTCGCCCGTGCGGCTTACTGTAGCAAAACCAGAAAGCAGAATTCCAATAAATCCCGTACGGTAAAGGTTGCTACCTTTCGCCGCTCGGCAAGGCTCACCCAAAAGGGTATGAACAGCCGACTTTTGGGCCTTTTCAAGATTTGAAAACAGAAAACAGTCCATACTTCACCTCAAAAGTGTATCATTTGGAACACTTTTCTGTATTATACACTATCTTCTCTCAAATTGCAAGACCCGAAACGAAATTTTTGACAAATTTTTAACAATGTCGCAAACCGTTAATCTTCAAACCTCGCTCGCAGTTTTTCCAATGCCTTTTTCTCAATTCGGCTGACATAGGAACGGCTTATTTTAAGTTTTTTCGCCACCTCGCGTTGGGGTAGTTCAGCCCTGCCCTCAAGACCATACCTCATACGGATGATAGTCAATTCCCTTGGTGTCAAGGTGTCTTTCAGATATTCCTGTAACTTCTGCAATTTGAGTTTCAGGTCAAGGTCCTCAACAATATCGGAATTGTCGGTAATAACATCAATCAATGTCAGTGTATTACCGTCTTTGTCGGTGTCTATGGGGTCAGAAATGTAAACATCCTGTGCCGTTTTCTTGGTGGCGCGAAAATACATCAGTATCTCGTTATCAATGCACCGTGCGGCATAGGTTGCAAGTCTTATGCCTTTATCAGGCTTAAAAGACGACACTGCTTTGATAAGTCCCACAGTGCCGATTGACACAAGGTCGTCCTGATCGGCGCCGTTTCCAAAATATTTTTTTGCAACGTGCGCCACAAGCCTCAAATTGTGCTCTATCAATTTCTTGCGCGCGGAGTCATCGCCATCTGCCATCTTCTGCAACAGTTCTGCCTCGGCCTTGCCTGATAATGCCTTTGGGAACGACCCTGGTAATGTTGCGTGCAGAAACAGAAACATTAAATTTGGGAATATGCTGCATAGCAGTGATAAAAACATAAACTCACCTCAGAATAATGATGGTTTATGTATATTCAATCCACTTTGTCCGTCTTGCAAGTCCCCAAAAAAGAAAATCGATTATTACAAAACTTGCTTTACTTTCTGCATTAGGTGTGCTATATTAAGTATTGTAAATCAAGGCATTTGTTCGCAAAGAATAAGGAGTACAGCTATGGGATATGTTTTTATAAGCTACAGTACACAGAATCTTTCCTGTGCCGACACCTTCCGTGAAACTTTCTAGGAAGAGGGTATTGATACATGGATGGCGCCCTATGACATACCTGCAGGTAGCAAGTATGCTCAGGTTATTAGTCGCGCTATAAAGGAATGCTCCTGCTTTTTACTGTTACTGACCAATGCTGCTCAAGAGTCCACATGGGTTGCAAAAGAGGTTGAACGTGCAATCAACTATCGCAAGGTTATTATCCCCGTTCAACTTGAGCCCATGACGCTTAATGACGAATTTGAATTCTATATAAGTACCGATCAACTAACTCGTATAAACCCCGAAGGCGGTAACGAGGAGGCTTTGGCACAGATAATCGCAAGTGTTGGTCTGTGTGTCGGTGGAATCGACATGCCGGAGCAAGAAGAAAACACTGATGACTCTGAAGTTGATGACAACTCCATTAGTAATATTATCACCCTTAACGACGAAGACGGAAATGATATTCAATTTGAATTCCTAGACCTTATTGAATACAACGGGGCAGAATATGTCGTACTCTATCCTGTAGATGATGATGGCGAGGTTGTCATTCTTAAGGTTGAATCTCTCAGTAACGATGAAGAAAGTTATGTCAGTGCCGAGGATGATGCCGTGGAGGCGGTTTTTGAAATATTTAAGAAAAGAAATAAGGAACAATTTAATTTTACATAACAAGTTAAAAACCACAGAGAACTTTTTCTCTGTGGTTTTTATCATTTGCGGTTTATGAGAATTTGCGGCTTCGGTAGTATAAGTCGGTTTTATGGCTTTTGGAGTTAATTAAAATTCCATTCTGACAATGAGAGTACCGCCTTTGGTATAGTACTCGGTGACAACCTTGTCAAGTTTGCTAAGCATTGTGTGTAAAACGTTAACCGAGGCTTCCATTGCGGAATTATCAGCCGTTTGAACACTCTGCTTTACAAGTGCGGTATCAACATCTACTGTGTAGGTATATTTGTAAACAAGGTTATTACCCTCTGCTACAATATCAAGATTCATTAACTGCTGCTTGCACATATCAACAAGTTGTTTGAAATCGTCCGATGCTTTGAGGTCTTTAACATACTCGGCAACCGACATATTAAGTTTGATGTTTGCATCCTGTGCGGCGCTGTTCAAAGCATCCATTGCGCTCTCAACCTTGCTTGAATCATAATTACCGTTAAGGAGATCGCTTACAATGCCTGAGGTAGAACTGACGACGTCCTTGAAATTCTCGTCTTTCTTACTGCCGCCGCAAGCGGTAATGACGGTCATCATAAGAACTGCCAATAAAAGTGCTAATAATTTTTTCATAATAAACCCTCTCTTTCAATAAAATTTTAATACTTTAAAATTAAAATGTCACGTGATTTTAAGCCGTTTGGCTCAAACACTCCTCTTGTAATTTGTTGCTTTTTCTAACAATTTTGGCTATAACTTACCCCTTTAAAAATAAAATTCAATTCTAACCCTATAAGAATTATAACATATTTAGCGCCAAGTCGTCAAGGGGGGAATGTTGATACGGTGTCAAACTTTTATGGCAAAACGAATTTGCCCCGAACTGTGCGGTCTGCACAATCCGAGGCAATTTTGTTGCGTTCATTTTAGAAATACTTTGCAGAGCAAAGTGTTATTCGGTTCTGAGTGCCACAACGGGGTCTTTTTTGGCGGCAACACGCGACGGGATAAGACCCGCAATCAACGTCAGCGCCATACTGATGCAAACCAGTATAACCGCGCCAACCAACGGCAACTTTGACAGACCGCCAATATCCGTGAATGATTTAATAATAATGCTTATGGGGATGTTGAGCAGAACCGTGACTATTATACCCAACATACCCGAAACAAATCCCACAATCAGAGTTTCGGCATTGAACACACGGGAAACATCCTTTTTGGATGCGCCAATCGAACGCAAAATGCCGATTTCTTTGGTGCGTTCAAGCACCGAGATATAGGTGATAATTCCAATCATAATAGATGAAACAACCAATGAAATCGAAACAAATGCAATCAGCACATACGAAACGATATCGATAATAGAACTTACCGACGACATCATCAAAGCAACATAGTCGGTATAGGTTATCTGCTCATCCTCGGCCTTGCCTTGGTTGTATTTCTCAATAACTTGGGCAATTTTGTCCTTGTTCTGGAAGGTCGAAGCATAAATGTTGACGCTTGACGGGTCGTTCTTGTCTGAAAATCCCATCTTTTTAAGATTTTCCTTTAGTGAGGTGTTGGAATATCTTAACTCGACCGTCAGGTCATAAAGGTCGGAAAGTCGGGTCTCATCGGCAGTGGCAATCATCGCGTCCAAAGCACCCGACATCTGTTCGGGAGTCATTGCGGCCAACTGTTGACCCGCAGCGGCGGCATACTGCTGTTTGACCGTTGCAGTAACGATGTTTTTGATGAGTTCATAAAGTTGTTCGTCCGACATTGAAATTAACATTTCTCGGACGCTTTCCTCACTCATCTCGGTCGACTGACTTTGGGTGTAAATACTGATAAGCAACGTTTCCTGTGACGCACGGTCGGGATACTTTACAAGTTCGTCGTTGACCAACTTGTGCAATGTTGCTTTGTCGGGCGTCACGGAAATGTGTGAATAAACCTCAACCTTTTTCGCGGTGTCAAGTGTTGCAACCCACACTTTAAAATCCTCGGCTTTAAGGGTGTCGGTCTCGGGTGATACGGTCATAAAAGGCAGACCTGTGAGGACATCGGTGTTGGGGTGTGATTGCTGATACTTTATTATCTCAGACTCGGCAATTTTTTGCAGATACCAGTCGGTCAACTCTGAGGTGTAGGCCACGGCAGTGTTCTGCAAAGCGGTAGAAACGGCTTCCTCTCTGGGTCGGATGATGCCGACAACCTCAAGTTCGTCGGCCGAAGCCAACAGAAGTTTCATATAGGCCTCGTCCTTACTCATGTCCACCCATCGGTCAAGTTGACCGTCCCCGTCGGTGTCAATACCCTTGAACTTGTCAGTGGGAAGAACAAGTTTGTACTTCATACCAATCAGGTCTTCATAATTCCAGTTTGTTGTTATCTCAATGTTTTCCTCGGTCTTGTTGCCCGACATAATTTGGCGGAACAGTTCGCCGAGTTCCTTTCGGTCAAGCAAACCCAAAGAATAAAGCAACGATTCCTGAATTTCATTATGCTCGTTAACCACCATAACCACCTGATTTTTGTTGGTGGGCCAATGCATCGTCTTGTTGTCAATCAACTCATACTGCTCATAAATAAGGTCGTTTATGGCCTGACCGTCGGGGCCTTTTATCATTTCGCTGAATACCTTGATGGGCGATGAAGACGACAGCATAGAAAACATACCGCCCATACCCGTATCCTGTCCCTGACCTGCAATGTCGGTGAACAACGCCTCATAGTCATTGGCGGCCAATACCCCGTTCGAGGTGTCGCTGACGTAAACATTGAGGTTGGTCGCATAGGAGTACTGAATGGCACTGGTGTACTGCGGCAGGTCGCTTTTGCCACTGTCTATCCACGCTTTGAAAGATTTAAGGTCGTTTTGCTTGGATTCCGAGTTGAACATTGCGTTCATCATATCATACATATCTGTGTTGGCGTAGACCTTGTCTTTTTCACGGTTTCCACGGTCAATTTTGTTCTCGGCAATCGACTGAAACAATGCCGACATATCCATCTCCTCGGCATTGATGGTAATGGGGTAGGACGAAAGGGTATCCTCCTGTACCTTGTCGATATATGCCTTGAACCCTGTTGAAAGCGAAAGAATCAACGCGATGCCTATAATACCTATACTACCTGCAAACGAGGTCATAAAGGTACGGCCTTTCTTAGTCATCAGGTTGTTAAGGCTTAAAGAAAGCGCCGTAAAAAATGACATCGAAGTGCCTTTTTCTTTCTGCGTTTTGTGTTTTTTGGCTTTATCGGGATTCTTATTTAAGTCTAAAGGCTTTTCTGCAACCGATTCCCCCGTAGAATCGTAGGGATTGGTGTCCCCTATAACCTTGCCGTCAAGCAGACGCACAATTCGGGTCGAATATTGCTCGGCCAATTCAGGGTTGTGGGTAACCATAATGACAAGTCGGTCATTGGCGACCTCTTTCAAAAGGTCCATAATCTGTACCGAGGTTTCTGAATCCAAAGCGCCTGTCGGCTCATCCGCAAGCAGAATTTCGGGGTCATTGATGAGGGCGCGCGCAATGGCAACACGTTGCATCTGACCGCCCGACATCTGATTGGGCCTTTTGTTTATCTGATCACCAAGGCCCACCTTTTCCAGCGCCGAAATTGCCCTTTTTCGGCGCTCTGCCTTGGAAACACCCGAAAGCGTCAGTGCCAACTCGACATTGGCAAGCACCGTCTGATGCGGGATGAGATTATAGGTCTGAAAAACAAATCCGATAGAATGGTTTCGGTAAGAATCCCAATCACGGTCGTTATACTCCTTGGTTGAGCGCCCGTCGATAATAAGGTCACCGTCGGTATAGCGGTCAAGTCCGCCGATAATGTTCAGCAAAGTGGTTTTACCGCAACCAGATTGACCCAGAACCGAAACAAATTCATTGCGGCGGAATTCAATGTCAACCCCTCTCAAAGCCTTGACCGATTCACTGTCACCAACGTCATAATACTTTGTGATATTTTTAAGTTTCAGCATTGTATTTTACCTTTCTGTAAAATTTAGGAATTTTTATTCAGTTTGTTATCATAACACAAATATGTTAACTATGTGTTAATTTAGTGATATTTTTATAAATTGTCAAAACTCTACCATGATATCATAAATCCAAAAGCGCCGTTCACACCGCCATAAGAGTAGGTGCGCAGTGCTTGTTTGACTTCAAGTTCGGCATTTGCGGCCGAGATGCAACGCTCAATTCTGAAAAATTTGGCCGCATCCTGCTCTCCGAAAACAAATCCGAGTGAGGGGTCAACTGCAAACTCCACCGACCTGCGCCCACTTCTCACGGCATCGCAAAGCATACTGACAACGGTCGCCTCAATCTCGTCTTTTGAGGCGATATACAATGAATTCACAATGTGAAAATTTTGGCTTGTCTCATTACATTTGGGCAAAAACAGATTAAACCGCCCTTTTGAGATTTCATTCTCAGACATTTTTGAAAAATGAGGATTAACAGTCCGCACAGTTTTCATATATTGGTCGGTCACGTTAAAAAAGAAGTGATAGACGCTGTTGTCACCGTCATCAGCGGTCAGGTCAACGTTGTACCAACTTCCGTTTATCTTAACGGTATTCCACATATGCGCCTCTTTTGTCACACCCGTAACAAGTGAGCAATCGATACCTACTGCATACATCAAAACCTGCATTGCGCGGGAGTAACCCTCGCACACGGCTTTACCTTGGTTAAAAGCGCCCACAATGTTCCACGCGTAAAATTTTTCATCGGGATTGGACAACGCTTTTTTGTCATACTTAATCTTTTCGCACAACCAATCGTGCGCCATAAGTTCGCGCTCATATTCAGAATGGTGGCTTTTCACCGATTCAAGAAATCTCCCAATTTCGGACTTTAACAGTTTCTCTTGAGTTTTGCGTTCGGATTTTGTGTAACGCCAGTCAGACTCAGTTTTTGCAAACATCAACTCACATTTTTTGCCGCTTGTCCTTAAACTGTACTCCGACGGTATCC
Organism: Acutalibacteraceae bacterium; assembly: GCA_045587185.1. Lineage (GTDB taxonomy): Bacteria > Bacillota > Clostridia > Oscillospirales > Acutalibacteraceae > UMGS172. The sequence goes on from JAZNBS010000010.1 coordinate 22,040, forward strand.
AGAAATATTCGGGTCGGTCGTTTCTCAGGGCGTAATAAGCCAGTTCAACATCGCGCTTAGAGCAATCACCGAACGAAATGAAACCTGTAGTCATTAAATATGCGGCATTGTCCATGGCTATGTAAATACTTTTCTGTGTGTCATCAAGACAGAGATAATTTGAGCGCTCAAATTTGCCCACAACATTAAATGTGGTATGTTGCGGATAAATGTCAAATTGACTTTTAGAGTCAGCCTCGGTAAAGGCAGTGCCGTTACTGCCCGAAGTTGCGTCATCCAAAGACAGTCCACAACCCGACACAAGCAGTAAAATCAATAGGCACAAGGATAATATCCTTTTCAAATTTAACATCCTTTCAAGGAGATATTTTTTCAAAAAAATCGGGGTATGAGAGATTATTGAGGGTGCTGTTGGCTAGTAACCTAAATCCGTCGACCCTGTTTTTTGTGAGCATTTTTTCTCCCAACTGTTTGCAAGCCAAAGAAAAGTTTTCAGCCGTCAGAATGGATGTGACCTGTCCACCCGTGAGCAAAACGTCACCCATACCGCTTTCATTATACACCAAACCGCCGTATATGTCAGTAATTTTTGCGAATATTTCGCCGTCGAAAACGATATATTTTTGCCGTCCCTCAAAGAATTCTGCGAAACACTCCTCCAAAAACGGTAAAACACCGTTGGTCTCAAGCGTTTCGGTGAGTTGTGGGGATATTTTAAGCGTTTCGGCCGTAACCGTACCGTTGTTTAAATATGCCGTCAGTTTTGAGGCCAACACAGTATCGCCGTCCCAAAAGACCGCAAGCAAAACGGTGTTTTGGGACGCGTCCTCGGTTGGCAGTCCAATATCGGATGGGTTTTTGGTGTCATTTCCAAGAGATTCCTTAGGCAGAAACGTCACACCCACAACAATGGCCGCAACAAGTAGGAATATCACCGCCGCCGAACCGACACTTAGAGCAAAATAAACAAATCTTTTCAAAAAAATCACCCCGCGAAATTATAATGGTTATTATTGGGTGACCAACTCAGAAATATTCAGCAGTTGTAATTGTAGCGGTGTTGTGTTAAAATATTTCACAAAGGAAGGTGTTGACTGTGAAAAAGAATATTTACCGCGTTCTTTCGGCAGTTGCTGTCGGACTGTGGCTGTGTGTTATTTTTTCATATTCTGCCCAAACTGCGCAGACTTCACTTTCATCAAGCGGCGGAGTTATTGAAGCCATAGCAAGTTTTTTTAACAATGATTTTGATAAACTGACGGCTGAACAACAGGCTGAAATCGTGGCATCCTGGCAACATTTTGTCCGAAAGGCGGCACATTTTTGTGAGTATGCTTTGCTGGGATTTCTGTCGTCCAACGCACTTTGCACCTACCGTCTGCCCAGAACGCTCAGAACACTTATACCCATCGGCTTTTGCTTTGTTTCGGCGGCGTTTGATGAGTTTCATCAGACCTTTGTGCCTGGCAGAGGCGGCCGTATTAGCGACGTTTTGCTTGACACACTGGGCAGTGCCTTTGGTGTGCTTTGCTTTGCTGCGCTTTTGTGGATTATAAATATTATAATAAAGAAGCGGAGGAAACCGAAAGATGATACGGCCGCTAAGTGTTGAAGATAAGAAAATTTATATTGAAATGGCACATGAGTTTTACTCGACTGATGCCGTGTGGCACACGGTACCGCAAGACCATTTTGAAAAGACTTTTAATGAACTTATACGCTCGGATGTTTATGCTGAGGGATTTGCTTTTGAGTATAACTGCAAGGTGGTGGGTTATGCCCTCATAGCCAAGACCTTTTCACAGGAGGCGGGCGGACTTGTTGTTTGGATTGAAGAAATATATGTAAAACCTGAGTTCAGAGACAAAGGCTTGGGCGGTGAGTTTCTGAAATTTATTGAAAAGGAACGTCCCGCGGTAAGATACCGCCTTGAAATTGAACCCGAAAACGAACGTGCAGTGGCACTCTACCAAAAAAACGGCTTTACAATGATGCCCTACGGCCAGATGTGCAAGGGGAAATAAGACTAAATAGGTAAGATTTAAAAAACGGATGTGCCAAATTTGGCACATCCGTTTTTTGTAGGGGTAGCAACCCCAGATAATTTAACGTTTAAGGGATGGTATAAAAAAATTAAATACCCCTTGACAAACCTTACTTTATTGCTCTTTCATAAAGTTCTTTATATATTCAAGGTTTTGCGTGTATTTAGGTTTAAGGTCTTGATACTCTCTTGCAAGACTTTTGAAATACTCAACATACTTGCCCTCTTTGTCGGTATCAACATATGCCTTTATCGCGGCGACACGCTCCTCTTGAGTGGTGGTAAAATCATCGTGCATAATAAAATGCTCGGTGGCGATTACCTGTCGAACGGCAACGGTAGCCTCATGCCACTTTTGTACGTCGGTTGGCAGTCCTTTTTCCTCACCGATATCAAAACCCTGAGACTCCAAGAAACACTTTGC
>JAZNBS010000011.1:0-8693 GCA_045587185.1 Acutalibacteraceae bacterium
ACATTATATCATATATTTTGAAATGTATCAATATAAAACGGAAGCACATTGTATATTGTAAGTAATGCTTTTAGCTCAATCCTATTGGTGTCAAAATTGGCGTCAATGTTAATATTCAATCAAAACATAAAAATAAGAAAAGCCTTGTAAACATAGCGTTTACAAGGCTTTTCTTTGGTTGCGGGGGCCGGATTTGAACCGACGACCTCCGGGTTATGAGCCCGACGAGCTACCAGGCTGCTCTACCCCGCGACGTGTAAAATTTTTAGCAATCTTTACGATTGTTTGGTTATTATACCATACTCATCTTAAAATTGCAAGTCTTTTTTCGTTATTTGTTATTTATTTTTTATACCCTGAAGTCATGTCGCTTAACACAGCCTTCTTTATTATATGCTGGACGATCACTTTTTATTCACAGTTATATTGCTTGCTTTATTGACTGCAGACTTTTTCAACGTTAAACAGGTGTTTTTCGCACAGTAATACAATGATATTTTGTTTATTATTTTATTGACTTGCTTTCTTTAGTGTGATAAACTTTTCTTAGAACTTTAGTGTTCTAATCAATTACAAAGGATGGTTTTTATGGAATTATATCTAATAATCGCAGGCGTCGTTCTGGTTTTGCTTTTACTTTGTCTGAAAATCGTTCCTCAGGCAACAGAATACGTTATTGAGCGCCTTGGTAAATACAAAGGCACTTGGAGTGCGGGTCTGCACTTCCTTGTTCCGTTTATCGACCGTATTGCCAAAAAAGTAACCTTAAAGGAGCAGGTTCTGGACTCTCCTCCTCAGCCGGTCATCACCAAGGACAATGTTACTATGCAGATTGACACGGTTGTTTATTTTAAGGTGTTTGACTCCAAACTTTTCACTTATGGTGCCGTGAACCCCATCAGTGCGCTTTCTAACCTTACCGCAACCACCTTGCGTAACATTGTCGGCGAGCTTGAGTTGGACGACACTCTGACCTCACGCGATACCATCAACGGCAAAATGACCGAGATTCTTGACTCGGCAACCGACCAATGGGGTATCAAGGTCAACCGCGTTGAGTTGAAAAATATCATCCCTCCCGCTGAGATTCAGAACGCTATGGAAAAGCAGATGAAGGCTGAACGTGACCGCCGAGAGACCTTGCTTGAGGCTGAGGGTCACAAGGCCGCCGTTATTACCCGTGCAGAGGGTGATAAACAGGCTATGATTCTTGCCGCAGAGGGTGAGCGCGATGCACGGATTGCGCGTGCAGAAGGCGAAGCCAAGGCAATTCTGCTTGCCAAGCAAGCCGAGGCTGACGGTCTTGCCGCTTTGAAGACCGTGGGTGTTGACATGGCCGTTCTTGAACTTAAAAAATATGAGGCATTGGTTGCTATGTCGGATGGCAAGGCATCCAAGATTATCGTTCCTACCGATGCAGTTGATATGACCCGTTCCAATGTATTCTTCTCGGAGACATCGGGATTGGGCGATGTTACCTCACCTGAGGAGGACACTCCCGCGCCAGAAAAGAAAGACCCTTGCTGTGACTGATAAAACAATCTACAACTGTTAAACAAAAGGCACTTTGCACACCTTTTAAAGGTTGCAGAGTGCCTTTTTTCATTTTTGCAGTAACAATAACATCTGTCGGTAAAAGTCTTCACTTTCAACTTCACCCACAGCCGAAAGCGCTACTGTTTCGGGGTTGGTTACAAGCGCGGCCACCTCTTTAACTGCGTCCAACGTCACGTTGTTGATTTCTTCAAGTATCCCATCAAGGTCGGTATAACGGCTGTTAAGCAACAGTTGTCTGCCTGCCGAGGATGCGATGGCCGACATACTTTCATTAGAAAGCACTATCCCAGCCTTGAACTGTTCGCGGGTTAATTCAATCTCTTCTGCCGTGATTTCGTCACGGGTCTTTTTGAGTATTTTTGCGATTTCTTTGAAAAACCTCTCCTGATTCTTCGGCGCAAGTCCTGCCGAAACGCCGAACATTCCTGTGCCGAGGTAACTTGAACTGAACGAATAAGCCGAATAGGCAAGCCCCAATTCTTCACGGATGCGACGGTTTATTTTGGATGATGCCGCACCGCCCAAAATCGACGAATAGAATGAGGCCGCATATCTCAGACTGTGTCCGTAAGGCAGTCCGTTAAAGCAGAAAGCCACCTGGGTCTGTTCGGTTTCTTTTTTGCAAAGGGTGATTCCACCGCTTATTGTTGTTTTGTCATAATTTACAAAGTTGCCCGTGTTGGTGCGATCCCCAAAATAGGTTTCGAGTATATACAGTACCTCTTGGCGGTCGAAATTTCCGCAAAGTGAAACCACAGTGCGTTCGGGCGCATAGGTCTTGGACATATACTGAAAAAGTTTATCTGCATCAAAATTCTGCACTGTTTCCCTTGTGCCTAAAATGTTGAATCCAAGCGGTTTTCCCTCGAAGCACAAAGCGTTAAGCAAATCGGAGCAAAGGTCCTCGGGCGAGTCCTCATACATTCCGATTTCTTCCAGAACAACCCCTTTTTCGGTTTCGATATCGTGTTTGTCAAACCGTGGGTTGCAGACCATATCGCACAATAGGTGCAATGTTCTGGGGACGTGTTCGGTCAGTGCGCGAGAGTAAAAACAGGTATATTCTTTGGTTGTATAGGCATTGAGTTGACCGCCCATAACGTCTGATTCACGGGCAATATCCTGTGACGAGCGTGCGGCTGTGCCCTTGAACACCATATGTTCGATAAAATGTGAAATCCCGCTTGTGGGTGTGGTTTCAAAACGGTTGCCTGCCGCAATATAGATACTGACCGCCGCCGAATGAGCCTCGGCTCTGTGGTCTAAAGCCAACGTTAATCCGTTGTTTAAAGTTATTTTTTCCATTCTGTCCCTACTCTTTGAGTACTTTCTAAATATATATTACTCACATTATACTATCAAAATCCTTTTAAATCAATCGTTCCCATAAAATTTTTCATATCTCTTGCCAAATGGATAAAAATATTGTAAAACACAGTAGATATATGCTATGGAAAGGCGGTTGCCAAAAATGAAAGCCTTAAAAGATAAGGTGGCTTTTATATGTGATATGGATGGCGTTATTTACCACGGAAGCCGTGTGCTACAAGGCGTTGTTGAGTTCATAGGATGGATGCAGGAGAACGATAAAAAGTTTGTTTTTCTGACCAACAGTTCAGAACGCACACCGCACGAACTCAGTATGAAACTTGAGAGAATGGGGTTAAAAGTATCACCCGACCATTTTTACACAAGCGCAATGGCTACCGCAGAGTTTTTGAAAGGTCAGAATGCGGGTTGCACCGCTTACGTTATAGGCGAGGCTGCATTGACCAAGGCTTTGTATGACCAAGGGATATATATGAACGATGTCAACCCTGACTATGTTGTTGTGGGTGAAACCAGAACATACAGTTTTGAGAAGATTGAAAAGGCCGTCAATCTTGTGCTGAAAGGCGCAAAACTCATCGGCGCCAATCCTGACATTACTGGTCCAACCGAGAAAGGTATTATGCCCGCTACGGGCGCACTGATTGCGCCGATTGAGATTGCAACGGGCAAAAAGGCCTATTTTGTCGGCAAACCCAATCCTTTGATGCTTCGCCACGGACTCAGGACGTTGGGTTGCCATAGTGCCGACATTGCTTTTGTCGGCGACCGTATGGATACCGACATCATTGCAGGCATCGAGTCCAATGTTGACACCGTGTTGGTGCTTTCGGGTGTCACGAAAGAACAAGATATCAACAACTTCCCTTATCGTCCCAAGTATATTTTGAACGGTGTTGGTGAGATTGTGAAGTAGAATCACAAAGAATTAAGGGAGACCGTTGGGCAACGGTCTCCCTTTTATTTATTAAATTTCATTTTCCTTAAATCCGTTGGCCATGTTTTGTGACCAATCCAGATTAACCTTGTCACCAGCGTACAAAACCTCGGTACCTACAGTGGCACGGAAAACGCACTTGTTAACCAAAAGTTTGCCCCTTATGTGGTTTACGGCAACCGACTTTTTAAGACCCATCAGCCTGTTGTTGAAGAAATCACAACCCACGATTCGTGTGTAGTCGGCTTGGACGTTAAATCCGATTTCAGCGGTATCGGCATAGCAACCGTCGAAAATATTATAGCAGCCCAAAATGTCGAACGCAATGGAGTTTTTAAGCATTTCGGGAACTTCGTTTTGAAAATCAACCTTGCTGGTATCCTTGCCGTAAACCCCGTTTAGCAAAGAACTCTTACGCTCGGCATAAATGTCAGACCATTCCTCAACGCTGTGATTTTCGGGCGGAACGGTGCCGCTCCACAAATGGCAACGGCTGATGCGGTTGGCTGAGCCCAAAATCCTCATTCCAACGGTATAATCAATAACAAAGCAATCGCTAAAATGGGAATCGTGGCGGTCAGACCATATTCCAACGTTACCTGCAAGGCCTTTCATAGTGCATTTGCAGTAAACGTTGTTGCAAACGAGTTCGTAAATATGTCCGCCCTTTTCACCGCCGACATAAAGACCGTATTGCTTGCCGTTGTGCAGTGCTGTGCCGGTAATTGTGAAATGGTGCGCATTGGTGATAGCAAGACAACTTGCCTTGCCGTTGCCCTCAATGTCACCGCCCTCAATAAACAACCCCAAATTGTCATAAACACTGCCGTCGTCATTGAACAAGGTCAACTTGTGGTAGTTGGCTTCCGGTTTATAGGTCAGGACAAAGTCCATCTCCTCCTCGGCAATAAGCCTTGCCGCAGGATGCATTTTGAGTGAGCATCGGTTTGTGATGACCAATGGGGTTTTTATGCTGTAATCGCCTTTTGGAATGCAAAGAATCCCGTTTTCGGTGGCATCGATTGCCCTTTGGATTCTTTCAGAATCACTTTTGTCGGTAGGAAGTCTCAAAAATTCGGTCAAAATATTATCGTACATAATTTTCTCCTTTAAAGATTTATAAATACAGCGGCAACAGCATCGGTTAAAATGCTGACATACCGAGCATTACGTAGAAACAATAAGCCATTCTATTAAATCACCTATACAGATTATAGGTTTATGGAAGATAACAAACAATAAAACTTTTTGAGATATTTATGGACTTTTTTGACCTTTTGTGTTAAAATATAATCAAGACCAAATGAAACGGCGGCGACTTAGATGGAAGATAAAACAATGCATCAAAGGCTCACTGAACTGCATTTAAAAAAAGACATAGGAATGTATTATTGCGGCAAAAGAATTGATACCCTGAACCACACTTACGGCCCCGAAATACGAAACCACTATTTGTTTGTACTTGTGGACAAGGGCAAAGCCCAAACATGTGACGGTAAACCGTTGACATTTTGTGAACACGACCTTTTTGTCATGTGTCCCAACACGAAAATTCACTACAAAGCGCTGACATCTTGGAGTATAACATGGCTCGGATTATACGGCGAAGCGGTCAAGGAATATATGGACATTCTGGGGGTAACACCGCAAAGTCCGGTGCTGCACATTACTCTTTATAACGAACTGAAGGCGATTATGGATCGGATTTATGATGTCTCAAAAAATATGAAAATCGATTCCAGACTGCATATTTCGGGTTTGATTTATGAGTTCTTCTCGATTTTGATGAAAACCACGAGCACAACCCAAAAGACAGATTTAATCGATTCGGCTTTAAGAATAATCGACTACAACTTCTGCGAAAACATATCAATCGAGCATATTGCTGAGCGTTTGGGTATTAACTCCGCCTATTTTTCAAGAAAGTTTACAGAAAAAACGGGGTTGCCACCCAAAAAATATATCTTGAAAAAGCGCATTGAAAGAGCAAAAGAATTGCTGTGTACCACTGATGCCGGCATTTTTGAGGTGTCGAATTCAGTGGGCTATGAGGACCAGTTTTATTTTTGCCGTGTGTTTAAACACTTTACGGGTTTCTCACCAAGCGAATACAGAAAATCAATAAAGTAATGCGAAATAGCCAACCTTGTGTGTCAAATTTATGTCAGACACCTTGCCAAATTGTTAAAAATATGATAAAATAAACCGAATATATGATTATTTGTGAAACAAGGAGCAACAATGTCAATACCACAGGAAAGAATCAGAAATTTCTGCATTATCGCACATATCGACCACGGAAAATCCACCCTTGCAGACCGACTGCTTGAGCATACAAAGACGGTCAGCGAGCGCGATATGGAAGACCAACTCTTGGACAGTATGGAACTTGAGCGTGAACGCGGAATAACCATAAAATCGCACGCCGTCACTCTTTATTATGAGGCTGAGGACGGCTTGGAATACGAGTTCAATCTTATCGACACCCCCGGTCACGTTGACTTTAACTATGAGGTGTCGCGCTCGCTTGCCGCTTGTGAGGGCGCAATTCTTATTGTTGACGCTTCACAAGGCATTGAGGCCCAGACCCTTGCCAACACCTACTTGGCGGTTGACCACGGGCTTGAACTCTTGCCTGTTATCAACAAAATTGACCTGCCTAGCGCCGACCCCGAGCGTGTCCGCCACGATATTGAGGACATTATTGGGATTGACGCTTCTGAAGCACCGCTTATTTCGGCAAAAAACGATATAAACATCCCTGAAGTTTTGGAAAAAATCGTAAAACTTATACCTCCTCCCAAGGGCGAGAGCGACAAGCCGTTAAAGGCTCTGATTTTTGACTCTTATTATGACTCATATAAGGGTGTTATCGTCTATTTCCGAGTTGTTGAGGGTGAGGTGCGCTCTGGACAGACAATAAAAATGATGGCAACAGGCGCCGAGTTTCAGGTTGTTGAGGTTGGAAGAAAGCGCGCCAATATTATGACCCCTTGCGACGTTTTGAGGGCGGGCGAAGTTGGTTATATTGCTGCCGCTATCAAAAACGTTGCCGATGCACGCGTGGGTGATACTATGACCGATGCCGGAAACCCTGCCAACGAGCCTTTGGAGGGCTACCGTAAGGTTAATCCCGTTGTTTTCTGCGGTGTCTATCCCGCCGACGGCGCGCATTATACCGACCTCAGAGAGGCTTTGGAAAAACTGCAGTTGAACGATGCATCCCTGCTTTTCGAGGCCGAGACTTCGGGCGCTTTGGGATTTGGTTTCAGATGCGGTTTTCTTGGACTTCTTCATATGGAAATTATTCAGGAGCGTTTAGAAAGGGAATATAATCTTGACCTTGTCACCACCGCTCCAAGTGTTGAGTATAAGTTTGAATTGTCAACGGGTGAGACCGTGACGGTCTCCAACCCCACCAACTATCCCGACCCAGCCGTTATCACCACGGCCTTGGAACCGATGGCCGATGTCAACATTTATAGTCCGAGCGAGTTCGTCGGTGCTATTATGGGGCTTTGTCAGGAACGGCGCGGTGAATATATTGGTATGAACTACATCGGCGACCGCGTTGATATGCACTACGTTTTGCCTGTGGGTGAGATTGTTTATGACTTTTTTGATGCGCTCAAATCGCGCACCCGCGGTTACGCAAGTTATGACTATGAGATAAAGGATTATCAGCCGTCCAAATTGGTCAAACTTGACATCTTGCTTGCAGGTGAGGTTGTGGATGCGCTGTCGTTCATTGTCCACGCGGACAATGCGTATGCGCGAGCACGCCGAATTGCAGAAAAATTGAAGGATTATATACCCCGTCAGTTATTCGAGGTGCCGATTCAGGTTGCGGTTGGTGGCAAGATAATCGCCCGTGAAACCGTCAAGGCAATGAGAAAAGACGTTCTCGCCAAGTGTTACGGCGGTGACATTACGCGTAAGAAGAAACTGCTAGAAAAGCAAAAGGAAGGCAAAAAGCGTATGCGCCAATTGGGTTCTGTCGAGGTGCCTCAGGAGGCATTTATGGCAGTGCTCAAGTTGGATGAGTGATTTTACAAAAAACGAACTATTGTAGTCACAGGTTATTGACTTTTATCTTTTCGTGTTATATAGTGATAAAAATTTTTATGGAGTGATACATATGGGAAGATTTCCTGACGGAGCAAGGGTTTGCTTTATTGGTGACAGTATTACGCATCATAACTACTCCTTGGCGCGCATCGTAGCGTATTATCGCGAGAATTTTAAAAGTGCTAAGGTTGAGTTTTACAACTGTGGCATTTCAGGCGGTACGATTACGACCGTTCTGAACGCGTTTGACGAGGATGTTGTGAATTATGACCCTACCCATGCGGTTGTTATGCTGGGAATGAACGACTCGTGTCGTGACTCGTTGAACGGCGCTGCAGAAGCAAGATACGACGCACTCAAAGTTGCTTTTGAGGCGTACAAACAAAACCTTAAAAAACTTTGCGACAGGCTTGAAAGTATGGGCGTAAGCATCACGCTTTGCACACCCACGCCATATGCTGAGTATATGGAAAGTGACGAGCCTGCGCTTCGCGGTGGAAGTGCGCTCTTATTGGGATATGCCAATCATGTGCGCGCCTTTGCGAAAGAGAGAGGCTATTCACTCTGTGATTATCACAACTATCTTACACGCATAATGCAGACCGACGTTTTACATAACCCTGACCGCGTGCATCCCAGTGTCCACGGTCATTACTACATAGCAAAGTGTTTCTTGGAGTCTCAGGGTTTTGATATCGGTGAGGAAAAAGGACTGCCAACCGACGTACAAAAGTGGCATGAGGCTACCGTTGCCGTTCGACAGGTAATCGCCACCGAGCATTTTATTATGCACGATGATTTT
>JAZNBS010000012.1:0-58323 GCA_045587185.1 Acutalibacteraceae bacterium
ACTCTGCATCCCGACAATATGGCTGCAGGTCCCGCTTCCTACGGTATGACCGACACTATGGGCCGTATGCACGGTGACGCTCAGTTTGCAGGTTCATCTTCTGTACCTGCTCACGTAGAGATGATGGGCTTAATCGGCGCAGGTAACAACCCGATGGTTGGTATGACCGTTGCTTGTGCAGTTGCTGTTGAAGAAGCTGCCAAGAAGTAAGGATTTATAAGGGTTTTCACAACCTCATAAATCAATCCATTCAAAAAAATCGAACAAAAATAAGTTGGACACATCATTTTAAGGTTTTTACCTATGATGTGTCCAATTTTTACGCCGTGTTCGTGATATGAGCAGAACAACCATTTACAAATACATTTCACTATTGGAAAACTAAAAGGGAGCAGGCTTGCACCTGCTCCCCTGTTCTTTGTAACAGATAATCACATAATTAATATGGGATACCGCCCAAACATTCGTCTAATTCAAGCCCGCTGTATTTCTCAACAACTCCTTTAGGATAATATATTTTAGTAAATTCGCTCCCAGACGCATACGCCATTAACTTTTGGCATAACCTACCATCAACAGAAGATACTTTTTTTCCACAGAATTCATCAGGAATAGTGTACACTCCACCTTGTACTTGCGCAGCACTATAAAATGTTAATGTAACAGTTCCATCATCGTTAAGCTCATATGGATATGAACAATATATTATTTCTATGGTAGTGCCTTCTTTATGTAGAGTATCACTTGATAAGCTTTGGTTTATAACAATATCATGTTGATCTCTACTGATTAATTCGTGACTTTGAACAACGAAACCCGCTTGTTCCAACGCTTTTGTTGCATCACTTAGTGTCATACCAAAGACGTTTGGAACTTTAATTTTAGTTTCTTCAGCGTCGTTTGATGAACTACTATTTGATGCTACAGAATCTTCATTTGATGATTCACTTAACGATGAAGTCTCAGACGACAAAGTTGAGTTTGAGCCACTTTCACAAGCACAAACGGTGAACATAAGCACAGTTATTAATAATGCAGTTAAAAACTTTTTCATATATAAGCTATCCTTTCCCTAGATTACTTAATTTTCTTGTATGTAGTGGAAGTGCTTTTCGGTGTATCTATAACAACAATGTTAGGTATTGATTTGTTGACAACTTCTGCTTTAAATATTCTACCTAAATGAAGTTTTTGACCGCGGTCTAATTCGTTCCACTCGATACCTGAAAATAAATCTTTCAGTGTGAATGTTGTGCCTTTTCCCAAAGCACCTATTTTCATAACCGCTTTGTTTAACCACACAATATAATCCATTTCCTCACCCCCAAAAAACAAAAAAGTGTGTGCAACCAAGGTCGCACACACCGAAAAATGCAGACCTCGATCAGCTACCACACTAAATCGATGCTTATCACACAAGAAGATGCAACAAAACAGAAGTCTGCACTTTTACCAAAAGGCAAAAATGCTACTCCTTGCATAATAAGCAAAATATTAAGATTTAGTGTGGTAAGTTTAGTATACCACCGCCGCAAGCAAAAATCAATTATTATCTTTCCTATTGGAATTGTTTGTGATATAATTCGATTGAGGTGTTATGTATGGCAGGAAGAGGTTTTGACCAAAGGTATAAATCGTTACTTGTTTTGCAAATTCTTTTACGATATACAGACAAGGATCATCCGTTAACCGCAAAAGGGATCGCAGAAAAATTGCTTAAACTCTATGGAATGCTGGCCGAGGAACACTCTATTTGCCGAGATATAAAGGAGTTGCAACGACTTTATTCTGCGGATGAAGAAGATGCAATAGATGAGGGCAAGCGGTTCCCATACAAAATTGAATACGACGGCTCAGGTAAACGCGGTTATAAAGTAACCAAAAGGCCGTGCGAGTTTAGTGATTTGCAACTGTTGGCCGAGTGTATACATTCATCAAGTTTTATTTCAAATGCTCAAGAAAAGCGATTGTTAACTGCTTTGAAAGAATTTTGCAGTAAGGCGCAGGCCAAAATTTTGGATGAAAAAACATCTTTGGTCGACCGAGTTAAGACGGGTAATGATAGACTACTTGTTTACATACGCACAATAAATAAGGCAATAAAGAATCAAAACAAGATAAAGTTCAAATACATGAAGCATATTTTACAAAACCGTTCAGAGCAGGTTCCGCGCAGTAAAGGATTTATATATACGGTTAGTCCGTTTTGTCTTTTGGTTGACGAGGGCAACTTTTATTTGTTAGGGTATAACGGCAAAAGAATGACAACATACAGAGTTGATCGCATGGAAAATGTAATGGAAATAAAAGAACTCCGCGAGGGAGCAGAGCTTTTCAAACAAGGTGACATGCACGATTTTACCAAGCGAGTATTTTCGATGTATAGAGGCACAAAAGAGAATGTAACAATACGTTTTACAAATGACCTGCTCGACACCGTTGTTGACCGTTTTGGTGCGCATGGAGCAATGTATATTCCTGAGGGAAAAAATCATTTTAATATTCATGTTGATGTTGAAGTCAGCAATATGTTTTACTCTTGGGTTTGCGGTTTCCGCAAGAAAGCAACAATAATAAATCCGCCCGAAGTTGTGGACGGATTTAAGGCTTTTCTTGCAGATATAAACCAAAGGTATGAAAGTTGTTAAAAGTTGTTGGTTTATTCTGATTTGTTTTTGTTGGTTTAAAGTTGTTAAATATTATTCTGAATAATATTGCTTGACATTCGACAATTTTGATTATATAATGTGTGCAGACATTAACTCAAATGATGTGTTCAATGTTCGCTATTATAACCCACCAAAGCGCAGGAACTGCGCTTTACGTTGAGATGATGGGTCTTATCGGTGCAGGTAACAACCCCATGGTTGGTATGACTGTTGCTTGTGCAGTTGCTGTTGAAGAAGCTGCCAAGAAGTAATTTAATAAGTTACAAAATTTCAAGCCTTGAGGAATTTTCCTCAAGGCTTGTGTTTATTTATCATACTTTTCCCAGAAATCTTTAACCTTTTTTTCGTAAAGGTTTTTATCAACAAGGTAACTCATACCGTGCTCGGCACCCACAACAACCATCAGTTCTTTTGGGCACTTACAGGCCTTATAGTTCTCAAATGTCATATTAATCGGCACAAATCGGTCGTCGGTGCCGTGGATAAACAACACTGGTATGTTACTGTTTTCCATTGCTTCGGCACAACAATAGTCGCTCGAATCAAGTTGAAGATGTTTCTTACATATTTTGTCTGCAACCGTCCTATAAAGTCCGAAAGGAATATGAAAATTGCTCTGAACAACGTGTTTCCAAATAGCACGCGGCGAGGTGAATCCGCAGTCGGCCACAATCCCCTTAACGTTTTCGGGAAGATTAAACCCAGCCGTCATCAAAACGGTGGTAGCACCCATTGAGATTCCGCCAAGATAAATTGGCAGTTCACCGCCTGTGTGACTGTTGACCCATTTTATCCACTCAAAACAGTCATAACGCTCCAAAAGACCAAAACCCATATAGTCACCGCCACTGGTGCCCTGACCGCGTTGCTCGGCATAAAGTACTGCGCAGTCATTTTGATGCCAGAAATCGGCAATCAAACCAAAGTCGGACGACCACGATGAGCGCCAACCGTGCATTGCGACAATTACCCGTTTGGCGTTGGGAGTGCCATACCAATGACCGACGAGTTTTGCACCGTCATACGCTGTTATTTCAACCTTTTCGTGTGGTTGATTTTCCAAAATTTCGGCCGATTCGGAGAGTTTTTCCATGATATCTTTATAATCTCCCGAAGCGATAAGTTTTTCCTTGCCTTTTTTTACAAGTTTCGGCTCTTCGCGGTCCAATGCAACTTTCATCAGGAATTTTGCCGTTGTGTGATAGATGCCGACAAGCGCCGCAATCCCAACTGTTGCGACACCTGAGATTATAAGCGCGTTCTTTGTGCTTTTCTTCATAAAATTTCCTCTCGCAAAAAGGTTATATATAATCTTACCTTGCTTATGGTCTAATTATTCACCAATCTTTGTTAATGTAACCGAGGTCTTTGCCGTCTTTTATCTCTCTTATCCAGCAGTTTTTGGGGTTTCTCTCCTCGTGATACCATTCGGGTGAATAGTGAAACCAACGCAGAAGAAAGGTGCGAAGCGTTGTGCCGTGCGTGAAGACAAACAGTGTGTCAATACCGTGCTTCTCATAGTCACGGTATATAGTTCCGGTGAACTGGTGCACTCTTATGGCAACGTCAAAAGGACTCTCGCCCAAAGGGAGTCGCGCGTAAAACTTGCCATATCCGTTGAGTTGGCGTTGGTATTCTTCAAACTCGGCAGGGTAGAGTTGACCCCATTTTTCTTCGGGCACCGAATCAAAAAGCCCGAACTGTTGCTCAGTGAGGGTGATATCCTCTCGAATGTCGGCTATGCAGAGAGACTTGTTGAACTCTTCCGAAGTCTGACGTGTTCTGAGGTAAGGGCTTCGCCAGATACGGGCTTTGGACATATCTACATCGTTTTCCTCACAGTATTTTTTCAGCCATTGTCCGTTTTGAAATGCTTGCTGTTTTCCGTTTTCGGTCAGCGAAACAAGGTGGTCGGGAATGCGTTTCTCAAAGTTTTCACCGACATTTGAAATGGATTCTCCGTGTCTAATGAGAAAAATATGCATAAACATTCTCCTTTGCTTTTTGCAGTATAATTGTACCTTGCAAAACGGACAGTTTTAGCAAGGGGACAACTTGCTGTGGAATGTGAAACATCACCATTACTTAAGTATATTATATCACAGATAACATAGTATGCCAACAATTATTTGCCAATCGGACTTGATAAAGTGTTCGTTATGTGTTACAATAACTCAGTTGACGGATGTCAGCAAAATTCAACCGAAAGGATGTTAAATATGGCTGAAAAAAAGCAAAAGAATTCGGTTGAGGAGCAGAGAGAACGTCATAGGGAACTAATTGAACTCAAAAGACAAAAAGTGGCATTTAATGAAAATCCCGATGACTATATATCACCGACGGCAAGGCCCGAGGCGGTAAAACAGACTACACGCAGTAAATTGGAGAACTTTTGGTATTACAGCAAGTTCACCATAGGGTTTATCCTTATTGTGGTCGTCCTTCTGACTATCGGCATAAGTCAGTGCGCGTCGAGAATTGATTATGATATGACTATTGTGTTGTATTTTAAGAATTATGTTGACAGCACGATGAGTGAGAATATTGCAACCGTTGCCGAAAAATATTGCGATGACCATAACGGTGATGGCAAGGTTGAGGTGTTGGTTGTAAACTGTGCGATACCTGAAGGACAGGCAAAGGTTGACGGGGATGCTTCAACAAGACTGCTTGGCCAGTTCCAAAACGAAGAGGCTATAGTTTATATTGTTGACACGGGCGCTTATGAAGACCTTGCAGGTTCATTTGGCGATGATTTTCTTGATTATTCATTAAATCTTCCGCACCTTAACGGTACGGCGTATCAACTCAATGGCACGGTGTTTGATATGGCATTCAATGCCGTTTCTGATAGTTATACTGATAATTTTGATTATTATATAATGCGCCGTTTTGTGGGCAAAAAAGCCACCGCAAATAAAGGTGATGTAAAAAAGCATATCGGTTACGCAGACAGACTTATTACAAACATTGTTGCCGACCCTCAGTTGAAAGACCTTGATTCTTCCGAAATCGGAATTACTGATAAGGGCTCGTTTGGGGCGGTGAGCAGTAAGGTTGAAAGTACCGCATCTGAGAATAAGAACAAAGACCAATAAAAGCGCATTGTAGGGTACGCGATAGATGCCGACCTCTGCAATGATATTCCCGCCTGTGGCGCAGTTGGATAACGCAGCAGATTCCGATTCTGAAGAACGGGGGTTCGAATCCCTTCAGGCGGGCCAAAATCGACAAATCTCGACAGAGGTTTGTCGATTTTACTTTTTCACTCTTAACTCTTCACTTTTCACTATTCTCTTTGTTTCGGTGTCGGCTTTGCCGACAAATTATAAAAATACGCAGTGGTTCAAACATATAGATAAAAATTTTAAATTACTTCGAATTTGTACACCCTTTCCAAAAAATAGACTTGCTTTTGCAAGTCTATTTTTTTATCCATTGCGAAAGCAATGGTATATCATCAACAAAGGCATTGCCTTTGTTGTATCTCATCACACCTTTAGGTGTGCATAAAAATCTCTTTCGCAATGATGATATACAAGACTTCGTCTTGATGATATGCAATTTCTTCGAAATTGATGATATACACGGCTTCGCCGTGATTAAATTTGTAAGTCGCTTCGCTGATGAATAATGAATAATTGCGGTTAGACAAATATATTCACACTTTTTAGTTGCTCGCACAACTCTCGGTTGATTTTAGTAAATTAAGCCTCCATTGAAATCAACCACGCATTGATATATAATACAGATAGTGAAAGCTTTCATTATTAAGAAATGGAGGAACGACATAATGAATGTTAAAAATATAGGCGCTGTAATTTATGAACTTCGCAAAACAAAAGGTATTACACAAGATGAACTTGCTAAATATGTAGGTGTGTCAGCTCAAGCGGTTTCCAAATGGGAAAATGGAGGTGTTCCTGACACCGAATTATTACCAAAAATTGCCGACTTTTTTGAGGTTTCGATAGACAAGCTTTTCGGCAGATGTGATGCGAATATAAATATAACATCTGCTATATTTGAACACATAAGAAAAACAAAGCCAGATTCTGAAGAACGATTCAAAGCAATTTTTGAACTTTGTTGGGATATTGAACGTTCTATTTTTAATTTTGGCGGTAATGTTGATGCCGAAATAATAAATGGTGGGAAAATAAAAGATTATGAGTTAATGATCAAACCTGATGACCAGCAACATTCAAGTATTTTGTCTGACCACGGTTTCACCAGAATGGGCATTGCCAACAGATTACAGTACTTTTTATATGTTCCGGAGATAAAGGATAAAGAAAAAGGATTGTTTGAGAATATTAATTATACGGAGCTTTTCAGGGAGTTATCTGACAAAGATATATTTAATTCCTTTTTGTTGCTTTTTAAGCGTGATTCTATGAAAGCCTTTACGGAAAACTTGTTTTTAAAGGAGTTGAGTGTAGATTTAGAAAAAACAAAAGAAATCATAGAGGTATTAACAAAATATCATCTTATTAAGAAAACGCAAATAGAACTTGATGACGAAATAAAAGATGTATACACCTTTTTCCCGACTCCGTCATTTGTAAGCCTTTTGATTTTTGCTAAAGAAATAATAGAACCGCCTCATAGTTTTGCTTTTTATTCAGAAGGTAGGGCAAAACCTTATTTGGTATAATAGTTTTTTGTAATAATGATATATACGGACTTTACCGTGATTTAATATGTAGGGGTTCGAACACATAGGACAAAAATTCAAAAGGGTTCGAATTTGTGCTACCCTTCCAAAATCGACAAATCTCGACAG
Source organism: Acutalibacteraceae bacterium (assembly GCA_045587185.1). Taxonomy (GTDB): domain Bacteria; phylum Bacillota; class Clostridia; order Oscillospirales; family Acutalibacteraceae; genus UMGS172. The sequence goes on from JAZNBS010000012.1 coordinate 7,456, forward strand.
AGGTTTGTCGATTTTACTTTTTCACTCTTAACTCTTCACTTTTCACTTTTCACTATTCTCTTTGTTTCGGTGTCGGATTTGCCGACAAATTATAAAAATACGTAGTGGTTCAAACATATAGATAAAAATTTTAAATTACTTCGAATTTGTACACCCTTTCCAAAAAATAGACTTGCTTTCGTGTCTTTATTTTTGTGTTTGTGTCCGCAGGACACAACATCGTTTGACCGCTTGCGGTCAACATCATTTTTTGCAAAGCAAAAACATCATTCTACTTTAGTGGACACAAAACGATGTTGCCTTCGGCAAACAGTGTTGTGTTTTGCACAAACGCTGTGGGCTTGTGCCCAACGGTGTTGCACTTCGCGCAAATTTATGCTATAATACACTTGAAAGTCGGTGATAATATGTTTAAATATAGATTTGTCTGCACAGATAAAGAGACGATATTATTCCGCGTAAATCAGATGATTGTGAATGATTTACCTTGTGAGAAAACTATATTTGGTGAGAATATATTTAAGGCAGGTATTCATTTTCAAGAATGCGGTGAAATAATTAAAGGGTTTTATCTTGAAGAGTCTGAGGAAGATGATGGTAGCTTTAGAGGTGCACCGATTCGAATTTGTTTTTTCGGTAAATTTGTAGAAGACACAGGGAATCTATTTTTTGACGTGCATATTTATCCGAATATTATTGAACTGTTGTTTTTTGTGTTTGCATTTGTTTTTGCATGTGTTTATGGCGGTGTCGCCGGATTTATAGTGTCATCTTTGGTCTTATTCTTTTTTGCAAAAGGCTATTACGATATGATGAATGATACATACATTATACTAAGCAGAATATTTAATTAAGAAAATTCTCGGTTTTCACTCAGTTCTTTTTTGGACACGAATGACAAAAAATCCAAGTCCTTTTTGAGACTTGGATTTTTTTATCCAAGACGACAGGCTTGGTATATCATCAGCACGATAGGGCTGTATATCATCGCCGTAGGCGTATATCATCACACGAAGTGTGTATTTCTGTCGGCTTGATGATATACAAAACTAAAGTTTTGATGATATGCAATTCCTTGCGGAATTGATGATATTCACACCTACTGTGTGATTTAATACGTAGGGGTTCAACCACATAGTTCGAAAACTTAAAGTGCTTCGAATTTGTTCGACACAGCCAAAACGAAAATCCTGCGGATTATTATCGGCAGGATTTTCGTTTTATATTATTCGATATTCATCATTCATTAGACAGAATTTTTAACAAACAATTGATTTTGCCTTATATTTTTGCTGTTATAAAGGAAAAAGAGATGTTATAAATAAATGAAATTTAATTAGTGTTACAGTATAATTTTAGAGATTGCAAAAAGGAGCAAATTGGTATGAAAGCATTTTTTGAAGAAGTAAAGAAATTTGTACTTCGGCACAAGGTGTGTAGCTTGGTTATTGCATTAGTATTTATGAAATGTTTGCTCGATGTGGTAACTTGGAGAATGTAATTTTTTCTTTGCGCACTACAATGAAAACTACCGATTCATTCTTGGATTGCCCAAAGCTCAGTCAAGAATCTCGCAAAAGCATTAATAACCTCAATGATTATTATTTAAGTTCAATGTATAGTGATAGCGTTGAATAACGGAAATGCGTCAGCAATTTAGAACAGATAAAAGAGCAAAAATATTATGTTGGAGTTCAAACACATAGGTGTGATTTTTAAACAGTATTTAAATATAAAAACCCTAAAAACAGGACATCAACCGTTTGGTCGATGCCCTGTTTTTGAATAGTTCTGACGCTATTTTATTGAAAACTTTTTCTTGATTACCTTATCCGAAAAACTGAAAAGTTCAGACACCTCAACTTCGATGTCGGTGGTTGTGTCGTTCAGTTCGTAAGCCACTTCAACATCAAGGCTTGAGCCTTTTTTGATATCCTTGGTTCGGTTGTCCGAACTGTAACTCGCACTGTCATCCAAAATATAAGCATTGTTCAGTCCGACACCGTTTTGATACACTTTATCCGAAAATGCCACCATAAAACTTGTGGGTTTTTCGTCATTGTTGGTGAACTTGTACTTGACAATGACAACATCCTTGCCTGAATAATCTTTGGCAAGTCGGCAACTTAGAATATCTACCTTGTAATTGGACAGATTACTGTCGTTACTTTGAGTACTTGCCGTACCGCTGCCTTGGTTTTCAGAGGAAGTGTTCCCACCGCTTCCCAAGGCGATTGCACCGATAATTATAACCACTGCGGCAACAAGTGACCAAATCAAAATCTTTTTCTTGTTCATATTTCCAACTCCTAAAGTTTTAGTTGTGTTGATATATATATTGTAAACACGGTTTTAATGGTATTTTGCCCAGATATTTTTAAATATATTTTTTAAAATTCGAAAAATATATTGTTATAATATTTCAAATATGGTAAAATGTCAGATAAAGTAATCAGGAAAGGGGATGGGTGCTTGAATCCAAAACTCAGGGAAAAAACGAGAGAGTCGCTAACAGCGGTTTTGCCTATAACAGGTATCGTTATGTTGATAAGCATTTTTATTGCCCCTATTGAACTCGGACCTTTGGTAATGTTCCTTGTCGGTGCCGTTATGCTCATACTTGGTATGGGATTTTTCCAACTCGGTGCCGAGATGTCAATGACCCCTATTGGTGAGGGTATCGGTGTTCAGATTTCCAAAACCAAAAAAATACTCACTGTATTGTTAGTGGGGTTTATAATGGGCGTTATTATAACCGTCTCGGAACCTGATTTACAGGTTTTGGCAGAACAGGTTCCGTCAGTACCCAATCTTGCCTTGATACTTACAGTGGCAGTAGGAGTGGGACTGTTTTTGGCTCTTGCCATTGTGCGAATAAAGTATCAGATTGACCTTTCAAAAATACTGATGGTTTTTTACGCAATACTTATCGTTGGTTCGTTTTTTGTGCCAAAGGAGTTTATTGCCGTAGCGTTTGACTCAGGCGGTGTTACCACAGGCCCGATGACCGTTCCGTTTATTATGGCCTTGGGTGTTGGTCTTGCTTCGGTAAGAGGTGACAAGAACTCCTCGAGCGACAGTTTCGGTCTGGTTGCCTTATCCAGCGTCGGCCCCATTCTGGCTGTGCTTGTGTTGGGGTTTTTCTTTGAGCCCAGTGCAACATTTACGCCCGATAAGATTGCCGAGGTATTCACCACCCGTGATGTTGCGAAACTTTTTGCCTTCAATCTCCCGCATTATATTGGTGAGGTTGCGATTTCACTTTTGCCGATAGTTGCGGTGTTCTTTTTGTTCCAACTCATAACCCGCCGATACCCCAAACGTGAGATGAAGCGAGTTATAATGGGTGTGATTTATACCTATGTTGGACTTGTGCTGTTTCTCTGCGGTGTCAATGTTGGCTTTGCTCCTGTCGGTTCTGCAATTGGAGGTGCGTTGGCCAAGGTTTCATATAATTGGATACTTGTTCCCATAGGAATGCTTATCGGTTACTATATCGTCAAGGCCGAGCCTGCCATTCAAGTTTTGAATCATCAGGTTGAAAGCGTTACCAACGGTTCCATTTCGGTCAAGTCGATGAACCGCAGTATGTCTATCGGTGTTGCTGTGAGTATCGGGCTTGCGATGTTGAGAATTTTGGTCGGCATACCTATCCAGTGGATAATCATTCCGGGTTATGTTATTGCTTTGGCAATGTCGTTTTTTGTGCCCAAGATTTTCGTCGGTATTGCGTTTGACTCGGGTGGGGTTGCCAGTGGCCCGATGACCTCAACCTTTCTGCTTCCGCTTTGCATCGGTGTTTGTACCGCGCTTGGCGGAGATGTTATGACCGATGCTTTCGGTGTTGTTGCTTTGGTTGCCTTAACACCGCTTATAGCCATTCAGGTTATGGGTCTTGTATACAGATTCAAGACCGATAAGGTTCAGAAAACCGCGGTACTTCATACAGGTATTACTGCGGACAGTGACAGCATTGTCGATTTTGAGGAGGTGTAGCGATGTCAGCCGAAAGTGTAAAGAAGCGTTATCAACTGTTGGTGCTCATTGCTACCCCCAAACTGTGTGATAAGGCTGCCGACCTTTTTTTGAAAAGCGCAATGCCGATACAATACCGTTTGAACGGTGAGGGCACTGCTTCGAGCGAGATTATGGACACTTTGGGTCTTGGCGGTGTTGATAAGGGTATTTTGCTGAGCATGGTGCCTGAGGAATTCGGATGCGAGATGCTTTGCAAACTTCATTCACAGTTAAGACTTGACGCCGTGAACAGCGGAATTTCGTTTACCGTTCCGCTTTCAAGCGCAAGCAAACTGTTGGTCGATTTGATGACCCACACAGCCGAAAAAACGACTGAAAAGCAGACAAGAAAGGGTGAAACTGAAATGTCGTCTAGCGAACACGCATTGGTGGTTGCTTTTGTCAACCGTGGATTCAGCGGAGAGGTTATGGATGCCGCAAGGTCGGTTGGAGCGGGCGGTGGTACCGTTTTGCACAGCCACAGCATTGGGAGCGAGCAGACAGCAGGCTTCTGGGGTCTCGGCATTCAGGAAGAAAAGGATATCGTTCTTATTATCACCGATTCTGAGCATAAAAAGGACATAATGGCTAAGATTGGTGAACAGTGTGGCGTTAACTCAAAGGCTAACGGCACCGTGGTTTCATTGCCTATTGATTCGGTTACCGGAATTTGATAAACAAAAACGGCACTTAAAAGGAATTTAGTGCCGTTTTTTTGTTTTTGGCAACCCGAGATATCTTGTTTTAACAATTTGTTTGTGATAAAATACTCTTGAAACAACAAGAGTGTCTTAATTATACCGACCTTTTGTGGGAGATAATTTGCGAAACGGGTGTGTAAATATATAATGAAAAGCAATTCGGTAAAGAAAATGATACTGTCGGCAGTGTTTTTGGCTCTGGGAATGGTGTTGCCGCTTTTCACCGCGCAGATAAAAGAGATAGGGGACAGTTTGTTGCCTATGCATATCCCTGTTTTGCTGTGCGGTCTTATGTGCGGCTGGCAATACGGCGGATTTATTGGTTTTATACTGCCGTTTTTAAGGTCGGTGACCTTTTCGATGCCGCCAATATATCCGCAGGCGGTCTGGATGGCTTTAGAACTTTGTGCTTACGGTCTTGTAATAGGTATTGTGTACTCTGCGTTTAAACGCAAAAATATCTTAAGTGTTTATGCAAGTCTTATCATAGCAATGCTTTCGGGACGCGTTGTATGGGGTATCGCCAAGGCGGTTTTGCTTGGTGTTGGCGGTAAACCATTCACGTTTGCAATGTTCTTGGTCGGCGGTTTTGCCGATGCATTAACGGGAATAATTCTGCAGTTGATACTGATACCGTCAATAGTTGCGGTTGTGGATTCAAACACAAGGAGGAATAGAATAGCAATGGTTAATGTTAAATTCCCTTACGGTAAAGAGTTTTTAGATTACGAATTTTCGGAAAATGAACTTATAGGCATTTTGGAATCGTCGATTGAGGAGTACAAGCCTTCGGGCTCGGCCGATGAACTTGTAAGGAACGCGATGGAAAACCCCATCTGTTCACCCAAACTTTGCGAACTTGCAAAGGGCAGGAAGAATATTGTTATAATCGCAAGCGACCACACCCGTCCTGTGCCGAGCAAGGTCATTATTCCGCCGATGATTAAGGAAATAAAGCAAGGAAATCCCGAGGCCGAGGTTACAATTCTTATAGCAACGGGATGTCACCGCGGTACTACCCGTGATGAGTTGGTTGCAAAGTTTGGTGAGGATATTGTTAATTCGGTCAACATATATGTTCATGATTGTGATGAGCAAGAAAAACTTGTAAACCTTGGAAAACTGCCCTCGGGCGGTGACTGTGAGGTCAACTCCATTGCCGTTAACGCCGACCTGCTTGTGGCCGAAGGCTTCATTGAGCCGCATTTCTTTGCGGGTTTTTCCGGCGGAAGAAAGAGTGTTCTGCCCGGTGTCTGCGGACGTAAAACCGTGCTTGCCAACCATTGTTCCGAATTTATTGCTGACGGCAATGCAAGAACGGGCATTCTGGACGGTAACCCGATACATAAAGATATGCTTTGGGCGGCCGAAAGAGCAGGACTCAAGTATGTTGTGAACGTTGTGCTTAATGCTCAAAAAGAGGTTATTTATGCCGTTGCGGGCGACACCTTTGAGGCGCACAAAAGAGGTGTTGAGTTTTTGTGTGAACAATGCGGTTGTGCTAAAAAAGAGGCCGATATTGTGTTGACTACCAACGGCGGATATCCCTTGGACCAAAATGTTTATCAATCGGTCAAGGGTATGACTGCGGCAGAAGCAACCGTTAAAGACGGCGGTGTCATCATTATGATGGCTAAGTGCAATGACGGTGTGGGCGGTGACCATTTTTATCATCAGATGGCAGACGAACCCGATGTTCAGAAAATTATGGACGAACTTATGAGCCGCGGAAGACTTGAAACATTGCCCGACCAATGGATGACTCAGATACTCAGCCGAATTCTTTTGAAAGCAAGTATTGTCTACGTTTCGGAAATGGATGATAAAACGGTCAGTTATATGCATATGATACCTGTGCATTCCCTGGATGAGGCTATGAATAAGGCAAGAGAAATTTTGGGCAAAGAGCAGGTTACGGTTACTGCAATTCCTGACGGTGTTGCGGTCATTGTAAGGTGATTTTTCTGCGTAGATTTCCGTTTTAAAAGGGGATTTTAATGAAATTTCAGTGGATTCATAAAATTTTCAGAATGTTACTTATACTTATAGGTGCCGTAGTTACGGCCAATGCATTGTTGGTGACCTTTGTTTCAAATTTCAATATCGGTTGCATCTGCACATGGATTGCCGGTCTGTTTTTTCTTGCGGTAGGGGTGTTTTACAATTTTTTCCGTGAAAAGGTGCATATCATAATCAAGTGCGTGTTGGCGGTCGGCGTGGCATTCGTTGTTGTGTTGATGTCGTTTGTCTACATCTACGGTAAAAATGATAATGCCGATTATACCGAGGATGCAGTCATTGTTCTTGGCGCTGGCATACACGGTGAAAGCCTTAGTATAACTTTGCGTAATCGCCTTGACGTGGCGGTGGAATATTACAAAAATAACCCTGACTGCGTGATTGTCGTCAGTGGCGGTCAGGGACCGCAAGAGGATATAACAGAGGCATTGGCAATGAAGCGTTACCTTTTGGAAAAAGACATACCGTTTGAGATAGTATTTGAGGAGGGCAGGTCAACCAGTACCGCCGAAAACTTCAGATTTTCCAAGGAGATATTGGACAGTTATTTTTATAATAAACAATATTCGGTGGCATTTGTGACCGACGACTTTCACATCTACCGCGCCGAAAAGACTGCGGAAAACGAAGGCATTAACCAGACGGCGCATTGTCATAGCGTGGGTGTGTTTTACACCTTTTTGCCAAATGGATTTCGCGAGTGTCTCGCCGTTATGTATGAATGGGTGTTTAAGTAAATAAAAAGTCAGAGCAGTGAACGAAACGCTCACTGCTCTGACTTTTTATATGTATTCACATTCAATTTTCCATTTCTCGCGTGAGAATTGTGACAGTGTTGAAAGATACTGTTTGGGGTCAACGAGATAACAAAGGCCGTGCCCTGCATTGGGTATTGTGACAAGTTGCTTTTCAGATGCGCAGGAATCAAAGTTTTTAACGCTCATCTCACACGGCACAAAATCATCATTTTCCCCGTGGTAAAGGATTATTGGAAGATTTGTCTTCTTGACCGATTCAATGGCGGTGGTTTCTTCAAGATTGAATCCGCCGAAAATACGTGCGCTGAGTTTCACAAACGGATAAAGTAGGTTGGCAGGCAGTTTCAACTGGCGGATGACCTTTTTGATAATATCCCTTGCCGAGGTGTAACCGCAGTCGGCCAACACACCCACAACATTTTTTGGCAGTTCTTTGGACGATGCCATTAGTACGGTTGAGGCACCCATTGAAATTCCGCAAAGTATGATAGGTGCGTCTTTGTCAATATTCTCAACAATGAAATTTGCCCAGTCAATGCAGTCACGGTGCTCTTTAACTCCAAAGGTGATAACGTGGCCCTCACTTTTTCCGCAGGCGCGCTGGTCAATGATAAGGCAACTGCGTCCCAACGAAAAGCAACGCTGAATCCCACCGCAAAGGTCACGCTCGGCGGTGCCGCGGTAACCGTGCATCATCAGTTCTATCGGCGCGCCTTTTTTATACTCATAAAACTTTCCGTGAAGTTTCAATCCGTCAAACGATTTCATTGTAAACTCTCGGCAGGGAATGGCTTTGGCTTCTTTCATCCAATGTACCATTTGTTCGCGGAACGGTTCGTAAATTTTGCCGGGCGGAATATCAAATTCGGGTGCATTTTTTTCTTTCCTGCGCGAGGCAAAAAATGCCATATTAAAACATATGAAAGAGGTCAGTAACACCGCAAAAGCAACCGCGCCGACAATAATCAACACCCACCGCAAAATGTCCATCATATCAGTCCCTTTTTATAAAAGATGTAAACATTATACTATGTTAAATTCAAAATTTCAATAATTTACTTATAGCGTATTTGTTGCAAAATACAAATTTGTTGCTTTTTTCACGCCGTGCGGTTAAAATAACTTTGAGGATGTTTTTATGGAAGGGTTAAAGGGATGAAAACAGCAGATATTGAAGTAAATTACAAAAATAAAAAGCGTTACAAAACGGCAAAATATCCAATTCGCCAGCCCATTGTATTATCTTGGCTTATTTCAATTTTGTCATGGTTTATGCTGATAGGTAAAAAATACAAGATAGAAAAGGTCAATATGGACGGTCTAAAGGGACCTTATATGTTACTCAGCAATCATATGTATTTCATAGATTTTGAGTTGACGGCTGTGGGTCTTTTCGGGAAAAGGATGAACAATGTTGTCAGTATTGACGGATTTTACCGCCGTCCGTGGTTGCTCCGGCTTATCGGTGCAATCTGTACCCGTAAATACACAATGGACCTGCATCTCATAAAATCCATAAACCGTGTGCTTAAAAGAGGGGATATCCTTTCAATGTATCCCGAAGCAAGATATTCCCCTTGCGGCATCACATCTTATATTCCCGATTCTTTGGGCAAATTGATAAAGAAAAACGGTGTTCCGATTGTTGCGGTGGTACATCACGGAAACTATCTGCATTCTCCGTTCTGGAATTTCCGCAAAAAACGCAAGGTCCCGCTTTATACCGTTATGACACAGATACTCACGGCCGATGATGTCAGAACAATGTCGGCCGACGAGATAATTAAAGCCGTGAGAAACGCTTTGCAGTATGACGATTACCGCTATCAAAAGGAAAATGGTATTCTCATAACCGAACCGTTCAGGGCAGAGGGTCTGCACAAGATACTGTATCAGTGTCCGCATTGCAGACAAGAATCTAAAATGGCATCAAAAGGCACTGAAATATTCTGTGAAGAATGCGGTAAGCGTTGGAATCTCAATGAGGACGGCACACTTTCGGCACTGAAGGGCGAAACCGAGTTTTCGCACATCCCCGATTGGTTCCGTTGGGAACGCGCCGAGGTTGAAAAGCAGATTGAAAACGGCGAGTACTCATTTTCTGACGAGGTTGAGGTGTTCTCAATGCCGAGATGCTGGAAATTTGAAACCTTGGGCAACGCAACTCTTACTCACGATGTTGAAAACGGATTTATCCTAAAGGGACATTATAACGGCGAAGATTATTTTATTAACCGCCATCCGCAACAGACCAACAGTCTGCATATTGAATATGATTATTGCTATATAAAGCCCGAGGACTGTGTTGATATTTCAACCGAAAATGATTCGTTTTATTGCTATCCCAAAAGTGCCAAAAACGTTGTAACAAAGTTGGCCTTTGCGACTGAGATACTGTATGAGCGCAGTATGAAAGGTATAAAGGAAAGGGTTTAAAATATTAAAAATAGGGTATACTGTTTATAGGGTAGAGCGTGCTCTGCCCTATATTCATTTGAAAGGAAGAACAAAATGATAGAACAGGATACTGTGAAATTATTACGCGAGTGTGACGCAGGTGTTACAATGGGAATTGACTCCATCGATCAAGTGAGGGACCATGTTAAGTCGCAGAGGTTGAAGGATTATCTGGTGGAATGCCGACGTGAACACGACAAACTAAATTCCGAGATACAGTCGCTCTTGGATGAATATAATGATGACGGCAAGAGTCCCAACCCCGTTGCTAAGGGAATGTCTTGGATTAAGACCAACGTAAAACTTGGACTTGACGATTCCGACCAAACGGTTGCCGACCTTATGACCGACGGTTGTAATATGGGTGTGAAGTCTTTGAATCGTTACCTTAACGAGTATAAGGCGGCAGACGAGAAATCAAAGGATATTACCAAACGTCTTATCAAACTTGAGGAAAGCCTCGCAACCGATATTAGAGGGTATTTGTAATTTACAAAAATCACGTTAAATCAAACGACACGTTTCGGTGTGGAGAAACAAATTTCCTACTAAGTGTCATTCAGTTATTTAATATTTGACATTTAAAGGCCAACATCTATTATGTAGGGGCGACCACTGGTCGCCCGAAGATATCTGAGGGTCCCCTGCCTTGTGAATGTGCTTATATTTTAACACTTGACATTTCTAAATTCGGGTGGTATTATACTTTGTACAAGATATAAACCGTTGAGGCGGAGATAACGGCGACAAATGCCTTTACAGAGAGTCCGTGGTGCTGAGAATCGGGCAGGAAACAGGTCGTCAAATGGACCGCTGAGGGTGCAGTGAAATGTTGAACTTCAACAAAGTATCCTGCAACGTGAGGGCTACGTCAGTGCTAAGGGTATGAAGTACCTCAAAGTGCGTGACTGACACGAATCAAGGTGGCACCGCGGATAATTCTTCGATTATTCGTCCTTGGCAAGTTTTTGCCGAGGACTTTTTTGTTGCATTGGAGAGGATTTTGTGATAATATTATCGAAACGATGGCGGAATAAATCATTATAAAATTTTGTACTTACATTTACATATTTTGGAGGATTTTTAAAATGGAACTTAACGGTGTTGATTTTGAAACATATTTTAACAACTACCCCGATAAGGACGGATACTTTGGAAAATACGGCGGTGTTTACATTGACGACAAACTCAAAGCCGCAATGGCCGAGATTACCGAGGCTTATTTTTCCATCTGCCAGTCGCGTAAATTTATTGCAGAACTTCGCAGAATCAGAAAAGAATTTCAGGGCAGACCTACTCCTGTAACCCATCTTGAAAGACTTTCGGATGCTTTGGGCGGCAAGGTTCAACTTTATGCAAAAAGAGAAGACCTTAACCATTCGGGCGCACACAAACTTAATCACTGTATGGGTGAAGCGTTGCTTGCTAAGTATATGGGCAAGAAAAAGGTTATTGCTGAGACGGGCGCAGGTCAGCACGGCGTTGCTCTTGCCACCGCTGCTGCATATTTTGGTCTTGAGTGTGATATTTATATGGGCTCTGTTGATATTAAAAAACAGGCTCCCAACGTGGCGCGTATGAAAATCTTAGGTGCCAATGTTGTTGAGGTTACACACGGACTCAAGACCCTCAAAGAGGCTGTTGACGCGGCTTTTGATGCATACAGCAAGGAGTATAAGGATTCTATCTACTGCATCGGCTCTGTCTTGGGCCCCCATCCGTTCCCAATGATGGTCCGCGATTTCCAGAGTGTTGTGGGTATTGAGGCAAGAGAGCAGTTTATCGAGATGACGGGTCATCTGCCCACGTCAATCGTTGCGTGTGTTGGCGGTGGATCCAATGCGGCGGGTCTGTTTGCAGGCTTCCTTAATGACCCTGTTGATATTTATGGAGTCGAGCCCTTGGGCAGAGGACCGAAACTCGGCGACCACGCTGCCAGCCTTAAATACGGCACCGAGGGTATTATGCACGGCTTTAACAGTATAATGTTGAAGGACGAAAATGGCGACCCGGCCCCCGTTTATTCAGTTGCAAGCGGTCTTGATTATCCTTCTTCGGGCCCCGAGCACGCATTTTTGCAAGAACTTGGCCGTGTTAAGTACGATGTAATCGACGATGAGGAGACCATTGATGCATTCTTCAAACTTGCCCGTCTTGAGGGTATCATTCCTGCTATCGAGTCGTCGCACGCTGTGGCCTACGGTATGAAACTTGCTAAAACTATGGACCACGGCTCTATTCTTATAAACCTTTCGGGCCGCGGTGACAAAGATATGGACTATGTTCTTGAAAACTTTGGTATAAGATAAACGGTTTTCATAGTGGTTGTGCCTTATTTCGAGCGCAACCACTATATTTTGTGTATAATGTACTATACGACCTCAAAATTTTGTGTTAAAATTTGTGTTTTGGGTGTTGACAAAGTATGGTGTTATGTGTATAATAGGGGTACAGAAAAATAACATTTACATGACTGACGGATAAGGGTGAGCACACTCGGGAAATGTAAATGCTTTGGCTATGCCGACCGTCTGGGCAGATCAGTTTGCATTTACAAACTGACCTGCCTTTTTGATTTTTAACTTGTGCCTCAAGGGGGATTTTTATGGAACACAGGAATTGGAACGGATTCAAAAAAGGAAGTTGGATGGATGAAATCAATGTGCGTGATTTCATTCAGGTCAATTATGCTGAATATAAGGGTGATGGCGCATTTTTATCGGGCGCAACCGAGCGTACAGACGCAATGATGAAAAAGGTTGAGGCTTTGTTTGCTTTGGAACGTCAGTTTGGCGGTGTTCTTGATATTGATACTGCAACGGTTTCTTCTTTGACAAGTTTTTCACCAGGATATATCGACAAGGATAACGAAATAATCGTTGGAATGCAGACTAACCGTCCTTTGAAACGTTCGGTCAACCCGTTTGGCGGTATGCGTATGGTACGTCAGGCGTGTGAGGCTTACGGTTACAAACTTTCTCCCAAGGTTGAGGAGGAGTTCCGTTTTAGAACAACCCATAACGACGGTGTTTTCAGAGCCTATACCGAAGAAATGCGTCAGGCAAGAAAGTGTCACGTTATAACGGGTCTGCCCGATGCCTATGGCCGTGGCCGTATCATCGGTGACTATCGCCGTGTGGCTCTTTACGGTGTGGACAGACTTATTGATGAAAAGAAGAAAGATAAGGAAGAACTTGCAACCAGAGCATTTAATACCGAAACTATACGTCAGGACGAGGAACTTTATCAGCAGATAGCGTTTTTGGGTTATCTTAAAGAGATGGCTAAGATGTACGGTTTTGATATTGGTCAGCCTGCCGAAAATGCACGTGAGGCAATCCAGTGGACATATTTTGCATACCTTGGCGCCATCAAAGAGCAGAACGGCGCCGCAATGTCTTTGGGACGAGTCAGTACATTTTTTGATATTTATATCGAGCGTGATATTCAGAACGGTCTTTTGACCGAGGCACAGGCTCAGGAACTGATGGATGATTTTGTTATCAAACTCCGTATCGCCCGTCACTTGAGAACACCTGAATATAACGAACTATTCGGCGGTGACCCCATGTGGATTACTGAGGCCGTAGGCGGTATGGGTGAGGACGGACGTACGTTGGTAACCAAATCAAGTTTCCGTATGCTCAATACTCTTTATACCCTCGGTTCTTCTCCTGAACCGAACCTTACCGTCTTGTGGTCGACATCTTTGCCCGAGGGATTCAAGAAATTCTGCGCAAAGGTATCGGCTGACACCGACTCTATTCAGTACGAGAATGACGATGTAATGCGTCCCATTTACGGTGACGATTATGCCATTGCTTGCTGTGTTTCGGCTATGAAGGTCGGCAAGCAAATGCAGTTCTTCGGTGCACGTTGCAACCTTGCAAAACTGATGCTCATTGCCATAAACGGCGGTTATGATACCACAAGCGGTATGCATATCGGACCGCAGATGCCCGTGATTTCGGGCGAAAAACTTGACTATGACACCGTCAGCAAGCGTTTTGACATTTATATTGAGTGGTTGTCCAAGTTGTATGTCAATACAATGAATATAATCCACTATATGCACGATAAGTATGCTTATGAGAAGATACAAATGGCTTTGCACGATACCGATGTTGAGCGTTTTATGGCGTTTGGCATTGCCGGTCTTTCGGTTGTGGCCGACTCACTCAGTGCCATTAAGTTTGCCGAGGTCCGTCCCGTTTTTGATGATAACGGATACATTGTTGAGTTTGACACTGTTGGCAATTTCCCCAAATACGGTAACGATGATGACCGTGTTGACCTTATTGCCAAGGATATGACCCACAAAGTAATTACCGAACTCCGCAAGACTCCGACCTACCGCAAGGCTATTCATACCTTGTCGGTACTCACTATTACCTCTAATGTTATGTACGGACGCAATACCGGTGCAACCCCCGACGGCCGAAAGGCTACGGCTCCCTTTGCTCCCGGTGCCAACCCCATGCACAACCGCGAGGAAAACGGTGCATTGGCTTCGCTTAACTCGGTTGCAAAACTCAGTTACGATGACTGCCGTGACGGTATTTCCAACACCTTTTCAATAACTCCCGAGGCATTGGGCAAGAGCGAAGAAGAGCGTGTTGATAACCTTGTTTCTATACTTGACGGTTACTTTGCCAAAAAGGCACACCATATCAATGTAAATGTATTGAACAGAGAAACGCTTTTGAAGGCTTATGAAGACCCCGAGGCTTATCCCAATCTTACCATACGCGTTTCGGGTTATGCCGTCAACTTCCACAAGTTGTCACGCGAACAGCAACGCGAGGTTATAAGCCGTACATTCCACGTGGCATTATGACGGGAAAGGTTCATTCTATCCAAAGCCTTGGCACGGTTGACGGACCGGGCGTTCGTTTTGTGGTGTTTATGCAAGGCTGTCCACTTAGGTGCGGATGCTGTCATAACCCCGACACTTGGGATTTGACCGAAGGAACTCAATACATCCCTGAGGAAATACTCTTAAAGGCCACACGCTTCAAAGAATATTTTGGAGAGAAGGGCGGGATAACCGTTTCGGGAGGTGAACCGCTTTTACAGGCAGAGTTTGTTAAAGAAGTTTTTCAACTTTGCCACAAACAGGGGGTAAACACCTGTCTTGATACGTCGGGTTGCCTTTTGAACGACGATGTTAAGAAATTGCTTGCCGTAACCGACCGTGTTTTGCTTGATATCAAGTATACTAATGACGAGGACTACCGTGAGTATGTGGGTTGCGGATTGTCACAGGTTATGGAATTTCTGAAGTATCTGAATACCCAAAAAATCCCCACAACACTCCGTCAGGTCATTATCCCGACCTTGAATGACAGTGAGGATAATATCCAAAAACTAAAAGCCATCGCCGATATGCACAAATGTGTAGACAAGGTTGAATTGTTGCCGTTCAGGAATATATGCCAGACCAAATATGATACAATGGGTATTAAGTTTAAGTTTGGTGAAATGTCTGAACCCAGCCTTGATACTATGGACGCTTTAAATAAAATATTATGAATTGCGAAAGCCGTCAGTTTCTGACGGCTTTGTTTCACATAAAACGGTTTGCTGGGTATAATATCGACCTATATTTGTCAAACTATGGCGAATAAACCGTTGACTTGAATGACATAAAAGGATATAATTGCACTTGGATGTAAAAAATTGAAGTGAGGGGACTTATGGAATTTATCAATAATGTGGTAGGTTACCTTAATGACGCGCTATACAGTTACATACTCATAATTTTATTGGTTTTGGGTGGGTTGTATTTTACGGTCCGTACCAAGGCTGTGCAGTTCAGAAAATTTGGAGAGCAGATAAAATCTGTCGGTGAAAAGACTGACGGTAAAGGTGTTTCATCGTTTCAGGCATTGATGGTGTCAACGGCTTCACGCGTTGGCACGGGTAACATCATAGGCGTTTCGACCGCCCTTTGTCTCGGCGGATTCGGCTCGGTATTCTGGATGTGGGTTATTGCTCTTATCGGCGCGGGCTCGGCTTTCGTTGAAAGTACCTTGGCACAGATATTCAAGAAAAGAGGACCTGAGGGCAGTTTCGGCGGTCCTGCATATTATATAGAAGCGGCATTCAAAAAGCGTTGGCTGGGTGTTGTGTTTGCGGTGCTTTTGATGTTGACTTACGGTGTTGGCTTCAATATGCTTGCATCTTATAATCTGCAGTCCACTTTTTCAAGTTTCAGTTTCTATGAGGCGAATTTCACACCTTGGATAATCGGCGCGATTGTTGCTGTATTGGTTTGCTACTGTCTTATCGGCGGCGGCAAGCGTATTGCTTCGGTTACAAGTTGGATGGTACCTATAATGGGTGTTGCTTATGTCGTTGTGGTACTTGTTATAATTGCCATCAACTATAAAACATTGCCCAGCGTGTTCAAAACCATTTTTACCGAGGCTTTTGATTTTGAATCCATCTTCGGCGGTTTTGCAGGTTCGTGTGTTATGTACGGTATCAAGAGAGGTCTGTTCTCTAACGAGGCAGGCGTAGGTTCAGCACCGAACGCATCGGCATCGGCCGAGGTTAAACACCCCGCAAAACAGGGTCTTGTACAGGTGCTTTCGGTGTTTATTGACACTATTGTTATTTGCTCTGCCACCGCGTTTATGTGTATGTGCTCAGGCGTAGAGGCAACCGAGGCACTTTCGGGCGCGCCGTATGTTCAGGAGTCGCTCAAGGCCACTTTGGGTGATTTTGGTCCTATATTTATTGCGGTTGCAATGGTTCTGTTCGCTTTCACAACCTTGCTTGGCAACCTTTTCTATGTTGACAAGTGTTGGAACTATCTTTTCGGACACGAGCCAAGCAAAAAGTTTATGTTGGCATACCGTTTGGTGGCATCAGTGCTGATTTTGATGGGCGCAGGGCTGTCGGCAGGTCTTTTGTGGAACATCGCCGACCTGCTTATGGGACTTATGGCCATCATCAATGTTCCGGTTATCATTATTCTCGGAAAGTATGCTTTCCGTGCTTTGAAAGATTATGAAAAGCAAAGAAAAGCGGGCAAAGACCCCGAGTTCAAAGCCAAAGATATCAATCTGCCTTACGATACCGATTATTGGAATTGATTTTTAGGAGATATTTATGATTTGCAACAACATACTTGACGCTATGGGCAACACACCCATAATCCGTCTGTCACGAATGGTCGAGCCTGATATGGCCGAGATACTTGTAAAGTTTGAGGGGCTAAATGTCGGTGGCTCTATCAAGACCCGTACTGCTTACAATATGATACTTGATGCCGAGCAAAAAGGCATTATCAATAAGGATACCGTTATCGTTGAGCCAACAAGCGGAAATCAGGGCATTGGCCTTGCTTTGGTTGGCGCGGTAAGAGGATATAAAACCAAGATAATTATGCCAGATTCGGTTAGTGAAGAGAGAAGAAAACTGGTTAAACACTACGGTGCCGAGGTTATATTGGTGCACGATGCGGGCAATATCGGTGAGTGTATCGAGGAATGTGTCAAAACGGCTTTGAAAATGCAGACCGAGGATAAAAATGTGTTCGTTCCGCAACAGTTTGAAAATCCTGCAAACCCG
The DNA here is from genome assembly GCA_045587185.1 of Acutalibacteraceae bacterium. Taxonomy (GTDB): domain Bacteria; phylum Bacillota; class Clostridia; order Oscillospirales; family Acutalibacteraceae; genus UMGS172. Next base: position 24,986 of record JAZNBS010000012.1, read on the forward strand.
CAAATTCAAAGGGAACAAACCGCAATGGAGATTGTAAACGCTGTCGGAAAGCCCATTCACGGATTTTGTTCGGGTATCGGCACAGGCGGTACCATTACGGGTATTGGCGAGGTGCTCAAAAAATATAACCCCGATATAACCATTTGGGCGGTTGAGCCCGAAAATGCCGCAATGCTTTCGGGCGGTTCTATCGGTACACACATTCAGATGGGAATTGGTGATGGTGTTATCCCTAAGATTTTAAATCAAGAGATTTACGGGGATATCTGCATAATTAAGGATGACGAGGCTATCACCGCTGCCAAGGAACTTGCCTCAAAAGAGGGCATAATGTGCGGAATTTCAAGTGGTACCAACGTTGCCGCTGCATTAAAACTTGCTAAAAAACTCGGCAAAGGCAAAACGGTTGTCACAGTCCTTCCCGACACTGCCGAGCGTTATTTTTCCACACCGTTGTTTGAGTGAAATATTGAGTTTTAAAAAGCGTTTGGGGGCAACTCTGAACGCTTTTGCACAAAGTATGTCCTTTGTGAATAATATAAAATTGGGAGTGTATCCCGAGATATTTAACACAAAGGACTGTTTTTTATGAGACAATACGATTCCTGTAATTCTTGTGACACCTGCCGTGCATCGGGTTGCGCATTTGCTGTGCCCGGCATCCTGACAGCGTTGCTTTTTGCCGTTATCGGACTTTTGGTTGGTGCCGTCGTTGCCGAGACTATTCTTGCCAACCTTGCCGCATTCATCATACTTGCCGTAGTGCTCTTTGTGGCATTGGGTATCTGGGCAATCGTCCGCTTCTGCCGTTGCAGATGCTCAAGGGATTAAAAATTTGAAGGAGGGCTAAAAACCCTCCTTTAAAAGTGCAATTTATATTTTGGGATGACTATGTCCGCTGAATATCACAGGTGCTGTTGTACAAAGTGTATTCTCCACGTCTTGACTACACACTAAAAATATAATATAATCTAAACAAAACATAAAAACTGTGGAACAATAATCGATAATAAAAAAGGAAAGTCTATGAAATTACTTATGCATACTTGCTGTGCGCCGTGCTCGGTTATGTGTATTGACACTTTGCGCAAAGAAGAAAAAGACCCCGTGCTTTATTGGTACAACCCAAACATCCACCCGATGAAGGAATATAAAATGCGTAAAAACACACTGGTGGAATATGCGAAATCGGTTGGCTCAAAACTGATAATCGAAAACGAGTACGGACTTCGCAGGTTCATCGAGGGTGTTTATCCTGATTTCAACAACCGTTGCGGTTTTTGTTATGAACTTCGGTTTGACCAAACCGCAAAATTTGCCGCCGAAAATGGGTTTGATGCTTTCACGTCAACACTGTTTGTAAGTCCTTACCAGAATCACGAACTGCTGATAAAAACTGCAGAACAAGCCGCCAACAAGTATAATATTGAATTTTTGTACCGCGATTTCAGACCCTATTTCAAAGAGGGTCAGGGAAAAGCCCGAGAACTTGAACTTTATATGCAGAAATACTGCGGTTGTGTCTTCAGCGAGGAAGACCGATACGCAAAACGCAAAAAGTAAACGTTATGAAGCACTTTGCCAAAATTTACGGCAGAGTGCTTTTCTTTATGGATTTGGCATAACAATATAATGATTATGGCGTGCTGAAACAACTGTGATGAGTAGTTGCGCCGACGCTAGAAGGGGTGCCGAATATGAGTATTTATAAAAAAATGTTTAGTGTTTTTCTTGCCTTTGTATTGTTGATGCTACCGTTCTCGGTTTTGGCGGATGAAATGCCCGATGATACGGTTGACGACAGAATAGTGACCGAGTTTAACTCACCCGACCTTACCGACCCGATAAAATACAACGCGACCGAAACTGTGGCTTCGGTAGGCGCAACACTTGAGATACCCGCAAAGTCCTATATTTTGATGGAGGTCAATACGGGGGAAATACTTTACGAAAACGACAGTCATCAGAAACTTCCACCCGCTTCTATTACCAAGGTTATGGCTCTGCTTTTGGTGGTTGAGGCTATAGAGTCAGGGCAACTCACCCTTGAGACAATGCTGACTGCAAGTCCTCACGCGTGTTCGATGGGTGGGTCGCAGATTTGGCTTGAACCCAACGAGCAGATGTCGGTGCACGACCTTTTGAAGGCATCGGTCATCGGCAGTGCCAACGATGCCACCGTTGTGTTGGGCGAGGCATTGGCAGGCAGTGAGGAGGGTTTCGTCGCGATGATGAACGAAAGAGCAGAGCAGTTGGGACTTGCCGACACAAATTTTGTCAACTGTACAGGGCTTGATGCCGACGGACATCTGACCTCGGCACACGATATTGCCGTGATGTCAAAGGAACTGATTAAGCACGATGTTATAAAGCAATATTCTACAGTGTGGATGGATTCGCTACGCAACGGTGAGTCTGAATTGGTCAACACCAATAAACTTGTGAGATACTATGAGGGTTGCACGGGTCTTAAAACGGGCACTACCTCGGGAGCAGGATGTTGTTTATCGGCAACGGCAGAAAGACAGGGTCTTGAACTTGTTGCTGTAGTTATGGGGTGTTCAACAAGCAACGACCGCTTCAACGGTGCCCGAAAACTGCTTGACTACGGCTTTGCAAACTATACCTTTGTTACGGTTACGGCCGACCGCGAAAAACTTGTTGATATTCCCGTCAAGGGTGGTGTTGTGGATAAAGTCACACCTGAGTGTAAAAATTCGGAAAGTTTTCTGATAGAAAAAACAAAAGCCAAGACTCTGACGGTTGAAACAGAACTTTCAAAAACGCTAAAAGCACCTGTGGAGTTGGGTCAGCAAGTGGGCGTGGCACGGGTCTTTGTTGACGGAGTTGAGGTTGGAACTGTCAAAATAACAGCCAAACGGTCGATAAAAAAGATGACATTCTCCGAAAGTTTCAAGATACTGATAAAAAATGTATTTTATGTGTAAACTTTTTCAAATTTGTATTGAAAAAGCGGTACGGATATTGTATAATAATAACAAAGAAAGGTGTATTTGCACGCAGTAGACGTCAAAATGCTTTTTAATGTTCAGTTTTTCCGAAGGGAATGTTTAAAAATGTCTATCAAATTTAAAGACGGATACGCGGCTGAGTTTCTGGCAGAAGATGATTATGCCGGCATAAAGGCTCACGTGTCCGCGGCTCATAAAATGTTAGAGAACCGTTCGGGTCTGGGTAACGACTTTCTTGGTTGGGTAGACCTTCCTGTCGATTATGACAAGGAGGAATTTGCGCGAATAAAGAAGGCGGCCGAAAAGATTATCAGTGACACCGATGTGTTTATTGTTATCGGTATCGGCGGTTCCTATCTCGGTGCTCGCGCCGCAATCGAGTTTTTAAAATCCCCATACTACAATAATCTTCCTAAAAAGACTCCTGATATTTATTTCGCAGGTAATTCAATAAGCGGTTCCGCTATTCAGGACCTGTTGGCAATCTGTGAAGGTAAGCGTGTCTCGGTCAATGTTATTTCCAAATCGGGTACTACAACCGAGCCGGCCATTGCTTTCAGAATTTTCAGAGAATATCTTGAAAACCGTTATGGCCACGAAGAGGCTGTTAAGCGTATATACTGCACCACAGATAAGGCAAGAGGCACCTTGAAACAACTTTCTGACGAGCAGGGCTATGAATCGTTTGTGGTTCCCGATGATGTCGGCGGACGTTTCAGTGTTTTAACCGCTGTAGGTCTTTTGCCTATCGCTGTTGCAGGTGCGGATATTGACGCACTTATGAAAGGTGCCGCATTGGCCCGTGAAGAGTATGCAACCGATGATATCGAAAAGAATGATTGCTATAAGTATGCCGCAATCAGAAACTGCCTCTACCGCAAGGGTAAGGAAATTGAGTTGCTTGTATCTTATGAACCCCGTTTTACTATGATGTCTGAGTGGTTCAAACAACTTTACGGCGAATCTGAGGGTAAGGACGGTAAGGGTCTTTTCCCCGCATCGGTAACATTCTCGACCGACCTTCATTCAATGGGTCAGTATATTCAGGACGGACGCAGAATTCTGTTTGAAACCGTTGTAACCATTGGTGATTGCGGATCCGATACCGTTATCAAAGAAGATAAAAATGACGGTGACGGTTTGAACTTCCTTAAAGGCAAGCCGATGTCTTTTGTTAATCAGAAGGCGTTTGAGGGCACTGTACTTGCCCATACCGACGGCGGAGTTCCCAACCTTGTTATTGAGGTTGAAAAGGCCGACGAAGAAAACCTCGGCCGACTGATTTACTTCTTCGAAAAGGCTTGTGCAATCTCCGGCTATATGTTGGGTGTCAACCCCTTCAATCAGCCCGGTGTTGAGGACTATAAGAAAAATATGTTCGCAATGCTCGGCAAACCCGGATATGAGGACCGCAAGGCCGCTCTGGAAGCAAGAATCAAGTAAGAAATAACCGCTTTGCGCGGTGAAAATATAAAGGAGTTGTTACTATGTTAAAACTTATTATCGGTAAAAAGGGTAGCGGAAAGACAAAAAAACTTATTGATGCTGTTACAGCCGCTGCTGACGCTTCCAACGGAAACGTTGTTTGCATCGAAAAGAGTTCCACCCTTACCTTGAATATCACCCACCGTGTACGCCTTGTTGACACCGATCATTACGAGATTTCGGGTTATGAAGCATTTTACGGTTTCATTTCGGGCATCTGTGCAGGCAACTATGACGTAACCCACATCGGTATTGATGCCATTCTTCGCATCTGCAACCGCAATTATGACGAGCTTGCCGCATTCCTGAAGAAACTTGATGATCTTTCCAAGGATGCTAACGCAGAGTTCATCATCACCATTTCGGCTGATAAGTCTGAACTACCCGCAGAGATTTTCGAGATTGCTGAGGAAATTTAAGTTATAAATTAGCCAAACTGTACACCGTGCGAGTTTTTTCGCACGGTGTTTTGTGAATTTCGGTAAATTTGGTTTTTTACCTGCGTTTTAGAAAAATTAGACTTGACAAAGCGGTACACGGTATATATAATATTCTGTGTGACAATTTGAGGTGAGTGGTATGATTCTTGATTTAAGGTCACTTTTTGTAAATGACGGCGAGACTCTTCCGCTCGATTGTCGGTTCGATATGAGTGAGGTTGATTTTTATGGGATATGTCCTTTAAAATCGCCTGTTTCCGTTAAGGGAAGTGCATTCAGCCGTGCCGGCATTGTAACACTATCGGTAGAGTGTGATTGCGAATACACGGCTCCTTGTGACCGTTGCGGTCAAGAAACGGTTAAGCATTACAACGTTCCGATAGAGCGCGTTCTCGTCAGTCGACTCGAAAACGACGAGAATGACGAAATAATCCTTGTGCAGGACTTCAAGCTTGATTTGTACGAGCTTGTGTTTACCGAGGTGGTACTCGCTATGCCGAGTAAGCATCTGTGCCATAAGGATTGTAAAGGCTTGTGTATGGGTTGCGGAAAAAACCTGAATGACGGTCCTTGCGGCTGTGCTACCAAAGAGGTTGACCCAAGGCTTTCTGCATTAGCCAAGTTACTTGAGAATTAACTGAAGATTTAAGGAGGCGCTGAAAATGGCAGTTCCCAAGAGAAAAACCGGTAAAGCAAGAAAGAACAAGAGACGTTCTAATGTTTGGAAAATGAGTGCTCCGACACTTGTAAAGTGCAACCACTGCGGTGAGTACAAGAGACCTCACAGAGTTTGCCCTGCTTGCGGATTCTATAACGATCGCGAAGTAGTTAAGGTTGAGGCATAATTTTGCAAAGGCTTGAGGGGAAGGAGTTTATCCTTCCCTCATTTTTTTGAAGTAAAGAAAGGAGTGCGACGAAATGGCGGTCTTGATTAAAGATGTAATCAAAGGCTCCCATGCCGACAAAGCAGGCATTTTGGCAGGGGAAACCCTGCTTTTGCTCAACGGAAATGATATTGTCGATGTGCTTGACTACCGTTTTTATCAGAATGAGCGTGTGATTGATGTTACGGTCAAGGCTGTAAACGGTGAAGAGCGAACCGTCACAGTCAAAAAGCCTGAATATGACGAACTCGGTTTAGAGTTTGAGACCTATTTGATGGACAAACAGCACTCCTGCCGAAATAACTGCATTTTCTGTTTTATTGACCAGTTGCCAAAAGGCCTTCGTGAATCGCTTTACTTTAAGGATGACGACTCAAGAATGTCGTTTTTGTTTGGGAACTATATAACACTTACCAATCTCAGTGAACACGAGATTGAGCGTATTATAAAACTCCACATCAGTCCAGTCAATGTTTCTGTGCACACGACCAATCCGGAGTTGCGCGTGAAAATGATGGGCAACCGCTTCGCGGGCAAGGCTTTGGACATTTTGTGGCGACTTTGCGAGGCGGGGATAAGCGTCAACTGTCAGTTGGTGCTGTGTCACGGATTTAACGATGGAGTAGAATTGGAAAGAAGCCTGTCTGACCTTATAAAGCATAAAAATATCGGCAGTATTGCTTGCGTTCCTGTTGGTTTGACCGGACATAGAGACGGTTTATGTAAACTTGAACCGTTCAACAAGTATACAGCATCGGATGTTGTGGATATCACCGAGCGTTTTGGTGACAAAACGGTAGAAATGTATGGCGAACGACGTGTTTTTGCGGCGGATGAGTTTTATCTGACCGCTGAAAGACTTGTGCCTAAGGCCGACTTTTACGGTGATTTCTTGCAACTTGAAAACGGCGTTGGAATGTGGGCAATGCTTGAGTCAGAGTGTGAGGAAGCCATTAATGACTACGATTCTCCACAAACAGAGCGAAATATTACGCTCATAACGGGTGAGGCGGCTTATCCGTTGCTTTCAAATATTGTTGACAATGTATCAAAAAAGTGGCATAATTTCAAATGTAGTGTGATTGCAATCAAAAACAACTTTTTTGGTGGCAGAATAACAGTAACGGGGCTCATTACGGGAACCGATATTATTGAGCAGTTACAAGGCAAAGAACTTGGTACCGAACTGCTTATTTCCTCGAGTATGTTGCGTCACGAGGGAGATATGTTTCTTGACAGTATCACGGTCTGTGAAGTTGAAGAGAAATTAAATGTAAAATTAACGGTGGTCGAGAGTGACGGTTGGTCACTGCTCGATGCACTTCACGGACAGTGAAGAACGATATGTAATATATAAGGAGGCGGTAATATGGCTAAACCCGTAGTTGCAGTTGTGGGACGACCCAATGTTGGCAAATCCACACTGTTTAATAAACTTTGCGGTAAGCGTCTGTCGATAGTTGATGATACTCCGGGTGTTACCCGCGACCGTATCTTCGGCAATGCCGAATGGTTGGGCAAAAACTTTATGTTGATAGATACCGGCGGTATTGAGCCCAAGACCGACGATGTGATTTTAAAGAAAATGCGTGCTCAGGCCGAATTGGCTATTGATACTGCATCGGTTATCATCTTTGTGACCGACCTTAAAAGCGGTGTTACCGCATCGGATAACGAGGTTGCTGCGATGTTGCAGAAAAGCGGAAAGCCTGTTGTACTTTGTGTGAACAAGTGTGACCGTTTGGGTGAGCAACCGCTTGAGTTTTATGAGTTCTATAATCTTGGTTTGGGTGACCCCGTTGCTGTTTCTTCGGTGCATGGTCACGGTACGGGTGACCTTTTGGACCGTGTTTTCGAGCACATTCCCGAAGACGAGTTTGAAGAGGATGACGAGGATATTATCAATGTTGCCGTAATCGGCAAGCCGAATGCAGGCAAATCTTCACTCATTAACAATATCAGCGGTGAGGAAAGAGTTATTGTCTCAGATATTGCGGGCACTACCCGTGATGCTATTGATACTTTGGTTGAGATTGGCGGTCAGAAGTACAACTTCACCGATACTGCGGGTATCCGCCGCAAATCCAAGGTCGATGACGATATTGAAAAATACAGCGTCATGCGTGCTAAAATGGCCATCGAGCGTTCGGATGTATGTGTTATTATGATTGATGCCACCGAAGGTTTCACCGAACAGGACTCTAAGGTTGCAGGTCTTGCAATGGAGCAGGGAAAGGCTGCTATTATCGCCGTAAACAAATGGGATATCGTTGAAAAAGACGGCAAGACAATGGATAGCATGAGAAAATCTCTTATGCAGGATTTCTCATTTATGCCGTATGCACCCATTATTTTTATTTCCGCTAAAACGGGTCAGCGTGTTGACCGTCTGTTTGAACTTATCAAGTTTGTTCATTCGCAGAACACAATGCGTATCTCAACGGGTATGCTCAATGATATTCTTGCAGAGGCAACGGCGCGTGTTCAGCCGCCGTCGGACAAGGGTAAACGTTTGAAGATTTACTATATGACTCAGGCTTCAACCAAACCGCCGACATTTGTGTTTTTCTGCAACCGTGAGGAACTTTTCCATTTCTCGTATCAGAGATATCTTGAGAATCAAATTCGCTCAACCTTCGGCCTTGAGGGCACACCGGTGCGTTTTGTTATCCGTGAACGCGGCGACGGTAAGACCAAGGCATAGAGTGAAAACAATCATTACAATGGCTATTTTTGGAGATAAGGAGATTTTAAAGTGGCGTGGTTTGTTTTAGCAATCTTGCTTATTGTATGCTATTTTGTCGGAAGCGTCAACGGTGCTGTGGTCATTTCAACGGCTCACGGCGGTGATGACGTACGCAAAGAGGGAAGCGGAAACGCGGGTATGACCAATATGATAAGGTCCCGCGGTATTATTCCCGGTGTTATGACATTTTTGATTGATACATTTAAGGGAACTGTTGTTTGTCTTATCGCAAAAATCTGGATTTTACCGTATATCTATTCGGCTTTGCCGTATGAGTTGTTAAGACCTGAGTATACGGTTTATTACTGTGCTTTGGCCTGCATTTTTGGGCATATTTATCCTGTGTTTTTCGGGTTTAAGGGTGGAAAAGGTGTCTCAACAACACTTGGTGTGGGTCTTGTTTGTTGTTGGCAGACGGCGGTCATTGCACTTAGTTTGTTTATTGTGCTTTTTATTGCAACGAGAATCGTTTCGGTCGGTTCTCTTGCCGCGGCCGTTTCATTACCTATACTCAACTTTTTCTTCGCAACCCGCATTGAGGGTTCCAAGTATGCCGTGCTTATTCAGGTTTTGTTGATAGCCGTGATGTCGCTTAACATTATTGTAAGCCACCGTGCTAATATCGTAAGGCTTATTAGAGGAGAAGAAAAGAAACTGACGGCCAAGAAAAAGGAGATAAAGGATGAATAAGAAACTGTCTGTTTTAGGCTCGGGCGGTTGGGGTATCGCATTGGCGGTACACGCTCTAAACAAGGGCTTTAGCGTAAAACTGTGGTCACCTTTTGAAAATGAGGTAGCGGGGCTTAATGCAACAAGAGAAAGTGAAAAACTACTCAAGGGTGTCAAAATACCCGAAGAGATTGAGATAACCACCGATATTTCGGTGGTGAATGGCTCCTTTATAACAATAATTGCAACCCCGTCCTTTGCTGTCAGAGAAACTGCTGCAAGATTGAAGGAGGTTGACTGCGGTATCGTTGTCAATGTTGCAAAAGGTTTTGAAAAGGGCACAATGAAACTGCTTGCCGATGTTATATCGGAAGAGTTGCCCGAAAAACCGATAGTGATTTTATCGGGTCCTTCTCACGCTGAGGAGGTCGCAAGACACGTTGCCACAACGGTGGTTGCCGCTTCGGAAAACGAGGAAGCCGCAAGGGCCGTTCAGGAGGCTCTTATTGGTCCTACATTCAGAATCTATACTAACCGAGATATCGTGGGAGTTGAGGTTGGCGGTGCTTTGAAAAACGTTATTGCAGTGTGTGCAGGTATTGCCAACGGGCTTGGAGTCGGCGACAATACAAGGGCGGCGCTTATCACCCGTGGATTGGCTGAAATTGCCCGTATCGGTATTGCAATGGGCGCCGAAAAGGGAACCTTTATGGGGCTTTCGGGTCTTGGTGACCTTATCGTTACCTGTATGTCTGAACATAGCCGAAACAACCGCTTTGGAAACCTTGTAGGTCGCAATATGCCTGTTAAAGAGGCTTTGGAAACGGTCGGTACTGTTGAGGGGTATTATGCTGTTGAAATTGCAGTAAGCCTCGCAAAAAAATATATGGTTGACGTGCCGATGATGGAGCAATGCTATAATATTCTCTATAATGACGCTCCTGCTTCACAGGCCATCCATAATCTTATGAACCGTCCTGGCCGACCCGAGGAGGAACTGAATTGGTAAAAGGTTTCAAACTGCGGTTGCCGTATGTTGTGATGACTGCGTTCTGCTGGCGGTTGAAATAGTTATTGGAATTGCAGTGTTCACATTGAGCGAGTTTATTATAAAAAGTAAATCTGAGCAATAAAAAATTAGTGGACAAACCGAGCGGTTTGTGTTAGAATATCCAAGGTGTAAACCAAAACAACAAAAACAGAGTAGAGACCGATGCGTGAAGTGCCTCAAAGAACGGGGAGTTGTCTTGAGGACGAAGGACAGGGAACTGTCTGCGGTAGCGGTTTCGCATCCCGCTGTTATAATAAGAATATTGTGCTTGTCAGTGCCACCTCTTATTATTTCAACGAAGATGTAATAGGAGGTTTTTTTATGCAAAAAAGTAACAACACTCAACACATCAGAATGGTCGCCGTTTTGGGCGTTCTGTCGGCTTTGGCGGTGGTGTTTTCGCTACCGTTTCCGTCGGGAATGACGGTCAGAATAGGCGAATTTTTGAAATTCTCGCCAATGTTTCTGGCGGTGGCCTTGGCAGGCAGTACCTACGGTTGGTGGGCAGGTGCTATGGTCGGATTTATCGGGGACTTTTTTCAAGCCCTTTTGTCAGGTCTTGGAATTTCTCCGTTTTTGTTGGCGGTCAGTACCTTAAACGGGCTTATATTCGGACTGTTACTGCACAACACCAAAGGCGTTTGGAAAATCGCAACGGCGGTGTTGTTAACTCAGGTCATCGGCGGATTATTGCTTACAACCCTGGTTTTAAAAATACAGTACGGTATGCCAATTTTCCCAACCGTTTATTGGAGAGCGTTGCAGGTCGGCATAATGACGGTGGTTGAGATATTGTTACTTACTTTGACCGTCAAAACCGCCGACCTGCCGACAAGGTTTAAAGGGAGAAAATAATTTAAACATTTATGCAAAAAAGTAACAACACACAACACGTCAGAATGACCGACGCTTTATCGCTTGTGTTTATCTGTGTAAAAAGTCAAAAGTATCATTATCTGTGACAAATCGCCTAAAATCATTCACCTTAAAATATTATCAAGGTATAAAAGTATAATCAAATCAGGGAAACCCACATATGGTTATATGGAATAATATTTGAGGGAGGAGTTGGGTCTATGATGAAAATATTTGACCTTCATTGCGACACACTTTTCAAGTTTTTCAAAGACTACAGTTATTCCATCAGTCAAAATTACGGTCACATTACTGACAGTGGGTTACTTCAAGGCGGTTATATTGCTCAATGTTTTGCAATCTATCAACCGACCGATATTACGGGTGACAGCGGTTTCCGGTTTTTCAAAAAGCAGCGCCAAGTTTTCAAAAACACGGTAAACAACAGTGATGTTTTGGAGTTGGCAAGGACAAAAGCCGATATTGAAAAAAACTCTGAAAACGGTAAAGTTTCGGCTGTTCTGACGGTGGAAAACGCTGATTTTTTGCAGTGTGACTTGGATAGGCTACAGGTGTTGAGGGACGAGGGTGTCAAAATACTGGGACTTGTTCACAACGGGGGAAACTGTCTTGGATTTCCGCACTCGGATGATAAAACACACAATGCATTACCGCTTAAGAAGTTCGGTTGTGAGGTTGTGGACGCGTTGAATTTCACCGATATCACGGTTGATGTTTCACATCTCAATGAGGGCGGTTTTTGGGATGTTGCAAGACTTTCTCAAAAACCTTTTATCGCAACGCATTCAGGTTGTTCTGAAATCTTCAAACACTCGCGCAACCTGACCAACCTGCAAATAAAGGCCGTTGCAAATTCAGGCGGTGTTGTGGGTTGTGTTTTCTACTCGCATTTTCTGAACGGAACTAACAGTGCCAAGGTTGACGATGTTCTTCGCCATCTTGAGCATCTTATAAGGGTTGGCGGTGAGGACGTGGCATCTTTGGGCACGGATTTTGACGGTATGGAGTGTGAACTGTTTATAAAAAACGCTTCAGGGATGTCAGTTTTGACCGATGCCATAATAAAAAGATTCGGCTTTTCTACGGCCGAAAAGATATGTTTTAAAAACGCATTAAGGATAATATAATCAGCCGACTCGGGTGGGTCGGCTTTAACTTTTATCCACAGTGAATTAAAATATTTTTACAATACCTGTGTTGGATACGCGCCTTTTATAATACGACAGTCTAATTATCAAAGAAATTGACGGCATAATTGTTTTGTGCTATAATTGTTTTTAAGAAATAGTATCGGAGGTTTGAAAAATGACCGATGTTATCATAATAGGCGGCGGCGCGGCAGGCCTTTCGCTGGCCGTTATGCTTAAGACCGAAAGACCCCAAATAACGGTAAAGTTACTTGAAAGATCCGACCGTGTGGGCAAAAAGTTGGCAACCACGGGCAATGGGCGTTGCAATATTACCAATATGAACCTATCACCCCAACGTTATCACGGTGACTGTGATTTTGCGGCTGAAATTTTGAATAACTTTGGCTTTGAGGAGCAAAAAAAGTTCTTCAAAAAACTGGGCGTGTTGTTTTTTGTTGAAGATGAGGGCAAGGCGTACCCAAAATCATTACAGGCAACTTCGGTAGTCGATGCCTTACGCTTTAAGGCCGATGAACTAGGTGTTGAAACCTTGCTCAACACAAGCGTTAAAGAGGTTAAAAGAGGAACTGACGGATATTTTATTGTTACTGAAAGCGATACTCTTTTCTGTAAGGTTGCGGTTGTGGCTAACGGCGGTCAGACGGGTGGGAAATTGGGCTCCGCAGACGGATATTCCATATTAAAATCAATGGGTCACAAGATTGAAAAGGTTTTTCCCTCTATTGTGCAGTTGAAAACCGAAACATCGGTTGTCCGGCAACTTAAAGGTATCAAGGCAAACGCTCTTGTTACTGCAAAGTCGGATTCGGGGTATCGGTGCGAGTTCGGTGAGGTTCTGTTCTGCGATTACGGTCTTTCAGGCCCTCCGATTTTACAGGTCTCCCGACTTTGTGACGGCGGAAATATGACAGTTAGCCTTGACCTTGTAACTGATATGAGTGAGGATGATATAACAGAGGAGATACGCAACCGATCCATCACTTTTGCTGACCGTTCGGTGGCTGAGTTGTTCACGGGATTTTTGCACAAACGTCTTGGGCAGGTGGTCTTGAAGTGCGTAGGTATTGACATAAATTCCACCTGCAGGGATATAACCGAAAAGATATCAAGAAAAATTGCTAAAACGGTTAAATCATTTGAGTTTAAGGTGTTGGGTACAACTGGCTTTGAAAATGCACAGGTCACGGCGGGTGGCGCTCAATGTGCGCAGTTTTTCCCTAATTGTATGTCCAAGAAGTCCAAAGGTTTGTTTGCCGTTGGCGAGGTGTTGGATGTAGACGGAGATTGCGGTGGATTTAACCTTGCCTTTGCGTGGGCTTCGGCCTTTGCCGCGATGAACGGAATAAAGGAATTTCTCAAATGATAATAATAAGAAATGTAAAAATGCCCCTTGATACCGATTTCGGCAATCTTAAATCGGTCGTTGCGGGAAAATTCAACATAAACGTACGGTCGGTGCGTCTTCACAAAAAGGCGGTTGATGCGCGCCGAAAAGACAGTCTGTGTTTTAACTGTGCTTTTTTGGTTGAGACAGATAACGATACGGCAGTTTTAAAAAAACTTAAAAAGTATGATGCGGCGGCATATACTGAAAAACCGTATATATTCCCGATTGTATCGGGCAAGTTCTCCCGACCTGTGGTGGTTGGGTTTGGTCCTTGCGGTATGTTTGCGGCTTTAAGCCTTGCCAAAGCAGGGCTTTGCCCGATAGTTCTGGAACGCGGGTGCGATGTTGACCGCAGAGTTTTGGACGTTGAACACTTTTTTACCACCAACCAACTCAACGAAAACTCTAATGTCCAGTTTGGTGAGGGCGGCGCAGGTACGTTTTCTGACGGCAAACTCAACACAGGAATTAAAGACCCAAGAATAGCCGTTGTTTTGATGACTTTCTTTAACCACGGTGCAAGCGAGCGTATCCTTTACGATTCAAAACCGCATATCGGCACCGATGTTTTGGTTAATATTGTAAAATCCATCCGACGCGAGATAATTTCGCTTGGCGGTAAGGTGCTTTTCCAACATAAACTGACCGACATTACTGTCAAAAACGGCAGGGTGTGTTCGGTCACGGTCGAATGTGCCGACGGTGTAAAGGACATCCCCTGTGAGAATCTTCTGCTTTGTGTGGGACACTCGGCAAGGGATACTTTTGAGATGTTAAAGAAAAACGGTATCGAAATGCAACCCAAACCCTTTGCTGCCGGTGCTAGGATTGAGCATCTGCAAAGTGTTATCGACCGTTCGCAGTACGGAAGTTTTGCAGGGCATCCGTCTTTGGGCGCTGCCGATTACCGATTGGCCGAACATCTGCAAAACGGCAGAGGTGTGTTCACATTTTGTATGTGCCCCGGTGGTGAGGTGGTTAATGCATCAAGTGAAATAGGTCGAGTTGCCGTTAACGGTATGAGTTATAATGCGAGACAGGGTAAAAATGCAAATTCTGCGGTGCTTGTTGGTGTTGAAACTTGCGATTATTTCAAATCCGACGTGCTTGACGGAATGTATTTCCAAAGAAAAATTGAAGAAAAGGCTTTTGAAATAGGCAACGGTTTACCCGTTTCGGAGAATCTCGGCACATTTTTAGGTCACGGCACGTCTGACGGCTCGGTCGTACCGACCGTAAAAACAGGTGTCACATTCGGTAAGACCGATGAAGTCCTGCCTCAATTTATAACCGAGTCGTTGAAAGAGGGCATATTGCTTTTTGACCGCAAACTCAAAGGTTTTGCCGACCCTTCAGCGGTGCTGACTTCGCCCGAAACGAGAAGTTCGTCACCCGTAAAAATACTTCGCAACGAGCAGGGACAGGGCTCGGTTGGGGGTCTTTATCCTTGCGGTGAGGGAGCGGGTTATGCAGGGGGGATAACTTCTGCAGCGGTTGACGGACTCAAAACCGCCGAAAAGGTGATTGAAGCGTTAAAAAATATCTAAGAAGTCTGTGCACAAATTTAATACTCATTATTACACTTTGTCAAAACTTCTAAAACACCGCATGGTTTTTCGCGGTGTTTTGACATTTGCGATATTGCACAAAATATTTACAAAAATATTTTTAAATTTTTCGTTAAAAAATAAACAAAGTACTTGAAAATTAGGACAAGTTGGTATAAAATACATATGCAAAAGCAAATTATAATTTTTTAGGAGGAAATTCCAATGGTTAAAGTTGCTATTAACGGATTCGGCCGTATCGGTCGTCTCGCATTCCGCCAGATGTTTGGCGCAGAAGGTTATGAGGTTGTTGCTATCAACGATCTTACCAAGCCCTCTATGCTTGCTCACCTTCTCAAATACGATACCGCACAGGGCGGTTACTGTGGCGCAGTCGGTCAGAACCTTCACACAGTTTCTGCTGACGACGAGGCAGGTACTATCACTGTAGACGGCAAGACCCTCAAGATCTATGCTGAGAAAGACGCTAAGGATCTTCCTTGGGGCGCAATCGGTGTAGACGTAGTTCTTGAGTGCACCGGTTTCTACTGCTCTAAGGAAAAGAGCCAGGCTCACATCGATGCAGGCGCTAAGAAGGTTGTTATTTCTGCTCCCGCAGGTAAGGATCTTCCCACCATCGTTTACAGCGTAAACGAGGATACCCTCACTGCTGATGACAAGATCATCTCTGCAGCTTCCTGCACCACCAACTGCCTCGCTCCCATGGCTAAGGCTCTTAACGATTATGCTCCTATCCAGAGCGGTATCATGACCACCGTTCACGCTTACACCGGTGACCAGATGATTCTTGACGGTCCTCACAGAAAGGGTGACCTCCGCCGTGCACGTGCAGGCGCACAGAACATCGTTCCTAACTCTACCGGCGCTGCAAAGGCTATCGGTCTTGTTATTCCCGAACTCAACGGCAAGCTCATCGGCTCTGCTCAGAGAGTTCCCACCTGCACCGGTTCTACCACCATTCTTGTTGCCGTTGTTAAGGGCAAGGATGTTACCGTTGACGGTATCAACGCTGCTATGAAGGCTGCTGCTTCGGATTCTTTCGGTTACAACACTGAGGATATCGTTTCTTCTGACATCATCGGTATGACCTACGGTTCTTTGTTCGATGCTACTCAGACCATGGTTGCAAAGATTGACGACGACACCTATCAGGTACAGGTTGTTTCTTGGTACGACAATGAGAACTCCTATACCAGCCAGATGGTTCGTACCATCAAGTACTTCGCAGAGATCTAATCTATTGCAAGTCTGTTAGGATTTCAAAAGCCACACTCCCTTGGGCTTCGGCCCGAGGGAGTGTGGTTTTTGTTATTTATGAACTTTTGCAGATATCTTTTTTGTGTTTTTGGTTTACATTATCGACAAATTACCAATAATGGCAGAGACGGGTTAAAATATGGTGCTGTTTGCTTGACTTTTTGAGGATATTGAGGTAAAATATAATCTGTATAAATGTGTGTGTTTAACATATTTGAAAATAAATCTAATTACTTGAATATATATTTTATTACTACATAATTTGTCCGTCAAAGGTGGTGTTTGTACCCACAAAAGGGCGGAAGAAGGAGTTTATTGAATGGCAGTAAAGACAAATAACAATGCCGAAGAACAGTTGAACGAAAAGAAACTTAAGAAAAAGTATTACAAAAAGTCTGCAAGTGGCTCAAAACCCACAAAGGGAAATGCTGCAAAACATGGCGCAAAGAAATCTGAACCCAAGGCTGGCAAATCCAAAGCCAAGACCCAAAATCAAAATTCAAAATCCACTGCAAGCAATCTCAGGCAGACCGCCAAAAGAACGTATAACAAAAAGAAGATTAAGGCGGCAAAGCCATTGCGCATAACACCGTTGGGCGGTCTGGGAGAAATTGGTAAAAACATCACGCTGTATGAGTACGGCGAGGATATGATATTGGTCGATTGCGGTATGTCTTTCCCCGATGAGGAAATGCCCGGTATTGACATCGTTATCCCTGACTTCAGCCACATTGTCAAGAACATTGACAAAATAAAGGGACTTATTGTCACCCACGGTCACGAGGACCATATCGGCGGTATTCCGTATCTTTTGAAAGAATGTAATATTCCTGTTTACGGTACGGCGCTGACCTTAGGACTTGTTGAGGGCAAACTGCGTGAGCACAAACTTTTGGACAGTGCGAAACTCCATGTCATCAAACCCCGTGACACTGTGAAATTGGGTGAGTTTTCGGTTGAGTTTATACACGTGAATCACTCAATTCCCGACGCAGTGGCGTTGGCTATAACCACCGACGCAGGTACCGTTGTTCAGACGGGTGACTTTAAGATTGACACAACACCTATTGATGGTGAGGTTATTGACCTTGCGCGGTTTGGTGAACTTGGGAAAACAGGTGTTTTGGCACTTTTGTCTGACTCTACCAACGCAGAGCGCCCAGGGTTTACTCCGAGTGAAAGCATTGTGGGTGAAAGTTTTTCAACACTTTTCAAAAAGGCTGAGAATAAGCGCATTATCGTTGCAACATTTTCATCCAACATCCACCGTGTACAACAGATTGTTGACGAAGCGGTGCGTTGTGGACGCAAAGTTGCCGTTTCGGGAAGAAGTATGCTTAATGTGGTGCAGGTTGCATCGGATTTGGGCTACCTCAATGTGCCCGAAGGTGTGCTTATTGACCTCGATATGGTCAAAAAATATATGCCCGAGCAGGTTGCTGTCATCACAACGGGAAGCCAAGGCGAGCCGATGTCGGCTTTGCACCGAATGGCTTTCGGTGACCACCGCAACATCAATGTCGGACCCGGGGATTTCATAATAATATCTGCAACACCCATTCCGGGCAACGAAAAAACCGTCACCAAGGTCATCAATAAACTGCTTGAACTAGGCGCACACGTTGTTTATGAAAAAATGTATGATGTCCACGTTTCGGGACACGCGTGTCAGGAAGAACTTAAACTAATGCTCAATCTTGTGCAACCGAAATTCTTTATTCCCGTACACGGTGAGCAAAAGCACCTCGTAAAGCACGCAGGCCTTGCTGAAACAGTTGGCGTCGAGCACAAAAACATTCTTATCGGTAAAAACGGCAATGTTATCGAACTGACGGCAGACTCTATGAGGGTTGCTGAAACCGTTACCGCCGGAAGCATACTTGTTGACGGTTTCGGTGTCGGCGATGTTGGAAATGTTGTGTTGCGTGACCGTAAACATCTGGCTGAAGACGGCATTATTGTTGTGGCCGTTTCGGTTGATCAGGTCACCCGTGAGGTTATTGCAGGTCCTGAAGTTATCTCTCGCGGTTTTGTTTATGTTAAGGAAGCCGAACAACTGATGGACGATGCAAGGGAAGTGGCTTGCGATATTCTTGAGCGTTGCTATGTTAACAATGTACGTGACTGGAATACGGTCAAGTCCAGAATGCGTGACGGACTTGCCCGTCATCTGCACGAACAGACCGGCCGAAGCCCGATGATACTGCCGGTCATACTTGAGATTTGATTTTAAGGGGAGGTTTTACCTCGGATGAAAAAGGTTTGGGGAGTTGGCAGAATTTTTCTGATTTTGCTTGTGTTATTGGTTGCAGATATCGCCGCTGTCGTTTTCGGGGGTGAGTATGCGGCATATATTGCAGGGGGCATTGCCGCGTTTGGCGCAGTTATTGCGATTTTCTCACTTGTGGGTCTTCATGCCAATATCGGCAAGATAATCTCAGGTGTGTCAAAGGGCATTTCCACCGCTCAGTCAAAGGCTTTGACTGAGTTGCGTCTGCCTGTGCTTATTTCAACGGAGTATGGCGAAATCGTGTGGTACAACCCACAGTTTGAGGCCGATGTTCCCGACGCATCTTTAAGCGTGGGAAAGGACATTGAAAAGGTTTTCGGAAGTGACTTTAAGGAAGAAATTGAAAGTAAAGGCGTTGCCGAGATAAACCTTGGTAACAAAATATTTTCGGTCACCGATTCTGATATTGAGGGTAACGGAATAAGTCTCCGTATCTACTATCTTTTTGACGTTACTGCGTTGAAAAAGATTGCTCATGAATACGTCGAAACGCGTCCGATTGTGGCTTTGGTTGCTATTGATAACCTTGATGAGATAACCAAGAATGCGAGAGACAGTGAGATTGCATCTTTCCGCGGTGCCGTTCAAAGAAAAATTGAAACTTGGTTTTCACACATTAACGGTGTATGTCGAAAACTTTCGGGCGACCGTTATATGTTGGTGCTTGAGGAAAGAAGTTATAAAAAACTGGCCGAAGAGGGTTTTTCGGTGCTTGAACAGGTAAGAGAACTCAAATTCGGTGACAGTTCGGCTACTCTTTCTATCGGTGTCGGTCAGGGCGGTGGTTCTTTGGCCGACTGTGAAGAAATGGCCAAACAGGCTTTAGATATGGCTTTGGGACGCGGCGGCGACCAGACGGTCGTCAAGATGCCCAACAATGAGTATAAGTTCTTCGGCGGTGTTTCGGGCGCTTTGGAAAAGCACAACAAGGTGCGTGCCCGTATCATTTCCAACACACTCAAAAGCCTTATACTTTCTTCAAGCAATGTAATCCTGATGGGCCACCGCTTTGCCGACCTTGACAGTCTCGGTTCCTGCATTGCGTTGGCAAGTGCAGTTTCAACGCTTGGACGTCAGCCCTACATAGTTATGGATAAACAGAAGACTATGGCTGGCCCGTTGCTTGAAAGGGCCGACGCGTTGGGTGTTCAGTGCAACATTCTATCGGGTTCAGAGGTTATGCCGGTTATCGATAAACAGACCTTGCTTATTATAACCGACGTACACCGTCCCTCTTTTTTGGACAGTCCGCAGGTTTATGAACACTGCAAAAATATTGTTGTTATTGACCATCACCGCAAGTCGGTCGATTTTATCAACGATGCCGTTATCTTCTATCACGAAACGGCGGTTTCCTCGGTGTGTGAAATGGTGACCGAGATGTTGCAGTATATGTGTCCTAAGAGTGTAGGTCCCTTTGAGGCTGAGGCGCTTTTATCGGGTATAATGTTGGATAGCAGAAATTATGTTCTCAATACGGGCGTCCGTACGTTTGAGGCCTCGGCGTTCCTCAGAAACCGCGGTGCCGACCCCGTTACGGTTAAAAAGTTGTTTGCAGGTTCTATTGATACTTACAAACTGCGCGCTGAAATAGTCAGTTCTGCCGAACTTTATGACGGTGATTGTGCCATCGCGGTTAATAATACTGTCAGTGAAAACACGCGCCTTGCATCGGCTCAGGCGGCCGACGAAATGTTGGGTATAAGCAAGGTGTTGGGTTCGTTTGTAATCTGCCGTTACGGCAGTGAGTTCAATATTTCGGCAAGATCATTGGGCAGTATGAACGTGCAGGTCATCATGGAAAAACTTGGCGGCGGCGGTCACAGAACCATGGCGGCCTGCCAGTTGCAGGTTGACAGTCTTGAGGATGCTATAAGCCGACTTAAAACGGCTATTGCCGAATATAAAAAAGAACAGAAAAAGTAAGAAAGGTTTGATATATATGAAGGTAATTCTTAACGCAGATGTTAAGGGTTTGGGCAAAAAGGGTGAACTTGTAAACGCTTCGGACGGATATGCAAGAAACTTTTTGTTTCCTAAAAATTTAGCCGTTGAGGCCAACGCAGGTGCTATGAACGAACTCAAAAACCGTGAGTCGGCCAAAGCACACCACATTGCTGAGGAAAAGGCTGCGGCAGAGGCTAATGCCAATAAAATCGAAGGCAAAACCGTTGTGCTCCACGCAAAGGCAGGCTCCAACGGTAAACTTTTCGGTGCTATAACCTCAAAGGAAATCGCATTGGAACTTGGCAAAACCTTTGGCGTTGAGGTTGATAAGAAAAAGATTACCTGTACCGATATTAAGTCTTACGGTGAATTTTCTGCCGAGGTCAAATTTTATAATGGCATTATTGCCAAAGTGACCGTCAAGGTACAGGAATAAAACTCCAGATATTGGGGAGGTAAAAAATGTCTGAACATTTGAACGATGCCCATATTGACGGCAAACTGCTTCCGTTTTCTCAGGAGGCAGAGCAGTCGGTATTGGGTGCAATACTGGTCGACCCGCCGAGTATCAATCTTATAATGGATAAACTTAAACCCGTGCATTTCTTTATCAAAAAGAATAGGGCGGTTTTTGATATTTTGTGCAGTATGAGTGTTGCACAGCAGACTATAGATTTTATTACCATTCTTGAACGCATTAAACAACTGCCCGAAAATGAATCAAGGAAGGCTAATGACACAAGACCGTTTGAGCCGTTATTCAAGGAGGGCGAGGCCAAGGCATATCTGACACAGATTGTGCAGAGTGTACCCACCTCGGCCAATATTACGACCTATGCCGATATTGTACTTGAAAAGTATCATATCCGTGCTTTGATGGAGGCGTCACAGGATATCCTCACAATGGCGCAGAGCGGTTCGGTCGATGCAAGTCAGTTGCTTGAAGCTGCCGAAACCAAGATATACGATATAAGGCAAGGCAAGGATGTTACGGGTCTTCATTTGCTTGATGATATTATTAAAAGCGAGACCTTTGTGCGTCTTTCCAAGATAAGCGACCCCGAAACACGCAAGGATTACATAGGTATACCCACGGGCTTTTCGGAGTTGGACAGAATTATCACGGGACTCAACCGTTCGGACCTTATTATCGTCGGCGCGCGTCCGGGTATGGGTAAAACCGCATTTGCGCTGAATATTGCAAGAAACGTTTCAATGCAGTCGGGCAAAACGGTTTGTTTCTTCTCACTTGAAATGAGCCGTGACCAGTTGGCACAGCGTCTTTTGTCGAGCGAGGCTATGATTGAATCGGGCAAAATGCGTACGGGTGACCTCACCCCCGATGAATGGACAAGACTGACACAGGCAGGTCTCAACCTTGCTCAGGCCAAAATGTATATTGACGAAACTCCGGGTATCACCGTGCCTGAAATCATGGCAAAACTTCGCCGTATGAAAGACACGCCCGACCTTGTTATAATCGACTATCTTGGCCTTATTCAATCGGCCAAGCGCACAGAGAACCGTGTTCAAGAGGTTTCGGATATTACAAGAAACCTGAAAATTATGGCCAAAAAGATGCAGATACCCGTCATCGTTTGTGCTCAGCTTTCCCGTGGAACCGAGGGTAAAAATGTCAGGTCCCACAAACCTCAGTTGTCCGACCTTCGTGAATCGGGTTCAATCGAGCAGGATGCAGATATAGTTCTGTTTATGTATCGCGATTTGTATTATAAAAATGATAATGATGACCCGAATAACCCTGTTGACGAGCATAAGGCAGAATGTATCGTTGCCAAAAACCGTCACGGCGGTCTTGATTCGGTACATTTGTATTGGGATGGTGCGTATACACGTTTCTCCACCCCTGATAAAAACGGTATTTATTGATGTTACAATGTGTTAAGGAAAGTATCCAACGGTATCATATGCTTCGCGGTGTCACAGAGGTTACGGTTGCCTTGTCGGGTGGTGCTGACTCGGTTGCACTTTTGTCGGTTATGCTTAAGTTACGGCAGGAATTCGGCTTTTCGGTTTTTGCCGCCCACCTCAATCACTGTCTGAGAGGTGATGAATCTGACCGTGATGAGCAGTTTGTACGCAAACTTTGTGAAGATATGAATGTTCCGCTTTTTTGTGCAAGAGCCAATGTTCAATCGGTTGCCGAGGCCGAGGGTTTGAGCATTGAACTTGCGGCAAGAAAGGTGAGGTATGAATTCCTCGAGCGTGTGTCAAAAGGCGTTGTTGCCATAGCACACACAGCGAGCGACAATATTGAAACGGTGTTGCACAATGCCGTTAGGGGAACAGGGATTGCGGGAATTTGCGGAATTCCACCCAAAAGAGATAACTTTATCCGTCCGCTTATTTGTGTTACGCGTGAACAAATTGAGGATTATTGCCGTGAAAACGGTTTGTCTTTTTGTGTCGATTCAACCAATTCCGATATAACCTACACGCGCAACCGCATCCGTCATTCGGTGGTACCTGAACTTTTCAAGGTTAACAGCGCAGCAGTAAAAAATGTTTCACAGTTGAGCGCAACTTTGAGAGAGGATGCCGATTATCTGAGCAAGGAGGCTTTAAAGGTTTTTGAAACCGTTGTTCAGAATGGTGGGCTCAATGTTTCTCGGTTAAAAGAATTGCACCCCGCAATGGCCAAGAGGTGCATTGCGCTTTTGTTTGAAAAAACTGTAGGAAACGCTCTTGAAAGACAGCATATAAATGCGATTTTTGAACTTATTGAGCAAGATTTCAAAAAACAAAGTGTTCAGTATGACTATGTTGCGACGGTTAAAAACGGAATTTTAAAATTCTGCGCAACAAAATCCGAAAAATTATTATCAAAAGAGGTGGATATGCTACCTTTTGAGCATAATAATATAAGAGTTTACAAACTTAATATGATTGAGTTAGAAAAACTCTCAAAATTTAACAGTTTGTTATTAAATAATTGTGCAGATTATGGTAAAATATGTGGCAAGTTGAGTATAAGAGGACGTAAAGAAGGGGATAAAATCACCCTTTCAAAACGGAAGTGTACCAAAACCTTTAAAAAACTGTTCAACGAAAATGGGTTGGACGAGCAGGAAAGAGACCGCTTGCAGGTCGTTTCCGACCAAAACGGGGTTGTATGGTTGAACGGATTCGGAGTTGACTCACGGGTTGCAGTTGACGGCAATACTGCTGAGGTTTTGGTCTTCGAGGTTGTTAAATAATGTTCCTGAAGGGAGTTTAATATGAGCAAATTCACAAAAGTTCTGCTGTATGTGGGTATACCGCTGATACTTGTAATGGTTATTGCAGGTGTTATGTACAGTTCACAGACCGCAGAAAAGGTTGATTATTCAACCGTTATGCAACTCTTCAACGAGGATAAGATAGTTGAAGCGGAACTCAATGTTTATGAGGGAAGTCTTACCTATGTTACCCGTGAAGACGGTAAGTCACATACCATTGAGGTTGTTAGTGACGTATTTTATAACGATATCGGTTCCATCATTAAGGAAAAGAACACCGATAAAAATGTGGATGGTACATTCAATACCGCAAATGATATTGTAATGAACTATAAAGCAGGCGGCGAGGGTTCATGGCTTATGAGCCTTTTGCCCACCGTCGTTATGATTGTCATTATAGTTTTTGCGTGGATATTCATTATGCGCAGAATGAGTGGCGGTATGGGTGGCGATAAGACGATGTCGTTTGGCAAGGCGCGCGTTAAGAAGGCCGAGGACGACAAGCGCAAGACCACATTCGCCGATGTTGCGGGTGCCGACGAGGAAAAAGAGGAAATGTCAGAACTTGTTCAGTTCCTCAAAGACCCAAAGAAGTTCAATGAACTTGGCGCAAGAATCCCCAAGGGCGTTCTGCTTGTAGGCCCTCCTGGAACAGGTAAGACGTTGCTTGCCCGTGCCGTTGCAGGCGAGGCAGGCGTTCCGTTTTTCTCTATTTCGGGTTCCGATTTCGTCGAAATGTTCGTCGGTGTTGGTGCTTCCCGTGTGCGTGACCTGTTTGATCAGGCCAAAAAGAATTCCCCTGCAATTATCTTTATTGATGAGATAGATGCTGTCGGCCGTCAAAGAGGCGCAGGTCTCGGTGGCGGTCACGATGAACGTGAGCAGACTCTTAATCAGTTGTTGGTTGAGATGGACGGTTTTGGCGCTAATGAGGGTGTTATTATCATTGCTGCAACCAACCGCCCCGATATTCTTGACCGCGCTTTGCTCCGGCCCGGTCGTTTTGACCGTCAGATTATGGTCAATTACCCTGACGTAAAGGGCCGTGAGGAAATACTCAAGGTGCACGCCAGAGGAAAGCCATTGGGTCCCGATGTCAACTTGAAGACCATTGCGCAGTCAACCGCAGGATTTACGGGCGCTGACCTTGCAAATCTTTTGAATGAGGCCGCTTTGCTTGCCGCAAGAGCAAACCGCAAAGCCATCGTTGAGGCTGATATTGAAGAGGCTACCATAAAGGTTATGATGGGCGCCGAAAAGAAGTCAAGGGTTATCAAGGATAAGGACAAAATGATTACCTCGTATCACGAGGCAGGACATGCCGTTGTTTCTTACTTCTTGCCCACACAGGACCCCGTCCATCAGATTTCAATTATCCCACGTGGTATGGCGGCAGGTTACACAATGTATCTGCCCGAGCAGGACAAGGGTCACATCTCCAAGACCAAGATGGAAGAGGACATCTGTTCTCTGCTTGGCGGACGTGCCGCCGAGGAATTGACGCAGGACGATATTTGCACAGGTGCCTCCAATGATATTGAACGCGCCACTGAATTGGCTCATAATATGGTTACCAAATTTGGTATGAGCGCCAAGGTTGGTCTTGTTAAACTTGGCACAGGCAATAATGAAGTGTTTTTGGGACGTGACTTTTCGTCGACTCCCAACTATTCTGACAGTATGGCCGCTGTTATCGACAACGAGGTGCGCGATATAATTATGTCGCAGTATGGCAAAGCAAAGGATATTCTGAACAAGAATATGAAAAAGGTGCACAAGGTTGCACAACGCCTGTTTGTTGATGAAAAACTCACAGGAGACGAGTTCCGCGAGATTATGGAAGAAGTCGAGACTGATTTCTAAAATCATACTAAAACAACAAAGCCGTTTCGGGTTACCGAAACGGCTTTGTTGTTTAGACTTTTAGTTATATCCGTAAGTTTTTGCAGTTTTAAACAGGGAAGCAATCTCTTGTCTTAAGCACTCGTTTTCAGGATGTTTCAAATTAGGGTCGGTGCGGTACAGTTCTTTTGCGGCGTTTCCTGCTGCGCGGAAAAGTTCCATATCCTCAGACAAATCGGCGATTTTCAGTTCGGGCAAACCGTGTTGACGCTTGCCCAAAAAGTCACCCGGACCTCTCAGTCTCAAATCCTCGTCGGCAACCTTGAATCCGTCGTTGGTACTGCACATAAATTTTAGCCTTTGTCTTGTGTCGCCGCCCTGTTTGTCCGATAAAAGTATGCAGGTCGATGCATACTGACCGCGTCCGATACGACCGCGCAACTGGTGTAACTGACTGAGACCAAAACGTTCGGCATTCTCAATCAGCATAATGACTGCATTAGGCACGTCGATACCAACCTCAATAACGGTGGTGGAAACAAGTAACTGTATCTCGCCTTGGGCAAAAGACTTCATAACGGCATCTTTTTCCTTGGGCTTCATTTTGCCGTGAAGCAGGCCGACAGAATAGTTTTTGAAATCGTTTTCCTTGATATTTTCATAATATTTGACAGCCGAAGCAAGGTCAATAGTTTCGCTTTCCTCAACCATTGGGCAGACTATATAGCCTTGCCGACCTTGGTCAAGGTGGTCGCGAATGTAATTAAAAGCACGTTGACGGATACCTGAGTCGATAAGATAGGTCTTTATCGGCTGCCGTCCTCGCGGCAAACAATCGATAATACTGATGTCAAGGTCACCGTAGAAAATCAGTGACATTGTTCGGGGAATGGGCGTGGCCGACATAACCAGCATATGCGGTTCGTTGCCTTTGTTGACAAGGCTTGTTCTTTGTTCAACACCAAAGCGGTGCTGTTCATCCGTAACAATAAGACCCAACGATTTAAACTGCACATCTTCCTGTAAAACCGCGTGAGTACCGATAACGATATCGTATTCTCCGTTTAAAACGGCCTGTTTTATGCGTGTTTTGTTGGCTTTAGTCACTGAGCCTGTGAGCAATACAACCCTCACACCGCAATTTTTCAGCAGATTTTCAAAGGTTTTAAAGTGCTGAACTGCCAACACCTCGGTCGGTGCCATAATAACGCTTTGCCAACCGTCTCTTGCGGCGCAAAATGCTAATGCGGCCGCAACCGCCGTTTTGCCCGAACCCACATCTCCCTGCACAAGACGGCTCATAGGTCGTCCTGAGTTCATATCATCAAGGCATTGTATAATAGCGTTATTCTGAGCGTCGGTCAAGGTGAAAGGAAGTTTGGCCTTAAACTCGTCCAAGGCACGTCCGCCAATACGCACGGGGGTATAGGTACTACGACTGCTTTTTTGAAAAAGAATACCCGTTTGCAAGAAAAAAAGTTCCTCAAAAACAAGCCTTTTTCGGGCATTTTCAAGTTGCTTTATCGATTTTGGAAAGTGAATTCCCCAAAGAGCCTCTTTTAAGGACACAAGACCGTATTTCTGGCGCAAGTTTTCGGGCAACGGGTCGTTAGGAACATACTGTTCTAGAACGGCTTTAATTATTTTTGAAATAGTTTTTGAATTGAGTCCTGCGGTTTGCGGATATACAGGGGAGACATTCTGTTCCGAAACATCATATATTTCGGGAGCCGACATTTCGCACGAAAAAAGTGTGCGGTTTACAAGACCGTAGAACAGGAATTCCTTGCCAAATTCCAGTTTCTCAGCCACAAACTTTTGGTTATAAAGTGTTATTTCAACATTCTCCTCGCCGTCATTGGCAAACAATTTATAAAGCACCATTTTGTGACGGACATATATTTCCCGAACGTCACTAAAAACTTTAGCCTTAATGCAACAGGGACGGTCAAACGGAACTTCACGAAGTTTTAAAGGGTGTGAACGGTCAATATATCCTCGGGGGTAATGGCGCAAAAGAGCGCCGACGCTCTCCACGCCGAGTTGTTTAAACAACTCGGCGCGTTTTTCGCCGACGCCTTTAATGTATCTGATGTTATCATCGATATACATATTATTCTACCGAAATAATGAAATAGTAAACGGGCTGACCGCCGTTAACAAGGGTGACTTCAACGTCAGAACCGAGTTTGTCCTGCAAAGAGGTGCAGATTTTCTCGGCTTGTGATTCGCTGACATCCTCACCGTGGATGAGCGTAACAAAAGCGGTATCACGGTTGCTCAAGTTCTTGGTGAGTTTGATTACGCACTTTTCAAGGTCGGTTTCAGTGAAAGAAACCTTTCCGTTTGCAAGTGCCAGAAGTTCACCTTTTTTTATTTGATGACCGTCATAATCTGAGTCACGCGCGGCGAAAGTGACCTGACCTGTTTCGACGTTTGCATAAGCCTTCTGCATTTCGATTGCGTTGGTATCTGCATCTGAATCGGGGTCAAAGTTCAGCATTGCGGTGATGCCCTGCGGAATGGTGCGTGTGGGGAGGACAATTACCTTACGTGTGCTGAGTTTAATTGTCTGCTCGGCTGCCATAATGATATTCTTGTTATTGGGCAGAACAAATACAGTTGAAGCAGGGGTCTGTTCAATGGCGTGCAGAATATCATCGGTACTGGGGTTCATAGTCTGACCGCCCGAAACAATCATATCGGCGCCAAGGTCGGTGAAAAGTGCCTGCAAGCCTTCACCTGCGGCAACAGCAACAAAACCGTAATCCTTTTCAATTTCCACCGAAACAATTTCCTGCGGTTGTGCGGCGGGTGAAACGGTTTTGGGTGCGTCGCCTTTTGTATCGTGCTTGGCACGTTCGTGTTGGTCACGCATATTTTCGACCTTCATATTGACAAGTTGACCGAAAGTAAGACCTTTTTCAAAAGCGTTACCGGGATGGTCGGTGTGAACGTGAACCTTGATAATCTCATCATCGTCAACCACAACAACACAGTCTCCGATGGTCTCAAGATAAGCGCGAAGAACCTTGGGGTCTTTATCGTTATTGTCACGTTTGACAATAAACTCGGTACAGTAGGTAAAGGTGATGTCTGCTTCGGCTTCGCCTGCGGCATTACGGCTCTGTGCGGCGGGAGAAGATGTCTTGGGAGCCTCTTCGGACTCAATCATCTTACCGTCACGTATAACCGACAGCATACCTTCCAGTATTACAACAAAGCCTTTACCACCCGCGTCAACAACGCCTGCTTTTTTCAAAACAGGCAAGATTTCGGGGGTTTCGGCCAATGCTTTGTTGGCACCCTCAAGCATTGCTTCAAAGGTTTCGACAACATTTCGACCCTCGCTATATGCCTTGGCGGCATATTCTGACGCCACACGCGCAACGGTCAGGATTGTTCCCTCAGTGGGTTTCATAACTGCGTTGTATGCAGCGTCAACACCAAGTTTGATGGCGTTGGCAAGACCCTCAGAATCCATAACATCCTTGCCCTTAAGACCTTTTGAAAAGCCTCTGAACAAAAGGGAAAGGATAACACCCGAGTTACCTCTTGCCCCTCTGAGCAATGCCGAAGCGTTGGTCTTGGCAACAACCTCTGCAGTTTCATTGTCAAGCAAAGCCAACTCACGTGCGGCGGCACCGATGGTCATAGACATATTAGTACCTGTATCACCGTCAGGAACGGGAAAAACATTGAGTTCGTCAACAGCCTGACGGCAGTTTATGATGTTGTTTGCGCCCGAAAGCAAAGCGTCGCGCAAAGTATTTCCGTTTATCAAAATTAACAACTCCTTAAAATGTTCAGCACACAGTTGCAAAGATTATTCTTTGATTCCGTCAATGCGGACGGTAACTTTGCCGACCTTGATACCGCAGGTATCACTTACAACATATTTTACCTTGTGGGTGATACTCTTGGCGATAGCGTTGATATTCATACCGTAAGCAACAATGATATGAAGGTCAATGTTAATCATATCAATATCACCGGTTATGTTGATGCCTTTTTCCGAATAATTCTTCTTTGAAAAAATGTTGCGGAATTTTTGCTTTCCGTGGGGAGCCATCCCCGCAACACCAAAGCAGGAGGAAGCAGCGTTTCCAATAAGTTTTGCAAGGTAATCCTCACCCAAAGTTATGGTACCTGTTTTGGTTTCATATGCGATCATATTCAATTACCTCCGTAATTTATTTTATACTCGAAATATTAAAATAAGCGTCTGACAATGTTGACATTCCGTCAACGTTGACCGTGGGGGAACCGACTGTGATTCCCTGACGGTGACAAAGCGGGATCAATGGCATTTCGGCATTGAATGCGTTGATGATATCGACCAACGATAATAGCTCATTGTAAAAGCCGTGAACCGCACTATCAAGCAACGGGACAGATGACAACGGTTTTTCATCCTCTTCGGGTTTATTATCGACGTTATCCTTGGTTTCGTTGTTTTTGTTGGTCTTATCGGTCGCGGCACTTTGGGTCGGGATGCCATAGGCCAAGGCACCGCCCGATGTTACCAACGGGGAAACATCCATATTGTTTGGCAGTTTTGTTTCAGCAATATAAAGGTCAAAATCACCGCTTTTGAGTGCGGATAAATATTTATCCCAGTCAAGCGAAACAATCTTTATCTTAAACCCAGCCGACTCCAACTGTTGTTTCACAAGTTCGGCGGTTTTAAGACGGCGTTCATTTTCTTTGTAAGTAACAAGTTTGAATTCAAGGGCCTTTCCGTTCTTGTTTACAAAAAATCCCTCTTCATCTTTACTATTATAACCTATCTCTTTCAAAATCGCAACAACATTTTCCAAATCGGGCGTTTTTGTAAGGTTTTGCAGACCGCCTGCATCCTCAAACGTTGAGTTGAAGAGCCCTGTAGCGGGCGAAGCATAAGAAAAATAGGCATCGTTACATATTGCGGTGCGGTCCACACTTGAGGACAGTGCATATCGCACTTTTGGGTCTTTCAAGACCGAATCACTAAGGTTTATACCCATATAAACAAGATTATTAAGTTGAACTCGGTTGGAATTTCCGCTCATCGGCGGTATGATACCGTCTGCAAGGTCACTGTAAAAAATATCAATATTACCCACCTCAAGATTGTATTTCACAACCGTTTCATCAGGTGCATTGACAAGGTTCACAGTGCACACGTTTGGAGTACTTGAAATGTGTGATTGGTTAGCGGTCAGCATTTTTTCTTTCGGGTCGAACACATACCGTCCCGAACCGATGGGTGGCTGAACGATGTTGTTTTCGTCTTTGATATTATCGGAATTCTTTTTTATGATGGGAAAATCAAGCAGGTTTGCAAAATAGGGGTCGGCCTTGGTGAGGGTTATTTTAACGGTGCCGTCCTCCTGTGCTTTGAAATCTTTGACGGTGGAAAGTTGCTGTTTGTATGCCGTGTGTTCCGATTCCAAAGCCAATTTCAGTGAAAACACAACGTCATCTGCCGTTACGGGGCTAGAGTCCGAAAACAGGGCGGTGTTAAGTGTTATTACACAGTCCTTGCCGCTAAACGCAACCTCTTTTGCCAAAATAAACTGAGGTTGAAGGTTGGCATCCATTTTCACTAACGGGTCAAATATCAAGGTGGACAGGCGACGGTTTATCAGGGTCTCGGCCTTGTAGGGGTTAAGAGAATCACTTGCCGAATACAGCAGTGTGAGTGATTTTGTTACTTGTGGTTCTGTATTGGGCGCGGAGGATGAGGTATTGCCCGAACTATCATTTTCAGAACCGCAACCCATAGCCGACAAAAGCATTGCCACGGCCATTATTAAGGCAAAAATTTTTCTGAAATTCATCGGCACACCTCCTTTATTAACTCAAATTATACTAATACGCTCGACTGAAACTGTCTTGCCGTTGTTGTCAATTTCAAATATACATCCGTCAAGTCGGCACTTGCCGTCGGCCAATTCAAACTTCACGGATGCGCCATCCTTTATCTTTGCAATGGAAAGTTCGGGTTTCACTCCCAAGATTGAATTATCGGGTCCCGTCATTCCAATGTCCGAAATATAACCAGTGCCATGTGGCAAGATTTGTTCATCAGCGGTTGCAACATGGGTATGTGTGCCGAAAACAGCCGAAACTCTACCGTCAAGGTAGTATGCCAAAGCCTTTTTTTCGGCGGTGGCTTCGGCATGAAAATCCACTAAAACTATGCGTATGCCGTTGTTATGTGCTTCTTCAACAAGTCGGTCCGCACAGGCAAACGGGTCTTCGGACTCAGGCATATACACACGTCCTGCAAGGTTTATGACGGCCACTCTGCGAGCACCCAAATCAACCTCGGCATAGCCTTTTCCCGAACCCGATGTGTGCATATTGTGAGGCCTTAAAAGAAACGGGTCAGAATCCAATCGGTCAAAAATCTCTCGCCGACGCATCGAGTGGTTTCCGCCTGTGATAACATCGGCACCCGCCGAATAAAGCGTTTCGGCAGAATGAGGAATTATGCCGTTGCCATCGGCTGAATTTTCACCATTGACGATGCAAAGATCTATTTGGTTGTCACTCTTGATTTTGGGTAATGTTTTCAAAAGAAAGTCACATCCGACCGTTCCGCAAACATCCCCGACGGTTAGTATTCTCATGGCAAAAATCCTTAATACTCTGTAATAAATCTTAATAATTGTATACCAATGTCGATAAATTCAAAAAAATCTGACGGAGCCTATAAAATCGATTTTTCAACAATGTCATTATAGCATATTTGCAGTCAATTATCAATGTTTTTGTGTTTTGTAACAAATGAAAAGCCTGTTTCGAGCAACACAAGGCCTGCTATTACGGCGACTATTCCAAAAAGTCCCAAAGTGCCCATATTTTCTCCAAAGCACAGAGTGCCTACCGTTGATGCAACGGCAGGTTCAAGAATGGATATGACCGAGGCCTTGCCCGCACCTATTTTTGAAAGACCGTAGGTGTAAAGCAAATAAGGCAGCACCGTGCAGGTGACGGCAACGCCGACCGACCATAAAATGTTTATTCCGTCGGATAAAAGTGCTGTGAGTTTGGATGGGTCGCACAACGGCACAACACCAACCGATGCAGACAAAAAAGTGTAAAACGTCACGGTAAGCAGGTTGTATTTTACCGAGGCATACTTGCCGAAAATGGAGTAAAGTGCATATCCAAAGCCCGATAAAAGGCCGAAAACAAGCCCGATTCGGGTGAGTTTTAGCGAATTTGAAAAACATACCATTGCACAACCGCCAAAGCAGATGACAAATGATATAACCTTGCCGAATGTAATTTTTTCTTTAAACAGAGGAACGGCAAGGGTGGTGACCCATATCGGTGAAGTGTACATCAAAATGCAGGCTACCGAAAGTGAGTTTTCAACGATAGACGACATATAACAGATGTTAAAAAACAGAAAACTGCATATGCCTGTGCCGAAAAACATCCAAAGGTCGCGAGATTTTATTTGAAACAGTTTCGGGTCCTTAATGAGGATGAATGCGCCCATTGTGATGACGGTGATAAAGGCTCGGACGGCCACAATCTG
>JAZNBS010000013.1:0-34604 GCA_045587185.1 Acutalibacteraceae bacterium
CGGTCACCGGGTGACACGGTATAATCGGTATCCGACAGATTGACAAGGCCAACCTTAACTTCACCTCTGTAATCGCTGTCAACAACACCGACACAGTTTGAAAGTGTTATTCCGTTTTTAATGGCAAGACCGCTTCTGGCGTAAATATAAGCAACATATGAATTATCCGGCAAAGCAATTGCAATACCGGTCGGCACAAGCACCCTTTCACCCGGTTTAATAACAATATTTTCATCAAGGCAGGCATAAAGGTCCATACCTGCACTGCCGCCGGTTGCTGCTTTTGGAATGACGGCATTTTCAGAAAGTTTTTTGATCTTCAAATTCATAAAATCACCCTATTTGAAAGCAAAGTTGTTACACTTGGAATCAAGAGTTTTAAAGGTGTAACCCTTTGATTTAAGATCCTTGATAACCTCATCCAGAACCTGACTGGTAACCTTTTTTATGTCGTGGAACAACAGACAGATTTCCTCTCTCGGCTTACCGTTATATGTGACATACTTATTTATCTGATTGATAACATAACTATCGGTCGGAGATTTGGAGTGGGTGTCACCGCTGTCAATATTCCAATCAAAATAAGTGTATCCCTTTTCCTTCAGAATTTCCTTCACGGTTTCAAAACCGTTTTTGCCAAGCTTGTTATAAGCGGTGGTGCTTCCACCCGGGAAACGGGTCAGATTGGAACGGATGCCCGTTTTGTTATAAACAACATCACTTACTGCAGTAAGGTCTTTGATAAAAGCCTCAGGACTTGCATATAATTGATTAAGCTCGTGAGTATTTGTGTGCAGACCGATTGCATGACCGCCGTCATAGACCTTCTTTATTTTGCTGATGCCCATTGTGCCCACAACAAAGAAGGTTGCCTTAACATTATTATCAGCAAGAGTCTGCAGAATCGACTCGGTATATGCACCGGGACCGTCATCAAAGGTCAGATAGCACACACGCTCACACTGGGTGGAGTCAACACCGAAGGGATCATCGTCAGGTGTGGGCAGTTCGGTTGAGATTACAGGCTTTATCGAAGATGTATTGGACGATGTGTTGCCTGCGGATGAAACTTTGGACGAACCGCTTGTGTTACTGCTGACCTGACTGTTTGACTGAACATCAGACGATGTTGAATCCTCAGACGAAGTCACCCCCGAAGGAGCGGACGAGGTATCGGCAGTATCAACACCGCTTGACATATCCGAGTACATAGACTCATTATTCTGTTTGTTTAAACCGTTTACGCCGATCGCCACTATCGCCACTATCGCCACTAATGACACGGCAATACAAGCAATTAGGCCCGATGCAATTTTTGAATTTTTACCCATTTTCATATTCCCTCTTTGTTTAGTTACTGAAATCGTTCACTTTCCATAATTGTACTTTAATAGTATAGCAGAAACTCAAGCAAAATAAAAGTACAAATTTCGAACAAAAGGTTACAAATATTTCATTATTGCACTGCTTTTGAGATGTTACAATAAAAAACTGTTGTGTAATCACAGAATATATGTTATAATCGATACAAATAAAGTTGTATGTTTGTTTGGGAGGATATAATTTATGGGCGAAAGAAAAGTAGTTATTTTAAGCGACAGCACTTGTGACCTCACCGCCGAAATCGTAAAGGCGCGTGATATTAAAATAAGCCCTCTTACCGTTGTTTTTGGTGACGAAAAACACCTTGACGGTGTTGACGTTACACCTGACGACGTTTACGCATATTACAAGAGTAGCGGTCAACTTGCAAAGACTACTGCAACCAATATGGCCGAACACGAGGATTTTATTGAGGAATATGTTAAAGAAGACCAAGAGGCTGTTTATTTCAACATTAGTTCTGAAATGTCAACAACCTTTAACAACGCACGTCTTGCCTGTGAAGATATGGATAATGTCTTTGTTATTGACAGCCGTAATCTTTCAACCGGCATCGGTCTTTTGGTACTCCACGCCTGCGACCTTGCCGATGAGGGCAAATCTGCAAAAGAAATCTATGACGAGATAACCGCCCTTACGGCTTTTGTTGATGCTTCGTTTGTTGTTGATACCTTGGAATATCTCCACAAAGGTGGCCGTTGTTCTTCGATTGCCGCTTTGGGCGCCAATCTTTTGAAACTCCGTCCGATGATTCAGGTTAAGGACGGCAAAATGTCGGTTGTTAAGAAATACCGCGGAAAGATGTCCGAAGTTTTGAAGCAATATGCCAACGAGCGCCTTAATGATGAGAACAAATACATCGGCAAACGCATCTTTGTTACCCATTCGGGCGGATGCGATGAAATTGCCGAGGAACTTAAAGAAATGGTCAAGGCAAAATATCCCGATAAGGAAGTTCTTATAACCCGTGCGGGTTGCACCGTTTCCTGTCACTGCGGTCCAGGAACACTTGGTGTTCTCGGTATCAGAGAAAATAAAATTTAAATATAAAACATAAAAGCCTTGGTACAAGTGTACCAAGGCTTTTTAATATACAATACTATTTTTTAATTCAATCCAATTAGCCTTAAACACAACTCAATATAACGTTTGTTCAACCATTGTTGATAACGTGAACATCAAGTTGGTTGTAAGGAATGGATATTCCGTTTCTATCAAATTCCACCCTAACCTTTTCAAGCAGATCAAAATGCAAAGTCCAATAATTTTCCGACATACACCATACTCGCATAGTGATTATAACGGCACTGTCTGCGTGTTCGGTTACACGGGCAAAAGGTTCAGGGTCTTTAAGGGTCATATCATGAGCATTCGCACATTCAAGAATAATTTTCTTGGCAAGTTCAGGGTCATTGTCGTAGCCAATACCAAACTGTAGGTCCATTCGGCGTGTTGATTCTTTCGAATAATCAACAATGGTTTTATTGACCAACTGACCGTTGGGGATAACGACCTGACGATTGTCAGGTGTGCGCAAAACTGTATGTATCATATCAATCTGCAAAACCGTTCCCGAATACCCGTCAGCCTCAATATAATCACCTGTTTTAAACGGTTGGGTCAAAAGCATCAAAATTCCGCCTGCAATATTGCTCAGGCTGTCTTTCAGGGCAAGCGAAATAGCAACCGCAGCAGCCGAAAATGCCGCGATAAGACCGGTTGTTGAAACACCAAGAGACGAAATTGTCGCAATAACAACAATTATTTTGATACAAATATCAACCGTTTTTATAATGAATTTTTCAAGTGACACATCAAGATTGGTCTTTGCAAAGGTCTTTTTTAAAATTTTAACTAAGATTTTTGAAAGTAACCATCCCAAAACCAGAATGGCAACGGCCCCCAAGACCTTTAGACCGTAGTCTTTAAAAAACCGAGGAATTTTGGCCATAATATCTTGCATAGCATTCAATGTAATCATAAATTTCCCCCACATTTGTAATACTTTAATAAAACCGTTAACGGCAGTCCAATGGACTGCCGTTAAAAATTATTCTTCTTCGTTGGAAACAAGGTCATCAACATGAACATTAACAGTAGCAACCGCGGTACTGATCATACTTTGCACCTTGTCTTTAACATTGGCCTGAACGGCTTCAGCAACATCTTGCACCTTGATATTATCATAAACGGTGATGAACACATCAAGAACAATGGCGCCGTTATCGGTTGAGAAACCAACCGACTTTGAATGACTTGAACGCGAACCGCTCATAATACTTTTTAAATTGCGAAGTTGGGCAGGACGTCTTGCAAGACCTGCAACACCCTCAACCTCAAGTGCCGCAATACCCGCAATCTGAATAACTGCCTCATTGTTAATGGCAAGACCGCTTGTTTTCTTATTATCCATTTTTGGACCTCCAAAATATATTAAAATATACGAAACCGCACTATTTACATATATTATAACATATTTTTTCAATCGTGCAACTATTTTACGGTGATTATTTTAATTTTTTCCAAATCTATTTGAATTTGTGATGTAACAGCGTCCTGAATTTGCAGAGTTTCACTGGTCACAAGGTCATCTGACGGCACAATAACCGTCACCCCGTTATCCGAAATCATAACAAGGGCATCATCAAAGCCCTTGGTCTTTATGACCGTTTCAGCCGAAGCCTCATCGGTCACTCTCTGCGTAAGTTCGCCATACTTTTTCAAAGCATCGGTTTTCGCATTTTCATCAAGTTCAGCCGAATCTATCTGATTTTTCAACTCAAGCAGTGCGGCAGACCTTGAGTCGTTACGGTCCTTGCGAGCTGAAACAATAGTTGCCGCAGACCCTTGCGTCTGCACCGCTTCGCCCAGATTTGAATTGGCATCAAAATACTGCGTGTCACCTGTATTTCCTCCGTCGCTTATCGGCGGTTCAAAAGAAGAATATTTCATATTAAGCCATACCGCCGCCGCAAGGCACAATGCCAACACCGCCGTTACAATATGCCTTTTTGAAAACACTTTACCTTTTTTCATAATTTACTCCCTTCATTAACAAACATTGTGCTGACTAATGTCTGCCGATTATACATATTTTATCATCACTGACATTCAGAGCCGACCTTACCGCGAGTCGCACGGCCGATGCCACCGATGTTGTTTCTCCGCCCTCACACACCACCACAACTCCCCTTACTGTCGGCATTTTTTCAGTAACGATGAGCGGATGTTCATTCCCATCTGAATCCTTTACAACGATGTATGTTTTCTGATTACTGTCACTGTGTTGAGTCTTCAATGCCGACTGGTCTTTGGTGATATCGGCATCGGTCTTAATCTCGTCTGCATAAACATACTCTGTACCGCTCTCAAGCGTCACCATAACCGTAACCTTTGTTTTGCCAAGCATATCGGAAATAACCTTTTCAAGTTTTTCTTCCATATGCAGAACATAATCTGCCGATCCCGTGGTTTCATTCTGAACAGCATTTTGTGTTTGTTCGGTTGATGCGCTTTTTTTATCAGAGATATCAAAAGATGAAATAAGCACAAGAACAAGTCCCACAATACCCAAAACTATCAGAAATCCGCTTTTTGATTTAGGTAGTTTCTGCTTCACCTTTTCCAATGAGTTTTTTAGTTCCATTGTTATTTCCTCTCATACACCTTTCCCACAAGACCGAGATCATTCAAAATTTTTCGACACGTCGGCATATCCTTAGGGTCACAAAAAACCACCGTCTCAGTAATAGATATGACACTTTCGTCCGAAATATTAGCCGAAACCGAAACTTGCGCATCTAAAACTCCGTTATTATTCAATTTTTCTAAAACAATGTCCCTCACCGTTTGCTCGGTCACTCTTAAACTTGTCTGTTCATTGGTATCAACTATTGCAAAATTGTCCGAAACAACAATATCGATATCGTTGATATCAATATTTTGTAATGCGTCTGAATTGCTTGACAGTACCACCACCAAAACTGCAATAACTGCAACCGAAATAAAACTTTTGAACGGCTTTTTCATTGTCCCCTCAGGCATCAGGTTTAATGCCAGACCAAAAAACACAAGCGTCACCGAAACAGCGGCAACGGCATTTTTAAATACTTCCATCTTTTTTCACCTATACCAAAGCAACCGTTGTTATTGAAATAACAAACAGTATTCCGACAAAAATCATTACCCCTGTGACCGTTGCAACCGCAGAGTCAACAGCCCTTAACAGAATAGCAGACTGGTTTTGCGAAAGCATTTCGGCAATCGACGCCGTAACCAATAGAACCACTCTCCACATCAAAAGTTCAACCACCAAGGGCAAAAAAATCAGTGCAACTGCTAAAATACCATAAACAGCAACCGACGACCCAAGTAATTTAACACAACTTTTTACCGTCATCAGAGCCTCAGAAACTGCGTTTCCGATAACAGGCACGGTTGTACCGACGAGGAATTTTACCGTTTTGGCAGAAACACTGTCAGCCGAGCCGTTAATTAGAGTCTGAACCCCAAGAACGGCGAGCATTACTGTGGTTGCAAGCGCAAGCACCCATTTTGAAATTCTGTTCAGTGCCCTCACAAGGGATAGTATATTGAAATCGGGTACGGTTGACCCGCAAAGTGAAAGACCGAGTTGCATTCCTGTAAAGGGCACTATTACAAACGAGCAAACCGACGATACACCTTCCGATGCAGCCAACATAACTGCAGAAAAACCCGCCGCCGTCAGAGACTTGCCCCTAGCAATCAGAATTGATGCAAACACAGGCACAAAACTCAGCATAAAAACCCCTGCGGATTTTATTGCTGAAACGGTATCCGAAATTACAGACACGACCGGCATAACAGCAACTGCTGAAAGCGAAAGCACCGTCACATACTGTACCATTCGGTTTTCGGTGAATATATCACCCACAACTGCCGAAAGAAGCAAAAGTCCAAGCACCGCACCTCCGGCAACAAACGGACGTTTTCCTCCGCCTTTTATAAACGACCAGATTTGTGTAAAAATATTACCGGCAGAAATGTTTTTGGCCGATTCGAAATCATCAATGGAAAAATTAAAGTTTTTAAAACTTTCGGCAACATCTTCGGGCAACGCATTTTCAAGACTTTCGGCATCACTTGCTTCATACTGGTCTTTGTATATCTCATCCACATCGGCCGCACAAGCACCGCCGCAAACAGATACAGTTATGCATAACCCAAGCAAAGCCGCAAAGATAAACTTCATCCAATCAACTCCACCGCCGCTTTTAATATCTCTTTTATCATTGGCAGTGTCATAACCGCCACCGAAATCTTACCCGCAAGTTCGATTTTTGAAGCAAGCGAGGTTTGTCCGTTATCACGGCACACATTTACTGCAAAAAGTGTGACATAGCAAACCCCCATTGCCTTAAAAACTGCCTTAAGCACACCCGAATCAAGCCCAAACGAAGTGAAAATACCGCTCAGTTCTGCCAGTGTATCTGATGACCCTATGAGAATAGCTGTCAGCACAACACACCCCGTGGCTAAAGACACAGTTATTGCGTGTTCGGGACTGTACTTTTTTATAAATACTATCGCCACTGCCGACACAATGCACATTCCTATAACCGTAATGAGCATATCACAGACCGAATACCGATTTCACGGTTTCAAACAGATTTCCAATCTCGGTGACCACCATTATCAATACAACAATGAGACCGGCAAGCGTTGTAAGCATTGCTTGTTCTTCCCGTCCCGAACGTTGCAAAACTTGATTAAGCACCGCCACAATTATTCCGATACCTGCAATCTTAAAAATAAAATCTACATCCATCTGGCTCAATCCTATATAAAAATAATAAAAACAGCAACCGCGGCAAGCAGACTGAGTGTTCGGTGAAGTTTACCCTTAACATTAACATCCTGCTCGGCCTGATTTAATGCGTGCCTGAAGACCTCCGAATAACTTTTGCAGTGGTTCTCCTGACTCTCAATATCGCCTATTCCCAACCGTGTCACAAAATCACACATATGCTTTATATCGCACTCGTTTATTCTGTTTTGCATAAACAAAGTTTTCAAGACCTCAATATCAGAAATGTTTTGTGGTGTTATATATCTGAAAAAGGCGAGCACATCAAAGCGGTACTCATTAAGAATTGCAAAAACGTTTCGGTTGTCAACACGCATAAGGTTTGTACAACTGTCTGCAAACATCACAAGTTCAGATAAATAACGTTTGCGAAATGACAGTTGCTCGTATTTTAAAAAACCGAATGAACCTATTGCCAAACAAACCGAAATCAACCCCAACGTTTTAAGCAAAACACAATCCCCCAACCGTATTACTGAGGTGAACTTCTCCATTGTCTGTTTCAACACGAAAAACAGTTGGTTCTTCACACGGCCTTTTTTTGAAAATTGCGTATTTTACAACACCGCTTTTCAGAAGTCCAAGGTGTTGTTCCCTTTTCATAAGTTCATCAACACTGCCCGCATGAAGCGTTAAAAATATGTCGGTACCGCTGTTAAAACACCTTATAACCTCTTGAGACTCCAACGTGTTTCCTATCTCATCAAACGCAATAACTTCGGGGTTAAGTGTTCTCAGCGCAATCTCTATTCCCTTTGCCTTTTCACAGCCTGTTATAACATCGGTGTTGGGTCCCACATCGTTATCGGGTATTCCCTGATTAATGGCGGCTATCTCACCTCGCGTATCCACCACTGCAACACGTCGACGGTTGGTTCCGTCACCGCTTGAAACTATCCTTATAGCATCCCTCAAAAGCGTTGTTTTGCCCGCCGAGGGCGGTCCAAATATAAGCACGCTATTGGAAAGATAAGGTGCAATATTTCGCGCACAGCCTATATACTCGGTTGCAATACGGATGTTTATGGACGAAATGGCACTAAAGTGCCGCAACTCACCGTTTTCATATACTGCCGAAGCCGCAAGACCTGCTCTGCATCCGTTTTTTAGAGCTATGTAACCTTGTTTAATCTGTTCAGTGTATGCATAAACCGAATGCTCGCACATACGGTTGAAGGTTTCCTCCATTTCGTGCTTTGATATGGTATAAAGTCCCTGTTGCGAAAGATAGCATATCTGACCTTTATTGGACACAAACACATTTTCACCGTCAAGTGTCAGTGCAAGCGGCCGACCCGTTCTGAGCCGTATTTCCGATATACCGAGCACAACTTTTTTTGGTAATGCGGTTATAATATTTTTGATATTTTGAGGTAAGTAATCCGCAATCTCAAATACTGCTTTTTCTTTTTCATTCACTGTCACTGCACGTCCATCCTTTCATAACACAGTTTATGAAGTACAGATTAAAATTAGAACAAAAGAAAAACCGCAAAGGCATTTCACCCTTGCGGTCAAACAAAACTATTTTTGTTTATCTTTTCGGTATATAACAAGTTTTCTTACCAGAAAATTGAAGAAAAAAACAATACCCGTTGCGCCTATTTTCGAGATGCCCTCGCCAAAAGACATCACATCAACGGCAAGCCACATTATCACAATATTAAATAACAAGCCGACAACACTTACAAGATAAATACTGATTATTTCTTTTAAAACCGTACCTTTTGATGCTTTAAAGACAAGCCATCTGCCCGCCAACCAATTCACAAGTGTGGAAAAAACATAGGCAACGGCGGTTGCAACGGCATAATGCAGAGAACATTTTATCAGCACAAAGAAAATTGTCCATTCGGCAACGGTTGCAATGCCACCGACAACCAGATACAGAAAAAATTCTTTAAAATTATTTCTGTTCATAATCATAGGTTCTTTCACTGATAATATATCTTGGTCTTGCCTTAACTTCCATATATATCTTGCCGATATATTCCCCGATAACCCCTATACTTATTAACTGGACACTGCTCACAAAACAAAGTATTGCAACCATACTTGCCCAACCCGCCACGGTAAAGCCAAAAAATCTTGAAACTATCGACCATATTACACCGATAAAACTCAAAACCGCCATAATAATACCCAAGGCCGAAATCATCCTCAACGGCTTAATTGAAAGACTTGTAACACCGTCAACAGCAAGGCCCAACATCTTTCTCAAGGGGTATTTGCTTTTACCTGCAAGCCTTTTGTTGCGTTCATAGTAAACCGAGGTTGACTTGAATCCAACCAACGGTATCATACCGCGTAAAAATAAGTTGACCTCTTTGAACTGGGCAAATTCCTTGAGTACGCGTGATGAAACAAGACGGTAATCGGCGTGGTTATACACCACCTCGGCGCCCATAAAGTTCATAAATTTATAAAAGCCGTGTGCGGTTGTTCTTTTGAATAAACTATCTTTTTTGCGGTTGCTTCTCACACCGTAGACAACATCGGCTCCTTCAAGATATTGTTTAACCATTTCCTCCATTGCCGAGATATCATCCTGACCGTCACAGTCAACCGAAATGGTAATATCACACCGTTCCTTAGACTCCATAAGTCCTGCAAGAACAGCGTTCTGATGACCGCGGTTACGACTTTGCGATATGCCGATAAAACGGTTGTCAGACTTTGCAAGATCGCTGATAATATCCCAAGTCTTGTCACGGCTACCGTCGTTTACAAACATTATTCTGCTATCTTCGGACACCAATCCGTCAGACTGCATTTTATCAAGTTGCCCAAGAAACATAGGTGCTGTTACGGGCAGTACCTCTTCCTCATTGTAGCATGGAACAACAATATATAATGTCGGCCTCATCATCTTACCTCATGTTTATCAAAAGTGATACTTCATTATAACATTAAAAAAGACAAAAAGCAATCGGAAAGTTAAATGAAACCCCACAGGTATAACAATCACACAGAAGTTACAATTCAATTTTGGAAATTAACCTGCTCTTGTTTTATTAACGGGTAACTTATTACAACATTACCGTTAAGGTCTTCGCGGTGCATATCCACCGCCGAAATCTGATGGTTGTCATATGTTGTGTAATAATATATTCCATTATCCGCATTCATACACGAGGTATACACCGTTATTTCATACTCGTCACGGTCCGCAATATTACAGCCTCTTTGTTGGTCAACCGAGTTGAGAATATGAAAAAACTGACTTACACTTTCCGCCTCACCTGTGCCCGAAACTGAGTTTGATTTGACAAAGGCGGCTCTAACAAAACGCGACGTTGAAGAAAGGTCTCCAGGCAGACCTATAGCACCCATACCTTTGGAATAATGCTTCAAATC
Organism: Acutalibacteraceae bacterium; assembly: GCA_045587185.1. Taxonomy (GTDB): domain Bacteria; phylum Bacillota; class Clostridia; order Oscillospirales; family Acutalibacteraceae; genus UMGS172. The sequence goes on from JAZNBS010000013.1 coordinate 10,589, forward strand.
AAGATATTTTGAAAAGGAATTTTCAGGTGCTTTTGGGGACAGATGCATATAATCATTCAGTCTGAAAATTTGTTCAGGAAACGGTGGGTTGTTAGTCAACACGCCAATAGGGTTTTCGTATATTTTGAGACCTTCCCTGACCGATTCGACCGTAATACATTCATCACGGTCGGCAATCATCCAATGAAGTTGTGCCACAGGCAGGTCTTGATTGAAAGGCTCGTTTACAAGGTTAATAGTAGTAAGTTTTTCACGTACATCCTTAACGCTTTCGCACTGTGATAATATCCACGGTATAAACTCAAAAACCGCAACATTGTCTTTACCGTTTTTTACCTCATTAAAATGAGCGTTTCCAACAAAATTAAGTCCCGCCATACAAAGACCTTTTTCGTTCATTGCATCATAATAAAGAGGATAACCGCCAAGGACGTAAGCCATCCCAATCATAGCAAAGTGCCCGTCCATACAATCAGAATACCTGAAACCAAAAGGAAAATCCCTCGGCGTCACAGTCACCTGCTCGCAATAAGAAAACTCGTTGTCAAGGGTACGTCCAAAATAAAAATCCTCTGATTTATAGGTGGCTGCGGTACACATAAAATTCTCCAATTCTCGGGTTATATAATCGGTTTATCACTGATATATCTCAAAACCGAAAGTTTGTTTTTGTCTTTATCGGTAGCAGTATCGACCTCGAACAGTTCGGGATGAATAAGGTAAACAAAAGCAACAAGGTCATAAACACTGCAAACCGTTTCATTTCTGCCTTTTGAAAGTTCAAGATATCGGTTAACCATCTTGCCGAACAAACCATTTGCGACAAATTCTATCTTATTAAGGTCACAGGCAGAGATATGGCAAGTATCAAGCGTTGCAACGGCGTGAGGATATTTCACGCATTCGGCAAATGCCTCAGTATCGACACCGTGGTTAAATTCATACCCATTATAATTGGGCGGCTCTGCAATATTGCCCGCCATCATAATCAATGGCAATGCACCCTTTTTCTTTAAAATATCAAGGGTCACGGAACACGGGCCAACGCTTACTATGGTATAATCAGCGTCAACCTCGCGAATCCAATCCGAATATTTGACAACAGGCACCTTTTCCTCATATTCAGGCGGTAGGACATCACCCATTCCGTCGTTTCCGTGAATTTCGGGAATTCTGTCACCCTTTTGAGGCACTGAAAAGGCATCAACAATACGAACATTGTTAAGGGGGTTGTCATAGTAGGTCAACAAACGTTTTGCATTGACGAAGGTCTCCTCAATGGGGAAATTGCCCGAAACAGGAATAATATCAATTTTTTGGAATCGGTCTGCAAATTCCAGAAGATATAAAGTTGCAATGGCATCGTCAAGACCGTAATCACACAAAATTGCAACATTTTCAGTCATTTAAATCACCTCTTAAAACAGGAACCCTGCTCCTGCATCTTCAACCTTTTGGAAAATCATATTCTGAATTTCAATTCGCTTTTTCCAAGCGCCGAACAAACTTTTAGCAGTTCTCGACAACTCCATCTTACGCAGTTTGCTGTCCTCAAATCTATATTGCTCGGCTATCGTTAAAAGATACTCCTGAGAAACAAAATTCATAGAAATCGAATTTTCGCGTTTGTCCTCGGTATAGTAGTTGTAAAGTTCTTTTCGATAACCGTAAGACTCGGCGCAAGCCTCACGTTGTTTTTCAATATGTTCTTCCCTTTTTTCAGGTTCAAGAACTTCAAGTTGTCTGTGTATGAGATATATATTTCTGGTAGTAAAAGCAAGATAAAGTAATGAGTACTTTTCATCCTTTTTGACCTGTGGGTCTTCTGATGAATTTATATGTTGGTTGAGTAAATCATATATTTCATGACACAGTTCAAGTGCCGCATAGTAATACTCAATCTTCTCAGCATCATCGTCCTGATTACCCGCAAAAAGTTCATAACAAAGTTCAAGTTTGTCAGTTCTGAAAATCTTGCACCAGACCTTCATATCGTCATCGTTGATGTTGTTCTCATACTCACGGCTCAAAGCATCTGTTAAGGTATAAAAGGTTGCCTCATCCAAAGGCTTGGTGAGACGGTTGGTAGCCACAAAAACATTAAGCACTGCCAATGCACAGGCAACAGCATTATAATCGTTATATCTGTCCTTTTTGGCAAGTTGAGATTTTATGTGGGTCAATTTTTCATAAAGTCGCTCAAACTCACCCGTATAAACAGCCGACTGCATTCCGTAAATCAGTTTATCGGCAATACGCACATCACCTGTATAATTATAAATATCAAGTTTGTTTTCTTCCCAATTATCAAAATAATCCAACTTGTCTGCATTTTTGAAGTCCTTGATATAATCAAGAAAATCATCAACTGCCCTTTCAGCAACACTGCTAAGAGCCTTATTGCGGGCGTCAATATCACTCTGCTCATAGTCAGACTTTTCAACAACCAACGTCCACGCACCCTGAAGGTCAGAGGGCAGTTCGCTCGGGTCCATATTTATAAGTATACGGCGGATGCACTGATGGTCGGTAACCTTGCGGAGCATATATCCCAACTCCATCATTACATTGGGGTTAAAACCCATGCTCACAATTTCACCGTTCTTGTTTCTGCGGATTTCTTTTTCAATAAGGACAATAGCAAAATCACACGCGTTCATCTGGTCGATAATTTCCTCACTGACGGTAAGAGACGATCGCCATTCACCGCCGATAATAGAGCGAAAACCGTTGTCAGACAGACGGTTGCTGATCATTCTTGCAATCTCAAGATTATCGGGACCGCTCCAACCGATAAAAACTCTGCTGTTTCTCATTTCCAACCTCCAAGACAGAGAAATACAATAATTCACATTAATTATATCACTATAAAATAAAAAGTTCAAGGCAATCACCAAGCAACTTGAATATTTGTATTGATATTTGTAAAATTATATGATATGGAAACCCCACCAAAAAACAAGACATCATATCGAGATATTCAAATTCCGTCCAATTTGCTTCAAATGCTTAAAGAGCATAAAGAGAGGCACAAAAAAGAAAAACGCTTCTCCGACGATTTTAGAGTGTGTGGTGGATATTCCACATTGAGAGACTCAAGCATCGAAAATCGAAACAAACTTTTTGCTACTGAAGCCGGACTACCGCATATTAGAATTCACGATTTCAGACACAGCCACGCCTCCCTGCTCGCTAACGAAGGTATCAATATTCAAGAAATTGCCCGCCGACTTGGACATGCTAAGATAGAGATGACCTGGAACACTTATTCCCATCTATACCCAAGAGAAGAAGAAAGGGCAGTAAAAATTCTTGAAAAAATATAAAAAGTATAGAAAATTCGTGTATAATTCGTGTATAAAACAAAAATAGCCGCTATTTAAGCGGCTGTTTTTGCATTTGGTGGAGATGGCGGGAATCGAACCCGCGTCCAAAAACCTATTCCTGCGACTTTCTACATGCTTATTTTGTCGATTGAGATTCCCTTACACTAACGCCGACAAACAGGCTTTAATGCTCGGTATCCTCTCTCCGTGACAGTGCCGAGGAACACATCTGTTCACGTTCACCGCTATTCGACGCTCTTACCGAGACCGCGGTATTTCCCGACAGAACGGCAGCTTAATTAAGCTGCAAAAGCAACTGTATTTTTGTCAGTTATTTTTAAATTTTCGGTTTTCAAAGCGTTCCCGTAACGCTGCATGCTTATCGCAGTTCAAAATCCCTGTCGAAACCTTTACATCCCCGTATATCTTTAATCAAAAATTACAAAAATACCATTCCAATTTAAAAATCTAACCTATTCCCTATTTCTCTCCTTCATCTCACGTTCAATAGTCCGCTCGGCCGACCTTTTTGCCATATCGGCACGCTTATCATAAAGTTTTTTACCTCGGCAAACACCAAGTTGAACCTTAACAAGCGAACCCTTGAAATACAATGACAGAGGAATCAAAGTAAGACCCGTTTGCTTGATAACACCGAAAAGACGGTTAATATCCTTTTTGTGGAGCAGAAGTTTTCTGACCCTTGTTGGCTCACGGTTGAAGATATTACCCTTTTCGTAAGGGCTTATGTGCATCCCTTTTACAAAGACCTCACCTGCGTCAATATCACACCATGAATCCTTAAGGTTGACACCGCCACGACGGATAGACTTTACCTCGGTGCCGCACAGTTCGATACCGCATTCCATACTTTCCTCAATAAAATAATCGTGAAACGCTTTTTTATTGGTTGCTATTGTTTTAAGATTATCCGCCAATGCTGACACCTGCCTTTCCCATTTTGGTTGGACTATGATTATACCACAACAAATACTTTCGGTCAAGGGGAATTATTCGACAAAATAAACCCACATTATTTGCCCTATTTACAACCTAAAAAGCATTGACAAACCGAATGTAATATTGTATATTATTAAGCGTATCATCCGTCTTCGTAGCTCAGCTGGATAGAGCGTTCGCCTCCTAAGCGAAAGGCCGTGGGTTCGAATCCCGCCGAGGACGCCAAAAATCAACTGCAGACCTCAACAAAAGGTCTGCAGTTTTATTATTCCTCAGGATACTTATCTTTTCTGTACTTTACTTCTCTTTTAACCTTATCGGGGTCGGGTTTGACTTCAAGCAGTTTAGGATTTGCGAGATACTTTTTGAACTGGCGGAAAGCCAATGCAAAATAACTGCCCGAACAAATTCTCTCATCCATCGCAATACCCAATGGGATACATTTTTCAAAATAAATCTCTCCGTCAAGTTTACGCTTGGGCACCTCACGGCTATTACCCATCGCAATAAACACACCCGTTGTTCCAAAGTTGTAAATATGATGAAAAATATGATTTGTTCTGATACTCGCAAGATTGGTTATGGACATACTTGTATGGAACGGACTTGCGTCAATGATTGCTCTGGGCAAAAGACCGTGTTTATCCGCCCAACGGAAAAGATTAAATCCAACACGCAACAATCCGGGGATGCTCAGGAGCAATTTTGCAATTTTATCGGTGCTGTTGTCACCCTCGCCTCGGTTTGTTTCTATGTATTCGGTCATTTTGCGGTTGACTTCATCTAATGTGTCCTCCGGTGCAAAATTAACCTTTGACATTGTTCCGTTATCCATTTGTCCTGCCTTAAGTACAACCATTCCTACATTGAGCTCATTCCTAGCATAAACCTTTTTATTAACAATGAAACGGTTCATTTGAGGGAATTCACCCAAAACTCTTACATAAGCCGCAACAATGACAGAAAGATGACTATATCTCATACCATCCTTACGCTTTGCATTAAGATAGTCCTGCATAGGTTGTACGGGAATATTGACCTCGATAAAATTCAAAGAGTCATTACGGTGTGGCATAACGTGCGGAGTAATTGCATACTCAACACTTTCGACCTTTATTTTTTTACCATCTCTCCTCACTGATATCTCCCCCATTCATATAAATTTTACTATATTTTTACTTATATGTCAAATGTTAATATTTGTAACAAAACAACGTCTTGCCGAAAATCATCGGCAAGACGTTGTTTTTATAGCAATCAGATAGAAATCGCGTTGGCTGTGTTGTACTTTTCAACGTTAAATTCTTTGGTCATATTCAAAGCCTCAAAGATATCAAAGTCAACAATTTCGCCCTTACGGTAAGAAACAACACGGTTACCGATTCCTCGGCTCAAAAGGTTTACAGCATAGTTACCCATACAACTTGCCATCTCACGATCGCGGACCGTCGGCCTTCCTCCACGCTGTACGTGTCCTAGAACGGTTGCTCTGGATTCGATACCCGTCTTTTCCTCAATTTCCTTAGCAATTTTGGAAACCTCACCAACACCTTCAGCAACAACAATAATAAAGTGCTTTTTGCCGGACTGCAACGTTTTGTTTATCTTGGCAACAATATCAGTATCGATGTTATAAGGAACCTCAGGAACAAGAATAGCGGTTGCGCCGACAGCAATACCTGACTCAAGCGCAAGCCAGCCTGCATGGCGACCCATAACCTCAACAACCGAACAACGCTCATGTGACTGCGTTGTATCACGGAGTTTATCAACCATATCCATTGCGGTGTTCATTGCTGTATCAAAGCCGATGGTATAATCGGTAGAGGTGATATCATTATCAATGGTTCCGGGAATTCCAACGCAAGGAATACCTCTCAAAGACAGGTCGCGCGCGCCACGGTAAGAACCGTCACCGCCGATAACAACAATGCCGTTGATACCATATTTTTTACAATTATCCATTGCCATCTGCATACCTTCTTCGGTTTTGAACATAGGGCTGCGCGCAGTGAAAAGCACAGTGCCACCGCGGTGAATAATATCCGATACATCGCGGAGGGTCATCTCAAAAATATCACCTTCAATAAGACCGTTGTAACCACGGCGGATACCGTAGCACTTAATACCCATCGAAATTGCTGTTCTGACAACTGCGCGAACTGCAGCATTCATACCCGGAGCGTCTCCTCCGCTGGTCAAAACACCGATTGCTGTTACTTTAGACATAATATATACACCCATTCCTAAATTAATGCTTAATCTGTTACTTAAAAAGTATTCAAGTTGTATAATACCTCAAACAACTTGTTGTGTCAAGTATAATTGTGGAAAACCGCACAATCACTCAACAAATCTAACGTTTTCACTCCCTAAAACATCCTTAAGACAATGCATCATTGTGTCATTCATCATTACCCAAGTGTGTTTTGGGGAAACAAACGCCTTACCTGTTTCGGTTTCTTTTATTATAACCGGAGTGGACCCGTCAAAAACATCCATAATACGGCGCGCCTGAATGTAAACATCGCTTTGCATAGAAGTCACCCTTAAATAAAGACCGCTTTTGTATTTCGGCTTTTGTTCATCCACGCTAGGCTTATTTTTGAACGGTTTAGTTTGGGTCAAAGGTTGCGGTACGGCTGTGCCTTTGGACAACGGTTCAATACGGTCACAGATAAGGTCAACATCACCCGATTCCTTGACCGAAACACGTCCGACAAACTTAAACACCGAACCTATTTTCAAGGATTCACCGTACTGTTCATATAGTTTAGGAAACAGTAGAACATTAACACTGCCAAACATATCCTCGATATCAAGGAAAGCCATTGTCTGATCATTTTTGGTGGCTTTTCGGCGTATTTTGGAAACCATTGCGCCAATAGACACCATCTTACCGTCAATTTTTTGCGATTTTTCGGCATCGTTAAGGTCAAAGGTCTTAACCAATCCTTTTTGAGCCAACGCACCCGAGTATTGCTCCAAAGGATGACCCGAGATATACATTCCAGTAACCTCTTTTTCACACTGAAGCAGTTCAAAGTGAGGCATCTCGTCCTGTTCAGACATTTCATAAGATTTCGATGACTCACCTGTTGCATTGCCGAAAAGGTCAAGTTGCCCGTGCATTGTATACTTTTTATTAGCTTCAACCGAACGCAAAAGCCCATCCATACTCTGTAAAAGAGTTCGCCTTGTGTGGCCGAAACAATCCATTGCCCCGCTTTTTATGAGACTTTCAACGGCACGGCGGTTAAGATCGTTTCCGTAAAGACGGTCACACATATCGTAAACCGACTTGTACTGCCCGTTTTTACGCTCTGATATCATTCTTTCAACAAGGTTTGTACCGATGTTTCTAACGGCTAAAAGACCGAAACGGATGCCGTTGGCGGTGGGAGTAAAGTCACGCTCACTCAAATTTACATCAGGCGGCAGAATTTTTATACCGTTCTTTATGCATTCTTGCATATAACGTGCAAGTTTAGGCTGATAATCAAGCACACTTGTCAGCAGCGCCGACATATATTCCATTTCGTGATGACATTTTAAATAAGCAGTCTGATATGCCACAAAGGCATAAGCCGCCGCATGGGATTTATTGAAAGCATAAGAACTGAATGCCGACATTTCGTCAAATATTTTTTCAGCAGCCTTAGGGTCGACACCCCTGTTTACACAGCCGTCACAGATAACGGTACCGTCCTCTGCCTTTTCGCCGTAAATAAAAGCGGAACGTTCCCTTTCCATAACGTCGTGCTTCTTTTTTGCCATTGCTCGGCGGACAATATCCGCCCTGCCCAAAGAATACCCTGCAAGACTGCGAAACACCTGCATAACCTGTTCCTGATAAACAATACAACCGTATGTGACCTCCAATATCGGTTTAAGCAGGTCGGTTGCATATTTTATCTTATGAGGATTGTGACGGTTTTCAATATATTTAGGGATAGAGTCCATAGGACCGGGTCGGTAAAGTGAGATTATGGCAATAAGATCTTCAATTTTTTCAGGTTTGAAAGCCTGTAAGACACTTCGCATACCGCCCGATTCAAACTGAAAAACCCCCTCAGTCTGACCTCGGCTCATCATTTTCATTGTATCCCTATCATCAAGAGGAATTTTGTGTATGTCAAACTCGGGTCGGACTTTACGTATCATTTTAACTGTATCGTCAATGACTGTAAGGTTGCGGAGCCCTAAAAAGTCCATTTTTAAAAGCCCTAATTCCTCCAAAGTAGTCATTGTATACTGTGTTACAACCGATTCATCACTTGTGGCAAGCGGCACATACTCCGCAACAGGACGGTCGGTAATAACAACACCTGCTGCGTGTGTCGAAGCATGTCTCGGCATACCCTCAACCTTGCGTGCCATATCAAGCAATCCTCTGACCGTTTCGTCAGCATCATACTCACTTTTAAGTTCAGGCACCTTTAAAAGGCTGTGGTCTATAGTTATCTTTAACTCCTGCGGGATAAGTTTTGCAATACGGTCACAGGTGGCATAAGGTATGTCCATTGCTCTGCCCACATCTCTTACCGCCGCTCTTGCCGCCATTGTTCCAAAGGTAACAATCTGTGCAACGTGGTCACTGCCGTATTTTGAAACAACATAGTCAATGACCTCCTGACGGCGGACATAACAAAAATCAATATCAAAATCGGGCATTGAAACGCGTTCGGGATTCAGAAAACGTTCAAAAAGAAGATTGTATTTCAATGGGTCAATGCCTGTTATACCAATGCAGTAAGCCACAAGGCTCGCAGCACCCGAACCTCGACCAGGTCCTACAGGAATATCCTGCGATTTGGCATAACGCACAAAGTCTGACACTATTAAAAAGTAGTCAACATAGCCCATACGATTTATTACGCCGAGTTCGTAAACCAAACGTTCTTCAACTTCGTTGGTAACATTGCCGTAGATACGCTTTGCACCGTCAAAACACAGTTCTTTAAGGTACTCAAAATGGTCCCTGTCACCAATATCGTAAAACGGCAGTTTGATGTTGCCGAACTCAAACTCAAGATTACACTTATCGGCGATAACTCTGGTATTGCAAATGGCACTTTTGGGGAAAAGTTGTGCCATTTCGTCACCTGTTTTAAGATAGAACTCCTTGGTGGGAAACTCCAATGTGTTTTCCTCATTAACTGTATGACCCGTACCGATACAGATAAGTATCTTCTGCACCTCGTGGTCGGATTTTTCAATATAGTGCACATCATTCGTGGCAACCAAAGGGATTCCTGTTTCCTTGGAAATTTTCATAAGTTGCGGATTTACGCGCTGTTGCTCATCTAATCCGTGGTCCTGCATTTCAAGGAAATAATTACCCTGACCGAACATCGAGTTATATCTCAACGCGGTCTGCTTTGCCTTTTCATAATCGTTTCTCAATAAACATTTCGGAATTTCACCCGAAAGACAGGCCGACAAGGCAATAAGACCCTCTGTATGTTCAGCAAGAAGATCTTCGTCAATTCTGGGTTTTGAGTAAAATCCCTCGGTAAACCCTTTGGAAACAAGAGCGATAAGGTTGCGGTATCCCGTCATATTTTTGCAAAGCAATACAAGGTGACGGTACTCACCGTCATACTCTTTTATCTTATCAAAACGTGTTCTCGGCGCAACATAAACCTCACAACCGATAATAGGCTTTATCCCCTCGGCCTTGGCGGCTTTATAAAAATCAACCGCACCGTACATTACACCGTGGTCGGTTATGGAAAGTGCCGTCTGACCTTTATTCTTTGCCGCCTTTACAAGGTCTTTTATCCTACAAGCACCGTCAAGCAAACTATATTCAGTATGAACATGAAGATGGACAAAATCGGTCACTGACACTCACCTTCCTTTCTGTTATCAACCTTTCTTTTTATCTTCGGCTATATCTATTATCTTCTTCAATCTGTGGTTCATTCCCGAACGGGAGATGGTTCCGTCACAGAGCCTGCAAAGGTCACTTAACGATGCATCGGGATGGTTTTTACGAAGCATTGCCACCTCATAAAGTTCCTCGGGCAAAAGCCCCACTAAATTATTTTTCTCAAGAAAAGTTATTGCCTCGTTCTGCTGAACGGCGGCGTTGACAGTTTTAGTAATGTTTGAAGTCTCAAAATTGGTTTTACGGTTGAGTTTGTTTCTCATATCCTTGACTATCTTGGTCTCCATCAGTTCCAACGTCACGCCCATAGCACCCATTGTGCCCAACAGTTCCTCAATAACCATACTGTCATTATAATATAATGCTGTGACGCTTTTTCTGGCCGATGTATGCGGTTTATATCCACACAGTTCAAGAAAAGCTGCAAAAGCAAAACTCAAGGTGGTGTCTTTCACAGCAAATTCAAGGTGATAACTTTTTTCAGGATCGTTGACACTGCCCGAAGACAGAAACGCGCCTCTTATAAAGGCTTGCCTGCAACAGGTTCTTTTAACGTGCTTTGGATTAAATATCCAATCGGCTTCACCGCCCGTATAATGGTTTATCACCTTTTCGCGGTCGGCTTCACCCGGCACCGATACAACATACCAGTTATTTTTCTTTTCGGTCACAGCATGAACCGAAAAGCACACTTTTAAAAGTGAAGCATAATTTTCGGCGGTATCAGCGTTAGCCGTTCTTATACTGATTTCCTCTTTGCAAAAAGACCGCCCGAAAAGGAGCAGTCCGTACATTTGGGCTAATCTGCAACAAGCGGTCGGTTTGATTTTGCAAAGGTCAGTTTTCAGTTTACTTGAAAAGGAGACTTTAGGCATAAGTTACTCCTTTCCAATATCGCGGTGATTTACCACCACACGGTAGTTCTGCTTAGTCAGATGATTATGTATCATCTCGGCAAAAACAACCGAGCGATGCTTTCCTCCCGTACAACCGATAGCAATAACAAGTTGACTTTTACCTTCTTTGCTATAAAGGGGAACGGTGTAATCAATCAACGACAAAAGCCTGTCCGCAAGTTCTTTGGTTTCCGGCAATTCCATAACAAAATCTCTGACAGGTGCTTCAAGTCCCGTGTGGGCACGCAAACCGTCAACGTAAAACGGGTTTTTAAGGCACCTGACATCAAAAACTATATCAGCCTCTGAAACACAACCGTATTTAAAACCGAATGACATACACTGAACGGTCATTCCTTTACTTATATCGCCAAGGAAAAGACCTGTAATACGTTCTTTTAGTGCACTTGTTGAGGTCATGGTGGTATCTATGATATAATCGGCCATTTCCTTCAACGGTGTCAACATTTCACGTTCGGTTCTGATAGCCTCGGCAACGCTTATCCTACTGCCGGACGACATTGGATGTCTGCGTCGGCTTTCTTTATAACGTGTAACCAATTTATCGTCACCTGAATCGAGAAACAAAAGTTTAAAATCAATGTGACTTTTTTTCATATCCTGCAAGGTGGGAATAAGTTCCTCGAACATTTTTCCACCACGGATATCGGTAACAATAGCAACCTTATCAAGGTCAGAACTGCCACGCAAAGAAAGTTGTGCGACAGGATTTATCAGTGATGGTGGCATATTATCTATGCAATAAAAACCAATATCCTCCAAGGCATTGGCCGCTACCGATTTTCCTGCTCCGGACATTCCGGTGACGATAACAAGTTCCATAAACTACTCCAGATATATAACCTCGGTCTCAAGTTCGACACCAAAGTTAGATTTAACGCTCGCTTGAATATGCTTTATTAAGTCAAGTACATCACAGCAGGTTGCGTTATCCTTGTTAATAACAAAACCTGCGTGTTTTCGGCTCACCTCGGCACCGCCAACCGAAAAGCCTTTAAGGTTACTTTGCTCAATCAAAGCACCCGCAAAATATCCTTCAGGTCGTTTGAAGGTACTGCCCGCACTTGGATATTCCAACGGCTGTTTATCCTTCCTACGTCCCAAAAAATCATCCATTTTTGCCTGAATATTTTCCCTTTTGTCAGGAACAAGCAAAAATTTTGCTTCAAGTATAATTTCATTATTCTGCTTAAATACACTCGTGCGATAACCAAGCATAAGTTCATCGGCTTTATAGTGCTTTATCTGACCGTCAAGCGTAATTGAGGTGCAATACGTAATACACTGCTTTATCTCACAGCCGTAGGCACCGGCATTCATATAGACCGCGCCACCCACCGACCCAGGGATTCCAAATGCAAATTCCAACCCTGAAAGCGAAGCGTCCCTTGCGGCATTACAGACCGATGACAGTTTTGCACCTGCTCTTGCGGTGATAAAATTACCGTCAACAGCCACCTTATCGTCGCAGATATACAGCACAACACCATTTAATCCATTATCCGAGACGAGCAGGTTTGAACCTTTGCCAACCACCCAAAAAGGCACATTTTCGGTCTTAATAATATCAAGAAGTTGACCCAACTTATCAACATCGTTGCACTCAATAAAAACTTTGGCAGGACCGCCGATGCGGAAGGTCGTGTGGGCCGACATAGGCTCATCTTCACGCACTATAAACCCCAAAGACAATGCTTTTATCATAATTTTTTCATAATTCACCCACAGTCACCTACCTTTTGTTTATTGTGGGCGAACCTGGGTTACCCGCAATAAAAAACAAATATTAAATAATGAATAATTATCGTAGGGTCGATTCGCCAATCGACCGTTTATTATTTATCTGTAAATATTGCCAAGGAATGCCGCACCGATTATACCCGCGTCATTACCAAGTTCCGCAGCCTTTATAACGGTCTGTTTTTGAGCATTCTTGGAATATCTTTCTCTCTCAACATACTCGCGGATGGGTGCAACAAGGGTCTCGCCCTCTTTGGAAATACCGCCGCCGATACAAACAATATCAGGCTGGAAGATGTTAATAATATTTGTCAGTCCGCAAGCAACATAATCGCAATACTGTTTTACAACCTTTTTAGCAGTCTCGTCACCCGCTCTCATACCGTCAAAAGCGGTTCTGCCGTTAACATTGTCAAGGTTTCCTGCCAACTCCCACATTTTGCTGGATTTATGAGACTCCATCGCGGCCTTGGTTTGACGTATAAGGGCTGTTGCCGAAGCATAGGCCTCCCAACAACCTTTTCTGCCACAAGAACAACACTCGCCATCCTTTACAATAACAGTATGTCCAGGCTCACCGCCCGCCGAGTTTACACCCGACAGAATGAGGTCGTTGATGATAATACCGCCACCGACACCGGTACCGAGAGTTATCGCAATAAACTGGTCTGCACCTCTGCCTGCTCCTGCCAATTTTTCACCGAAGGCGGCTGCATTCGCATCGTTTTCAAGGAACACCTTGCGTCCAAACCGTTCCTCAAGCATCTTGCCCATAGGTGCATTCACAAAACCGAGATTGTTGGCATAACAAATCACTCCGGTCTCGGTGTTAACGCTACCTGGGCAACCAACTCCAACCTCTCTTATTTCTTCAAGGGTAAGGCCTGCGTCTTTAACAGCCATCATACCCGATTCATAGATACTGTCTGCAATTTCCTCGGTAGGTCTTGGGCAGTTGGTCTTAACCTTGCCCTCGCCTAAAATTTTATAGTTATCATCAACAACTGCCGCTGCAATGTTGGTTCCTCCGAGGTCTATACCAAGATAATACATAATAATTTACTCCCCTGTTTTTAATTTATGTTCTAGAAAAACACATCGCCGTCTTTGTTTGCATCCTCGGGCACATCCTCGGTCATACCGAGACGTTTAAGTAACTCATAAGCCGCGTTGTAACCCATCTTTTTCTGACGGTTGTTCATAGCGGCAACCTCAATAATAACCGCAAGATTACGGCCGGGTTTTACAGGGATGGTGACCGACGGCACCTCAATATCAAGAATATTTGCAGTCTGTTCATCAAGACCCATTCGGTCATATACCTTATCGGGTTGCCATTGTTCAAGATTTATTACAAGGTCAATCTTTGATGTAAGATTGACGGAACCGACACCGAATATGCGTCGTGCATTTATAATACCTATTCCGCGAAGTTCAATAAAATGACGAATGTTTTCGGGTGCGGAACCTACCAAAGATCTTGAAGAAACCTTGCGCACCTCCACGGCATCGTCGGCAATTAGGCGGTGTCCGCGTTTTACAAGTTCTATTGCGGTCTCACTTTTACCGACACCGCTTTCACCCAAGATAAGCAATCCCTCGCCATAGACTTCAACCAGAACACCGTGACGGGTAACTCTTGGCGCCAACTCCACGTTAAGGAACGAGATAAGCGATGCCATAAAGCCCGATGTCGTGTCCGAAGTGCGAAGCAAAGGTACTTTATGCTCCTCGGCGGCCGCCTTCATAATATCAGTAACGGGCAGATTTCTTGAAATGATGACCATAGATGGCTTGTGTGCGAAGAAATCGTTGACTCTGACCTTGTACTCATCCTCAGTAAATTCGTTGAGATAACCTTCTTCACTTTTTCCGATAACCTGAATGCGTCCGTTGTCAAAGTATTCATAAAATCCGCAAAGTTGAAGTCCCGGTCGGTTTACCTCAACGTTGGAGATATAAATATCCTCAGGTGCGGCAGGCAACGACACTACCTCAAGCGGAAAATTTTTAATGATTTTTGCTAATGAAACCGAATACGGCGAACTCATCAGTCTACCTCCTTTGTAATCAAAGTCCATACACAGATTATTATATAATAAATCTTTCTGATTTAAAAGAGTAAATTTTAAATTTTTGGCACTTTTTTCGCAACTTTATCAAACTATACCTTGAAATTATATAAAAATAATTATATAATCTATGAGTATGTAAATATATTTTGACTTTTGGAGTGGAAATTTTAATGAAATTAGGTATCGTTGCTCAGCGGCCTATTTTCATAACTCCTTACAAATCCATAAACCCCCGATAAATCCTTGCGGCACAAGGACTTTCGGGATTTCGACTAAAATGTATCTTCATATAGTTCCATGCATCTCAATGCCAAAAAGGTGTACAAAAGGTGTATAAAAGGTGTGTGGAAAAGTGAAACTACCGAGAAAACGCCAATGCAACAAAGTTCAAGCAGCGACCTAGCCAAGCCAGGTCGCTGCTTTTATTTTTACGTTTTAGAGAAGCACTTTCATACTACAATCTTATAGGTATATTACCGTCGGATATATGTAATTAGGTCATCAACTCTGCTTATATAACCTTCCGCTTCAAGAATCTCCAAATCAGCATCGAACATTATATTTCTGCTGGATACAACTCCGGAAGGTGTAGGCACGCAGTACTCCTTTCGTAACTCCGCATATGTAATTTCTTCTTTTTTTGCAATAATGCTAAGCAGTGTAGCGTTGTAAGGTTTACCTATTCTCATTTTTTAGCACCTATTTCTTTAAGTTTGAAATTCATTTGTCCACTTGTAGTTCTTCCGGTAAAATAACTGCCATCCAACACAACAGACTGATCTTCTTCCTTTACATCCAGCATCGCAGTACCGTAGTGTATGCGACTCCTGTCTTGGATTGTTTGGGCAGGATCATTTTGATAAGTATAAACTAATCTGCACACTTGGTTATCTGGGTCTATCATGAAAGTAGAAGTAATACTACAGCTGGATGATTCGCCAGTTTTCAGTACACAGCTAATCCTAAAAAGTGATTGTTTAATCGTAAGTGTTCCATCGATTGGCGGCAACTTATTATTGGTATCAGGGTTTACCCAATCAGAAATCAATGTACCGGTCCACTTTCCGTTCAGGTCTGGTACTAAGACAAGCCATTTCCGGAAAAAACTCCATTTCCAGGCCACATTGCAGAAAAACCACGAAATTGCTGTAATCACAGTTACCGAGGTTCCGATGCATTCTAAAACAAAACTAAATGTAAATTTCTGATCGCTAAGCAACCAGCAGACGCCCGATGTTATAGCTGCAATTCCCAATAGTATATATAGCGCACGATTCCATTTTATTGCATTCATTTGTTATACCCCAAATAATTCCACATAGATTTCATGAAAGCCTGTGCTTCACTTGCTGTCCATTTTCTACCAGAATGGAACAGATACAGTCTTTCGCTAACCTCACCCCATTGCCGGTGTTCATTATTTTTAATAGCGTTGAATAAATAGATTATCGACTGCCGTATTGTTTCTGTCCATGTATCATACCCCATAATAATTCTATTGGGAACATTCCATATCAGGCATTCCGTTAAAAATGAGCTGATTTTGTCTCCATCAATAACTTTGTCATCGACCATATTGTTGCGGATTTTTTTAAACATCCTTACTAGGTACTTATACTGGTGATTGGTTTCGTTGTTTTTCTGTATTCCGTTGGCTATATGTAGCTTTGGATAATTAGTAACCTTTGCACCGTTTGAACTCCAAAAACGCGTCCCCTCAATATATTTGTTCGGATCGGTACTTCCTATAGCATTATAGTCTTTAAGCATAATAGCCACAACAACATCCGCATTAACATGATAGCTATTGGAACGAATTTTTAGAGACTTATCGCCGACAGTTACTGCGTCGCTTCCAAATTTATTTACAATTGCTTTTTTGATACGCCGTTTGTATTCGTCAAAGCCAATTGATCCCTCTGTAAAACCATAATCCTCACGGGATTTTCCATCCGGATACTCAGTATAAAAAGAACTGGTCAGCATAACACAAACATCAACATCGCTATTGGCTCGGACGTTTGTGTTGTTTGCGTATGATCCCTGAACAAAAACCTCAATCGTCAAATCATCCAAATCAGAACAGCTGGCGATGGCCGACTTAATCATATTTATAGTGTTACTGATTCTTTGCTCTTCTGTATCACTGGCAGGATTTTTCCAGTTCTTTAATGTTTCCTCAGAATATTTCATAAAACCATTCCTTATCATAAAATAATATTATTAACAGACTCATCATAGATGATGGGACATGTTTCCTTCAAGAACGATGTCAGTATATAATTCTAAAGTAATCCAAGTAAGCCTTAAATCTATCCTGTGCCGTTAGGCAGGTGTCCATTAGGAAACCTTTTTCGCGATCCCATTCTTTGAGGCCGCGGTAGTAGAACATCTTCAGATTGTCCTCGATAATGAAGGGAACAATATTGTTCTTCAGGCACTCCTTAAAGAGGATCAGTCGGCCTACGCGACCATTTCCGTCCTGGAAGGGATGGATACGTTCAAATGCCACATGGAAGGCTACGATGTCCTCAAAGGTCTTAGCGGGCAACTCGTTGTAACTCGTCAGCAGTTTGCGTATCTCACCGGCAACATTTTCGGGGAGTGTGGTGTCATTGCCACCTACCTCGTTAGGTAGCTTCTTGTACTCACCCACAGCAAACCAATCCTTGCGGCTGTCGCTGGTGCCGGTCTTCAGTACAGAATGCAGTTCCTTAATAAACTTCTCAGTCAGTGCAGAACCTGCTTGGTCGATCACCATATCAATACACCGGAAGTGGTTGGATGTTTCGATCACATCGTCCACGTTGACAGCTTCATTTTCAAAACCGATGGTGTTAGTCTCAAAGATGTACCGCGTCTGATCGTGAGTAAGCCGGCTACCTTCAATGTGATTGGAGTTATAGGTCAACTCAATCTGTACCTTGTGATAGATGCCACCAGTCATCTTGGCGGCTTTCTGCTCCCGCAGAATCTGCAGCAACGTAGGTGTATCGTTTTTCTTGTTCGAACGCTCCGGCTTCTGTGCGTTTTTCGGAATGTACCAAGTTTTGCCGATAAGCTTAGCATCAGCAATTCTGCCATGGGCACAGTAATTCCGGACACTTCGTTCAGAAAGTCCCCACTTTTCAGCCATTTTCGCAACAGATACGTATTCCATAGTTACCTCCCGGCAAATTTCCTCACCTTTATTATACCATATTATCGGCAAAATATCAATACAGTTTTCAAAATTGTCAAAACTTTTATTGCCGATAGATTCACGCTCCACTATACTCCGTGCAAAAGCAAACTGCACCGAAAAAGACAAAAGGTGCCACATTTCTGCGACACCTTTGCTTTGTGATAAGTTTCTTTATTGCAGTAGAACTAAAATATCCCTTTGTTATACTTTATCATTGCCTTAAAACTGATTACCAAACCCACAATGATGCCGGCAATAAGGATTCCTGTTCCAATTAATTTGAACACCTCATTGTCAGTGTAGAGTGTCACAGCAGACAAGCCGCTAAACACAATGATTACTGCGCCGATAATGATAGTTCCAAGACCAACCTTCTTTCCAAAAGGAATTCGATCTTCCTCGGATACTCTGTGTCTATGGTATGAGTGCAACGATGATATATTGCCCTTCATATTTGAAATACCCAGAACAATACATACTACACCAACAAGGGAAGTAACAATAAATGCAGGCATATTTGTCCTCCTTTTTTCACTGGATTTCTCTCTTTTTAAAGAACACAACCGACAAATACCAGGAAAGGATATATATGCCGATTCCAACAACAGCAACCAACGCCAAAATAAGGTTGGGCTGTATCTTGCTCACAAGTTGTCCTCTAAGGATACTTGATGCCAAAACACTGGCACCGCAGACAAATCCGATCATGATGTAATAAGCGGTCCTTCCTTTTTCCACTCCAAGCTTGAAAACAAACGGCAGACAAATAGAGGAAGAGAGTGTGGATACGATCAGCAATAATAACATAAGGACAGCAAAATCCCCGAATACAAAATCACCTGCAACAGACATTTTCGCGACTTGCCCAACACCGGTCGCCATCAGTATTGCGAGTTGAGCAAACAATCCAATCAGATATTTGCCAGAAACAATTTGTGTTTTTGTATACGGCAACGTACCGCTGTATTGTGTCCATCGGCTGCGTTCGTCGTAGGCAAGAAGATTCACCGGGATCATACCGCAAAGTAAACAAGGATAAAATACAAAAAACATATTGTTATCGCTTAAAAATGATAATGCGATAAAAGCGACGGCAATCAGCAGATATGCTCTGCAATATTTCTTCACCATATACCAATCTTTTAAGAGAAGTCCCTTCAATTATCTCGCCTCCTTTACCATAAACACAAACAGTTCCTCAATGCTAATAGGACTGATATTAATACCTGAAGGAATGGTACTTCTCTGTACCATCACCTCAACGCCGTAAGGATTTTCCTTCTTATACTTGATTGCATCGGCAGGAATTCTTTGTATTTCCTCGGTAGTACAGTGAATGAGTCCATATTCTGAAAGTAGTTGATCCTTTTCCTCACAGAGCAGGAGCTTTCCTTTATGAATGAAAGCAATGTAGTCACACAGTTTCTCAAGGTCGCTAACGATATGCGAGGAAATAAGAATGGAATGGTTTTCATCTCTTGTGAAATCACTGAGCATCTCTACGACTTCATCACGAACTACGGGATCAAGGCCTGCCGTTGCCTCATCCAGAATAAGCAGCTTTGCGTTATGAGACAATGCTACGGCAATGCCAAGCTTCATCTTCATGCCACGGGAAAACTCTTTAAATTGCTTTTTGTCCGGCAATGCAAGCTTCTGTACTAAGCGAGCATATTCCGCATCATCCCAGTTGCGGAATGTGTTTTTCATCACGTTCCCAACCTGCTTTACCGTAAGGCATTCCGGAATACCGACCTCATCCATTACAACGCCGATATCTTCTTTTGTGAGTTCAATACTATCCGTGTTGTCTTTCCCAAGGATAATAATGCTTCCGCTGTCCTTGTGGATCATATCGAGAATGAGCTTTATCGTGGTGCTTTTACCGGCACCATTCTCTCCGATCAGCCCCATAATACATCCGCTGGGTAGGGTAAGATTCAAATGATCCAGCAAAAAGCCGGGATATGATTTTGTCAGGTTTTTAATTTCAAGTGCATTCATCCTTGTTCCTCCAGACTGAAATTAACCATTTCAATAATATCTTTTTTGCTCAGATTACAGGAAGCAGCGAGTCTAACAATATCGTCTATATGTTCTTCGATCTTTTTCAGATTCTCTTCCCGCAGCAGTTCAACGTTCTTTGGGGCAACATAGCACCCCTTGCCGGGAAGCGTATAGATAAAGCCGTCTTTTTCAAGTTCCTCATACGCACGCTTAGTGGTAATAAAGCTGATACGAAGATCTTTAGCAAGCCCACGAATGGACGGCAGCATTTCATCTTCTTTCAAATCCCCGCTGATGATCTGACTTTTGATTTGGGAATAAATCTGGTCGTAGATCGGAGCGCCGCTTTTATTATCGATCAGTATGTTCACGCCATCACCTCTGTTTATACTGTGTATATCTATTGTATACAGTTATGATATAGATGTCAATAAGTTCTGCATAAGTTCACAGAAAAGTTAAAGGCGCCGCATTTCTGCGACGCCTGTATAAAAATTTTTCTACCATATTTTTTGTTTCATCAAACCGTGTTCATTGCAATAAATATAAAGAAACCCACTGCCACGAAAATTTAATCGTGTTTCCGCATTGCCTTCGGGTTAGAATTTTACAAACTGCACTCCCTCAGAAGTAAAGTATGCAATGGAGGAAATATAACAACCCGTATGTCATAACCCACCGTTTCTTAACAATTTCTCCTATAATTATACTGCACTTTATAATTTAGGAGGTATCACTATGTACAGAACAATCAGCGACTACAAGATCACAAAAAGAAAGGACGGGCGCTATTATGTCCGTATACGGGACAAAGGCGATGTTACGCACATTTACGGAAAGACAAAGGCCGAGGTTAAGGCAAAACTGGAGATCAAGATTGAAGAGCTGAATACTTTGGATCGTCGACGAACGGAACAGTCCTTCCCTACCAGAAACATTACCCTGGCAAACTGGGCGCGTTTATGCCTGAATACCTTTTGTGCTTCTTCAATCAGCGGAAACACCTACATCGGATATGAACGGTACATCCGGTTACACTTCGGTAAATTGGCCGACACTCCCATTTCTAAAATTACAAATTTTATGGTTCAGCAGCACATCAACGACTTATCCCGACTTGGTGGAAAAGACGGAATGAGTGAGGCTTATCTGACACGTGTAAAGGTCTTTTTACATATGGTGTTCAATTATGCTGTCCAAAACAATTTGATCGTTGTAAACCCTACCCTGGGTGTTAAGATCCCCAAAACCGGATTGAACGAAAACCGTTCCCTTACCAAGGAGGAAGAGCTGCGGTTATTGCAAGCCGCCCGTGATTTCAATAAGCCTTTCATGTTTATTGTTGTTGTGGCTTTATATACCGGCTGCCGAAAAGGAGAACTCTTTGCCTTAAAATGGCGTCATATTGATTTTGAAAACAGGACCATCAAAATCGATTCTCAGCTCATACGGGAATATACGCCGTTTATTGAAGGTGAAACCAAAACGGTATATGCACCCAAGGCTCCCAAAACCAAAAATTCAAAGCGGCTTATCCATATGATTGAGCCTTTGGCTATGGAGTTTATGGAATACAAAACCATGCAATTAAAGTGGAAGGAAGAACACGGGTTTGTCCATTCGGAGGACGATTATGTTTTTGCCAGTCGGGTCAACACCGCGCTGTGTGATGCAACCTTCTATAAAAACTACCATAAGCTTCTAAAGAAGGCAGAAGTAGAAAACGCAAATTTCCACACCCTGCGCCATACCTTTGCCACCCGCTGTCTGGAAAGTAATATCAATTTACTATCCATCTCAAAGACCTTAGGCCATTCCAGCATCAAAGTCACCGGAGATATTTATATCCACATGACTGCCTCGCACCAAAAGGAGTGCCTGGACAAACTTGCAGACAGCTATTATACATTACAACAACCCATGAAAGAGGTGCATTTACCGGAAATTAGGGTTTAGAGCATCCGTTTGGTTTCCGGACGCTCTAAAGCAGCAGAAAGGCAGTAACATCAATACTTTTAGAGATTGGGATTTGCGATTTGACAAACCATTTGACATACTTTGTCTCTTTTTTGCTTTGGCAACAAGGAAAACCAGGGCAAGCGGTACGACAACGATCTCAGGCTACAACAACCATGCAAACAGATATATATATCAAGAATTACGGCATAGAGCATACTTGCGGTAACCCGTGGCTCTAAAATAGTAAAAACCCAGTCATACCAAGGGTTTTCGCGATCGAAAAAAGCCATTTGAAGCAAAAGTTGACACAAATCTCCAATACATTTTTTGTGCGACTTCAGTACCAATTGCGGTGCATAGGCTGTATAGATATTCTTGAAGTAAAATCTGTGTCTAAATTTACGTCAAAGAAAACAGAAAAGTACGCAATATTTCCTTAAAAGCGGCATATAACCCCATATTTAAGCATTTTTGACCCATAATCCCCTACAAAAAAGTGTGTCAAAAAGTGTGTCAAACGCTTTTTAGGGCATGAATATATGCACAAAACCCCTCGATTTCACCAAAAAATCGAGGGGTTTTTCATATTTAGCGAACCAACGAGCAACGGATTAACAGTCCGTAACGCGTTTTATGCCACTTTTATGGGGTTATGTTAACTTATATGGCAAATTCCATTAAACCAACGACAATCCGGTTTTTATATAGTGGCTCTACCCTTTTTTCTTCATAAAAAATGACACAAAAAAATAATTTTTTCTTATTTCCGTGATGTTTTCTTGAAACTCAACCAAGAACTCTCATAAATTATTAGCATAGAAGTTCATCACAAAATGAACGAATGGAACGACACTGCAATGAGCCGGACATTGCAGACGGATGAACGTGCCAAACTTCTAAATATTTAAGAAGGAGGCTATCGTATGTCTGAAGCCAATAATAGTGTTCCGATTCACCTCAAGGTCACACTGTCTATCAAGGAGGCAAACAAGCTCACCGGAATTGGAATCAACAGCATCGAAGATCGTCTGCGCGAACCAAACTGTCCCTTTGTTTTGTTCGTTGGCACAAAGAAGATGATCAAGCACAAGGAATTCGAGGAGTACATCAGTAAGACTTTAATTTTCTAAAATTTCGAAAAAAGTGAAACAACGATAGATATTCACCGATTCCTATTGAAAAAAGGGGGCCAATGTGATATAATACAATAGTTGCATTGGCTCTTTTCCTCAATTTGAGAAAGGAGTTAATTCATTGGGTAAAAGTATAAAAAGGCAAAGAATGTGGCAAGGGTATCTTCCAACGCAAAGACGGATGGTACATATCAAGATTCGTAGACAAGTACGGAAAGCGCCACGAGAAATATTTCAAAACGATTCCGGAGGCAAGGAACTGGCAAGCGGATTCCCAGTATCAAGATCGGCACGGCTCCATAGCTGTTCCTGTGAACATGACGGGGGACACCTGGTTTGATTACTGGATCCAAAACATTGTCGGAGACTTGGCACCGAACACGTTGAGAAATTATCGTGAGCGATACAAGTTCAACATTCAGCCTGTCATCGGCGGTATGCAGCTCACAGATGTAAAACCGATGCACTGCAAGATCGTCCTCAATCAAATGGACAAGGATTACGCAGGTGCAACCATCCGGCAAACTTACATCTGTATGGGAACTATGCTCAGGTCAGCAGTAATGAACGACTTGATCCCCAAGCATCCTATGAACGGTGTCCGCTACACCAAGCCGGTGAGAGCCAAAAGCGATATCCGGTTCTTAACCATTGAAGAGCAGAAAAAGTTCTTAGAGGTCGCCAAGCGGTCTCACAACTACTATCAATGCGCTCTGATCTTGGAAACAGGGCTTCGCACCGGCGAGCTGATTGGACTGACCTGGGATGCTATCGACTGGAAAAATCGGACACTGACAGTCAACAAGACGCTTTAGTTTCGGC
>JAZNBS010000014.1:0-15363 GCA_045587185.1 Acutalibacteraceae bacterium
CCCGACATTCCCTGTACTATTCCACCCGTTTTGTCCAACAGATTTTGGTCGGTAACCTCGATTATCATATTTTTTATCCTACTCGAATCGTTGTGATAAACCTTTTTTATAATGCAATCATAAAATTTCTGTTGACCGTCATCAAGCGTAGTCAATATTTTAGCATTTCCAACTTTTATCTCTTGCTTTAGGGCAATTTCCATATTATTTTCCGAAGAGAGCGGAAACTTAGCCGTTCCGAAAACTCCCGTTATGTCATTTGCCTTTATTTCAGCCGAAACACCGCTTGAAAAAACGCCCTGTAACTCACCTGTAACATCCTTTGAAGACTTCTTTATTCCAACTATCTCGGCGCCAACAAACTGACCTTTTTCGCAAGGAACAAGTTCTCCTGTATCTGCATCACAGATGCCGTGCCCAAGACCCGCAACGATATTTGTTTCGGGGTCATAATAGGTGAGAGTGCCTATTCCTGCCGAACTGTCCCTTATCCAAATTCCTATTTTATAAACCTTATCGGCAGTTGAATATATTGGCGTTATCGAAACGGTAAACTGTTTATCTTGGCGTTTTATCAAAACATTAATTGCCTTATTTTTGACACTTCTTATTATATTTTGAACATCGTTATTGTTATCAACATCTTTATTGTTGATTTTAAGGATTATATCCCCTTTTTTTATACCTGACTCTTTTGACGGGTTCTTAATTCCGTCAGAAGTCTCGATATCACTATAACCGACAACCAACACACCTTCGGTAAACATTTTTATACCGAAAGGTGTTCCCAACACCGCAACGCGTGAACTGTCAAGTTCAATAACGTTGACATTCTTAACCGGCACAACTCCGAAAAGCGAAACATTAGTAGTATATCCGCTAACCGGATGAGACCCATTTTTCCCAACCGTTACCGAACTCCCTAATTTGGTGCAAACAAGTGTTGTGCTGTCATTAAAAACAAGTTCACTGCCTTGAACAACGTTGTAAGTGTCACCAATTTTATTCTCAAAATATCCAACCAAGCCAAGTATTATGGTTGAAAAAACGAAGCATACAGAGAATATTATTTTTAATATTTTTTTCATTTTCACTTCCTCCGATAAAGCATTATGTTACTAACATTCCAAGCTTACGGCAATTTAAAAAAGCAAAAATTTTTCAAGTCTCGCATTTTCTTGAAATTCGGTTTCCAACAAAGTTAACACCGTTTGTTTTTCATAATTTTTCATTATTTTGAAAAGAAGATATCGGATAGAAGTTTTCTTTTTTTCGGTGTAGGCTGAAAGTTATCAATATTAACGAGTATGGAATCTTCGCCGAAAACCTCAATACATTCCCACGGTATACGGTAATCGTCGTCACGGCCGAAAAAACGCCGTTTTCCGCAAACAATAATATTGATGAGTTTACCCGAACAGGAATCTATCTCAACATCTCCGACCAATCCTAAAATTGAGCCGTCCTTAATACAGACGACCTGTTTTTCACGCATTTCAACAAGCCTGCAACACATAACATCACCTGAACGTTTTTTTACAATTATATGTTGTTGCTTTGTCCTGTTATTCGCCTTTGATTTTATCAAGCACACCTTTTTCAATTCGGGAAACCTGCGCTTGAGAAATACCAATCTCGCGTGACACTTCCATCTGGGTCATTCCACGCATAAACCTCAATGTCAGTATCCTTTTTTCCCTCTCGTTCAATGATGCAATAACATCTCTGAACGCAATCTCCTGCAACCAATCTGAATCGTCGGATTTATCCCCGAGTTGGTCAAGAACATAGACAGTATCACCCGAATCTGAATAAACCGAATCGAATAGAGATACTGGTTCCACGATGCTTTCCAGTGCCATAACAACCTCGCTTCTCGGCAACTGAAGTTCCTTGGCTATTTCGTCAACTGTCGGCTCTTTTTGATTCTTTTCAATCAGTTTTTCCTTGACCTGCATTGCCTTATAAGCCACATCTTTAATTGACCTGCTCACACGCACCGAGTTGTTATCCCTCAAATGTCTTCTGATCTCACCAATTATCATTGGCACTGCATATGTGGAAAATTTCACCTCATGCACGGGGTCAAAATTATCGATTGCCTTAATAAGACCAATGCAACCTATTTGAAAAAGGTCATCCATATTTTCACCTCGGTTGGTAAATTTCTGTACAACACTCAAAACAAGCCTCAAATTTCCGCCGATCAGCTTGTCCCTGGCAGTTTTGTCACCGTTTTTAACGAGTCTTAACAATTCTTCCTTTTCTGTTTCCTTTAAAACGGGAAGTTTGTTTGTGTTGACATTACAAATCTCAACCTTGTTATACTGCAATCATACCATCTCCAAAATTTGATAATATGATTATTGCCTTTAATGTCTGTCAAAATACAAATTTAAAAACAAAAATAAGTAAATATATTGCACAACTGACCAAGCGTGGCATTAGCCAATATTTTTACAGTTTATCAGTATAATTATATTGACATATTTTCCCCATTTTAGTATTATTAACATATAAGTTATATACTTTTGGGAGGTTGAATTTGAATTTATGAAAGATTATATTAACCCTAATTTTAAACACATGGTTCACGGCGGTGACTACAATCCCGACCAATGGCTCGATTATCCCAATGTTTTATCTGAAGATATGCGACTGATGAAACTCGGCCACTGCAACGAGATGACACTTGGCGTTTTTGCATGGTCAGCCTTGGAACCTGAGGAGGGTAAATTTACCTTCGAGTGGATGGACAAGGTTTTGGACGATATTCACAAAGCAGGCGGCAAGGTACTTCTTGCCACCCCCAGCGGTGCAAGACCTGCATGGTTGGCCGAAAAGTATCCCGAGGTATTACGTGTTACCGAACGCGGTGAACGTAATTGGTACGGTGAACGTCACAACCATTGCTATACCTCTCCCATTTACCGAGAAAAAGTTAAAATCATCAATCAAAAATTGGCCGAACGTTATAAGGACCACCCAGCCCTTATCGGTTGGCACCTTTCCAATGAGTATGGCGGATCCTGTTACTGCGACCTTTGTAAGGATGCTTTCAGAAAATGGTTAAAGAATAAGTACGGCAATATCAAAAAACTCAATGCCGAATGGTGGAACTCTTTCTGGTCACACACATTTAATAATTTTGACCAGATTAACCCTCCCTCACCCTTGGGTGAAAGCCACGTTCATGCTCTAATACTTGACTGGAAACGCTTTGTTTCTCAACAGACCGCAGATTTTGCAAAACACGAATATGAGTCGGTCAAGCACATAACTCCTGATATTCCGGCCACCACTAATCTTATGGGATTTGATCAAAGACTTAACTACCGTGATATTGTAAAAAGTATTGACTTTGTTTCGTGGGACAACTATCCCACCTGGGGAGGCACCCCTGACCGCGATATCTATGTGGCACAGTATTCTGCAATGACACAAGACCTTATGCGTTCTCTTAACGGCCGTCCTTACTTTCTTATGGAAAGCACACCAAGTCTCGTAAACTGGAAGCCAATCAACAAACTTAAGAGGCCCAAAATACATATGCTTTCTTCTCTTCAGGCTATTGCCCACGGTTCAGACAGTGTACAGTATTTTCAATGGAGAAAGAGTCGCGGAAGTTATGAAAAGTTCCACGGTGCCGTTATTGACCATGTTGGAACTGAAAACACGCGTGTTTTCAAGGATGTAACAGCCGTCGGTGAACGTCTTGAAAAACTTGACGAAATAGTTGGTACTGTTGTTGACAGTAAGGTTGGTCTCCTTTATGATTGGGACAACCAATGGGCCCTTGATATGGCTGGCGGTTTCCAACTTAATGACAAAAAAATCAGTACTGTTAACCATAATATTTATAGTTCTTTATGGAGCAAAGGTATCGATGTCGATATGATCGGCTCTGAAAGCCATGATTTTTCCAAATACAAGGTAATCTTTGCGCCTATGAGATATATGGTTAGCGACGCTTTGGGCGAAAAGTTCAAGGAATTCGTCAAAAATGGCGGTATCCTTCTTTGCACATATATGACTGCTATGGTAAATGAGAACGACCTGTGTCATCTCGGCGGTTGGCCGGGTGCGGGTCTGCGTGAAGTATTCGGTATTTGGAATGAAGAAATTGACTCACTAAACAACGGAGAAACAAACATCGTTAAACTTAAAGACGGAACCGAAATCGAGGCTATTGACTACTGCGAGTTGATTCATGCCGAAGGCGCTGAAGTGCTCGCCACGTATGATTCCGACTTCTACAAGGGTATGCCTGCATTTACGGTTAACAATTACGGCAAGGGCAAAGCCTACTATGTTGCGTTCCGTGATTACGGCGGATTTACGAAAAAAGTTGTATATGATATTTTGGCTGAAGCGGGTATCGAATCTAAGTTTGACGGAGAACTTAAACGCGGTGTCACCGCACATTCACGAACTGACGGAGAAAACGTTTATGTTTTCCTTGAGAATTATACCTCTGAAGACTTTGAGACCGAGACCGCTATTAACTGGACCGAGGTAGATACAGGAAAATCTCTCACAGGCAAATTCACGCTTCCTGCATACGGAACACTCATTCTTAAAAAGTAAATCAGCAAACAAAACAGGGCATTTCGGGGTATTCCGAAATGCCCTGTTTTTTGTTTATAGGTGGTTAGTGATCCGAGAAGAAATCATCATTATCACTGTTACCAAAAGGGTCTTTAAGACCGTTCTGAGAATCATCAATAACACTGTTAGTATAACTTGAACTGCCACGGTCGGCCAACAATACCGCAAGAACAGTGTTGGACTCACCCGTTGCAACGTGATAAACCGTGAATGATAACGTGACACCGGGTTTTGTACTTTCAATAATATCCAATGCAACACTGCTGTTGGATATCTCAATATCATTGATATGTGTTATAATATCACCCGAATTTATACCTTTTCCGTTAAGGTCACTTTCAATAGTAACCTCCTGCACTTTCATTCCTCTTGGTATATTTTCAAGTTCAGCCGTGATATTGTCAACCGCTGTGTAGGTAATTCCTAGCCTTCCTCGGTCGGCAACATAGCCATGGGTTATCAAAGAATCTGCAACCTTTATAACAGTGTTTGACGGAATTGCATAACCGACATTGTCATACTCGGTACCTGCAAGTTTTACCGAAGGGATACCTATGACCTGTGAATACATATTAACCAAAGCGCCGCCTGAATTACCTGGGTTTATGGGTGTATCGGTCTGAAGCATCTTCATTGAATAACTTGAAGTTGAGGTAAATCTGATATTGGCAGAAGAAATTGTTCCCGAAGTCAAAATTGACTTGGACTCGGCACCCGAAGGATAACCGATTGCCACAACCTCTTCCCCAACTGCAACTTGGTCGGAATAACCAAATGTAGCCTTGGTGAGATTTCGTGCTTCAACTTTCAGTACAGCAAGGTCGCTTCGTGTGTCCCCCGCAACAAACTGTGCTTTATATTCAGTCCCGTCATACATAGTGACAAGGAATCTGGGAGAAGAAACCTCGGAATAAATGTGGTCATTAGTTACAATATAACCGTCTGCGGTATAAATTACACCGCTTGCATAACCTTGGGCACCCTTCTCATTATAAACCGTAATGCAAACAACTGATTTATTTACATTTTGGAAAACAGTGGCCTTGTTGGAAGAAAGTAGTGAATCATCTTTGCCTGCCTGTTGTGTTCCGCCTTGATAATAATGATTAGCAGTCCCCGACTTGGTTCCAAGAATAAACCCTGACGAAATTGCAATTATTAAAGCAACGGTTATTGCAATAACGGTAAAAAACACCTTTATCCCAGAGTTTGAATTGTTTTCAATGGGTTGTTCAACTGTCTCGAATGTCACGGTTGGATCACCGTTATGAGGGTCAGAAAACTCGGTAGCAGAAGAGGTATCATCTGATGCCGAATAATTATAAACAACACCTGTCTTAACACCGTTCGGTGAAAAAGTTTCAGAAACCTCGGACCCTTTTGTCACATCATCTGCATCCGTAGGTACAGGACATGCATCATAATTAGCAGCACTTTCTGAATAAACATCACGGTTTTCACCGTTGTTGAATATATTGTTTTCATTTTCCATAAAAAGTTCCTTTCTGAAGACTTTTTCATCGTTCTTTGGGAAATGTAATTGTAAACTCGGTAAACCTTTCAGGCTGACTTGAGACCGAAATATTGCCGTTGTGAATATCCACAATAGTCTTTACGATATACAGTCCGAGACCTGTTCCGTCCTTATTGGCGGAACGGGCTTTATCCGATTTATAGAACCTGTCAAAAATCAATTTCAATTCATCGGGATTGATGCCTTTTCCGTCATTACGGATAGAAATTGCCACCCTTGAATCGGCATCCTTTCTGACTGAAACGGTTATTTTCCCATATTCGGGGGTGAACTTTATTGCATTGTCGGCAAGGTTGAACACCGCCTGATAAATAAGGTCACGGTCGGCGGTCACCTTGAGGTCACTGCCCTCACCCAACCCCTCAATAACGATATTTTTTTCTTCGATTCTCTGCTCTTGCGAAAGCAAAACTTCGCATGCAAGGTCGCTCAAAGAAAACTCGGTTGGGTTGACCTTTTTCTCGCCCGATTCAAGACGCGCAAGGCTCAGCATCGACTGCACAAGCCTTGACAAACGCTTGACTTCGGTCGAAACGATACCAAGGTAATTTTCCTGCTTTTCTGGAGGAATTGTGCCGTCAAGAATTCCGTCAATAAATCCGCCAATAGTGGTCATAGGAGTTCTCAGTTCGTGAGAAACATTGGCTATAAAACTTCTCCTCATTCCCTCAAGTTGGGTAAGAGAATTAGTCATATTATTAAACGTTTCGGCAAGGTCGGATATCTCATCATGGCCATTAACGGGGATTCTTTGCGAAAAATCACCTTTTGCCATACTCATTGCCGCTTTAGACATAAGATTTATCGGTCTGGTTATACGTTTTGTCATAAAATAAAGGAACACAAACAAAACCGTAAGTGGCAATGCCGCACAGAAAATATAGATTTCAGAAAGTTCCGTCCACATATTCTTAAGATATGAAGCGGGCGACGAAACAAACACAAAACCAGAACGTCTGCCATCAGGAGAGTAAAACGGAGTTGCGGCCGTATAATGGGTATTGGCATAACGTTTTCTTAAAGTGCCCACCTCAAAATAGTTGCCGTCAGCGGCATTTTTTAAAATATCTGACGGTATTGTTTCGCTTGAATGTACACAGGAATGGTCATTTTTCCATTCCTGACAACTACAGGCAAAGACATTACCTTCAGAGTCACAGACATAGGCCTCACCGATAACGGCGTGCGAAACAACACTTATAATACCGTTAAGGCTTGCCTGAAATCCTTTATCATCAGATGTCTGACTTGAAAGCACTTTTGAGATTGTCTCACAGTTGTCGGTTAGCAGTTGTTTTTTGTCATTTATAAAATAATTGTTGACCGAAACACTTATAAGCACAAGAATTAACAAGATACTGACGCACATACCTACGGCAGTGGTTATAAAAATTTTTTGAAACAATCGGTTTTTCATTTTTAGCCCTGCTTCAGTTCAAATTTATAGCCTACGCTCCAGACAGTTTTGATTGACCACTGGTCTGAAATACCTTCCAACTTATCTCGCAGTCTTTTAACGTGGACATCCACTGTTCTTGAATCACCGTAATACTCAAATCCCCACACTTCGTCAAGAAGTTGGTCGCGTGAATACACGCGATTGGGATTGCTTGCAAGGTGGTATATTAGTTCCAGTTCCTTGGGCGGAGTATCCACTACCTTTCCATCAACAATCATTTCATAGTTAGTAAGATTAACCGTAAGTTTATCGTATTTCACAATCTTTTCGTCACCGCCGGCCGAACGCCTTAAAACAGCACGCACACGGGCTACTACCTCTTTTGTGTCAAAAGGTTTAGTGACATAGTCATCCGCACCGAGGTCAAGACCTAGTATCTTATCGAAAGTCTCACCTTTTGCGGTTATCATAATGATGGGAACGGCAGACGTCTTGCGAATTGCACGGCAGACCTGCCAACCGTCTAATTTAGGCAACATTATATCAAGAAGAATTATGTCAGGTTCCTCAAGGTTAAACTTCACGATAGCCAATTCACCGTCGTTTGCGATAACTGTATCAAATCCGTCTTTTTCAAGGTACAGCCTTAATAATTCGCAGATGTTGGTATCATCATCAACGATAAGCACCTTTTTATTTTTATTGGGCATAATATCCCCTCCGAATTAAGTTTTGACCGTAAGTCTATTTTAAATCAAACAGACCGCAATATATGAATAAAATATTAAAAAACTGTAATATTAAGTAAAATTCAGTCAAAATTTCCAAATCGAGATGTAAAACGATGAAAAAGCCGTTTCGGGAAACACCCGAAACGGCAAAAGTAGGCTTGTGGATTATGCCTGCTCTTCTTTCATCTTTGCAAAGCACTCGCTGCAATATACGGGACGATCGTCACGAGGAACGAAAGGAACCATTGCAGGCTTACCGCAAGAAGCACATACTGCTTCATGCATTTCCTTGGGGGCTCTTCCGGCGTTCTTGCGTGCATCGCGGCACTTCTTGCAACGCTGGGGCTCGTTTACAAAGCCTTTGGACTCATAGAACTCCTGCTCACCGGCGGTGAAAACGAAATCCTCTCCACAGTCTTTGCACTTAAGGGTCTTGTCTTCGAACATGATTTTTACCTCTCTCAATTTGAGTATTTTTAGCCCCGGACGGAATCGCACCGACATCTTTGGAATACAACGCTCTGCCTGATTTAAGCTACTAAGGGCATATAAAACTATTTTAATTTCACTCTGATACGCCTTATGGCATTATTAACCGATTTGAGACTGATACCGTTTCGAACAGAAATTTCATCATAAGAAAAACCGCTGAGCATATCAGAAAACACAGCAAATTCCAACCTTGAAAGGCATAAATCTGCTTTCTGCAACATAAATGCATACTCATCCTTGACCGAAACCAAGTGTAACGGCTCGGGCGAAGTATCCGCCACTTGAACATCGGCAATATCAACCAACATTGCCTCAGGGATATGAGACAATTTGCTAGACTTTCTTAAGTAATCAATTATTGCAGCATCAATACATCTTCTTGCAAAAGTAGGAAAACTTGAAAGACATTCGTCATACTTCATTGCCGCAGATAAAAGACCGATGTTACCCTCCTGAATAAGGTCATCAAGTTCGCAACCCGATGTTAGAAAACTCAAAGCGCGGGACTTGACAAGCGGAGCATACTCGGTAACTATTCTGACAACCGACAAAGACGTATCGCCTTTACTGACGTTGAATTCAGGTCTTTTTTCAGTAATTTTCAAAGCCATCTTCCTCAGTAATCAATCATAGTTATACAATTAACCATTTTTATTGATTTTAACCCATTTTATCAACATTGTCAAGATTTTTTTGATAATTTTGACGAAATTATAGGATGTTACAAATTGAGAGGTTGATTTTAGGTTAATTTGTGGTGTTTTCAGTGCATTATGACGGTGATTTTTTCTTTTTTCGAAACAAAATATCACCGCAGATGTTAACTCTGCGGTGACTCTAATGTTATATTCTATTGATAATAGGAGGAAATCAATAGTTCTCTTTTCTAACTTCAAAGAAACTCTGAGGATGTGCGCACACAGGGCATACCTCGGGTGCCTTTTTACCCATTACAAGATGTCCGCAGTTGCGGCATTCCCACATTGTGTCATCTGCTTTTTCAAAAACCTTCTTCATCTCAACATTATTGAGCAGAGCGCGATATCTTTCCTCGTGCGTTTTTTCGATAGCGGCTACTGCGCGGAACTTCCAAGCAAGTTCGGTGAAACCCTCTTCCTCTGCGTCCTTTGCAAAACGGTCATACATATCGGTCCACTCATAGTTTTCACCTGCGGCGGCTGCGGCAAGATTCTTTGCGGTGTCACCAAGTTCACCCAATGCCTTAAACCAAAGTTTTGCATGCTCCTTTTCATTATCTGCTGTGTTTTGGAAAATTGCCGCAATCTGCTCATAACCTTCTTTTCTTGCAACACTGGCAAAGTATGTATACTTGTTACGAGCCTGACTTTCCCCTGCAAATGCCTCCATCAGGTTTCTTTCGGTTTTTGTTCCTTTCAAATTCATAAAATTTACCTCCAAATAAATTATAGTTTGTTTATTTCATTACTGCGACATTCGTCACAGATGTAATGCATATTCAGTTCATAGGATGTTATATTTATACCCGATTTCTTTCGCAATTCATCAAGAATATCTCCCATAAAAACATCGCAAATATCACCGCATTTATCGCATTTTAAATGTTCGTGCGGTATTTTCACATTATCATATCGGTCTGGCTCACCGTGCACCGTTACCCTGCGTATCAGACCTTGGTCGGTTAAAACATTGATATTGTTATAAACCGTTGCCATTACAATGCTCGGCATTGTTTCTTTGGCAGTAAAGAAAATTTGCTCTGCAGTTGGATGAACACAAGAAGTGTTGACGATATCTAAAACCAACTGTCTTTGCCTTGTCATCTTTCCGCTCCTAGAATCTATTTTAATTAATTATTTTTAGAATTAATCTAATTCTATTATACTTATTATTTTTTATTTGTCAAGTCATTTTTTGGTAAATTTTTAGAATTATATACAAAAATAACGACCTTATCTAAAACGATGAGGCCGTTATCTGTTGACTATTCGGTTGTTCCTGTTTGGGCAGTTGTTGACTGCTCAGTACTGTTTTGTACCGAAGAAGTACCTTGGGTACTCTGTGTGTTTGAAGATGTAGTGCCGTTACCCGACGAAGTCACACTACTAGTTGCTGAAGTTGTGCCATTGGCAGAACTACCTGCTGAAGGTTTTGAACTATCACTGGGCTTGCTTGTGTTTCCGTTTGATGGCTTCTCAGCACCTGTTGCCTCTTCAGGTTTGGAACCGATTGGCGGTAAAACATTACCCGGATGCTTTGTGCAAACCGCAGGCAAAGAATAATTGGTCTTATATCTTCCCTCTGCCTTGCTTTCACAGGCATCGGTTGCCAACAAACCTGTTGACTTACAATAATATCGCGGAGTTACAAACTCACTGTCAACAAAAGTCTTTTCAGGAAGGTCTTTGTGAACACGTTTCATAACATTTTTCCACATTGTTTTGGCAAGGCTTGAATTATTAAGTTTTTCTTGTTGGTCGTAACCAAACCAGCACGAGCCAACATAGTATGGCGTTCCGCCTACAAGCCAACTGTCATAGACATCACTTGTAGTACCAGTCTTTGCATAACACACGAATTTATCGCTGAATGAGGCAATGGCCTTTGCGGTACCCTTGCTGCCGTAAACGACATTACGAAGCATATAATTAAGAACAGTTGCGGTGTTTTCATCAATGGCCGCAATACCCGATTTTTGTTTCAAAACAACATTGTCGTGTTGGTCAGTCATCAAGGTAAAGGTTGTTGGCTCATAATAGGTTCCGAGATTTCCAAAAACTGCAAAGGCAGCAGCCGATTGGGTCGTCGATACACCTGTATATGTGCCTCCAAGCCCCAAAGATGAAAGGTTAGCATCCTGTTTACTGTCAAGTTCAGTCAAACCCAAATTATTGGTAAGGTAGTAATATGTCGACTCGACGCCCATTTGCTTGATAAGATGGCACGGGATGGTGTTGGTTGAACGCTCAAGCGCTTCTGCGGCTGTCATCATTCCCTGATAGTAACCGTAGGAGTTTTTGGGACCTGACCTACCATCGGGATAATAATTAGGCAATGCCTTATCCTCTATCATCGAAGAAAAGTGAATAATATTTTTCTGCAACGCCTGAGAATAGGTCGCCAAAGGTTTCATTGTTGAACCGGGCTGACGGAAAGCCATAGTTGCACGGTTGTATCCTCGGTTATCCTTTTTAACACCCGAACCGCCGACAATACCGACAATATGACCCTCATAGTCCATAATTGTCATTGCCGACTGAACGGTCTTGCCCGATTCCTTGCTCTTCAATGTAAAATACTTATCGGTCTTGGAATACTCATCCTCAAGTATGTTCTGAACATTTGGATTAAGAGTGCAATAAATCTTATATCCGCCGTTATAGAAGTTTTTTGAAGCATAAGCCTCATCCATACCGTATTCGTCGACAAGTCGGTCAATAACTTCTTCAATAAGAGCATCAACAAAATAACTGTTGACGGTATTGAGATTTTTGGCCGATTCATCGGCAACAACCTGAATTTCAGTTGCCTTTGAAGACTGATAAACTTCATCGGAAATATACCCTTGTTCCTTCATAAGACGAAGTACAATATTACGTCGTTCCTGGTTAAACTTGGGATTTCGGTCAGGACGGTAACGTTCAGGCTCTTTTGCAAGGCTTGCCAAAGCGGCACACTCAACCAGTGTCAGTTCGTTTGTGGTTTTGCCGAAGTAATAGTTTGCGGCAACCTCAACACCGTAGATACCGCCACCCAAACATATCGTGTTGAGATAACATTCAAGTATGGTATCCTTATGGTAGTTTTCTTCAAGATACCGCGCTCGCATAATCTCTCGTATCTTACGCATCGGTGTCTGCTTGTTATCGTTGGTAAGGTTTTTGACCAACTGCTGAGTTATGGTCGAACCGCCTTGATTGGATGAATAAAGGTCAACAAACATATTGGCAAATGCACCGACCGTTCTCTTCCAGTCAACGCCCTGATGTTCTCTGAAACGTTGGTCCTCAACCGCAACAAAAGCATTCTTAAGATTTTCGGGCATTTGCTCAAAATCAACCCAAATTCGGTTTTCTTCACCGTGCAGGCGTTGATATTCAACATACTCACCGCTTGTCTCATCCTCAACATAAATGGTTGTGGTAAAGCCAAGCGCAAGTTCATCAAGGTCTTCATAAACTTTATCGTCAACAAAGTTAAACACATAAATTGCAAAAGCGCCCACAACAAGACAACCTGTAATAATGCCTATAAGCATTACCGAGAAAAATATTTTGAGCACAAGCAAAGCAATTTTCTTGACCTTGTCTTTTGTTTCCTTTTTATTTTTCCTGCGGGTCTCTTTTTTAATCTCACCCTGCTTTTTGCCATAGCTTGAGAGATCAACACTTTCATCAGAGTCACCCGAATAATCAGATGCAAACGGACTGGCGTCATCTAAGCCTGAGTCACCCGAAAAGCCGTTAAGATTGAATTCATCGTCACCGCCAACGTTGTTACCCGACATTAAATCGCTATTATCAGAAACAGACTCATCATTATGACTGTTGAAATAATCAAGGTCATAATCCTTTTTATCATTCATATCACTCACAAACAGCACCTCCTTCGGCAGATGAGCATGAGAAATTTTCACTTATGTACATATATTCTACCATATTTTTTCAACTTTGTGTATTACAGTATTGTTACAACTAAGCCGAAATATGCATCTTTTGTAAACTTTTGGACATTTTTTGTTAAAATTTTAGTCAATAAAAAAAATACGGAATAGAAAAATAAGCAAACGTCAAAGATAAATACGGTGAAAAATATGAAAAAAATACTACTTAAATTCAGTTTAAGCATCATAACCGCTGTTTCGGTGTGTGTGTTGAGCGTTTCGGCAATTAAGACGCATACACCACCCAAAACACCGTCGACACCCGCAACCGACACAAGCAGTAAATCAGAGCACTATGTTGTAAAAGGGATTAACGGGAAGATTGGCGTTTTCTTTGAAAACGACACAACACCACTTTACGTACTTGACGGGCCATATATCCGCGATCTGCCCGAATATGACCAAAAACTGCTTGAGCAAGGCATTGTTGCAGATGACAATACCGAACTTTTAAAAATATTGGAAGATTATGATTACTGACCGTTGAGATATTCAACCGCTTTAAGAAAATCTTTATCCTTTTCAAGTCCATTGACAAGGCGATAATTTAACTCTTCCTCGGTCCACTTTATTTCAAAATCAGGTTTAACTCCAACACCGTCAAGGCAGGTGCCGTTGGCGGTATAATATTTTGCAACCGTAAAGCGGACTAGCGAACCGTCACTCAAAGAAAAGGTCCTTTGCACAACTCCCTTGCCAAATGTATTACGGCCTATGGAAACGGCCTTATTATAATCTTTCAACGACTGTGTGAACAGTTCGGAAGCGCTTGCGGTAGATTCATCAGTCAAAACAACCATTGGCAAATCTACCTCATTTTCATCAGAAAGATAGGTCTGATTATACTCACTGTTCTTGTATTTAACCTCAATCGCGAGTCCTTTAGGGATGAGGTAATCGACCATATGATAAACCGATTGTAAAGTTCCGCCACCGTTACCGCGAAGGTCAAAAATCAAACCCTTTGCATTTGATTTCTTAAGGTCTTCAATAGCATTAACAAATTGATCAACAGTCATATCATTAAAGCCTGTTATTTGTATATACCCTATTCCGTCAACAAGTTTATAAAACACCGACTGCGCCACGAACTGAGTCAGTTCAACTTCTTTTTCTAATTCTCTACCGTCACGAAGCAAGGTCACCTTAAGTTTATTCCCAAGAGGAATGCTTTTAATATAGGCCAACGCTTCAGAATATCCCATTTCGGCAACACTTTGACCGTCAAGTCTAATGATTTCATCACGCGATTTGAATTCGGCTTTATCAGCAGGACTATCTTTATGCACATCAAGAACAAATATGCTCTTATTATCAGGATGTGCACTGACTTGAACACCCATACCTGTATTGAGTCCATACAAAGAGTTCATACTTTCCTCTGCATTATCGGGTGTAATATAGTCGGCATAACGGTCTTTAAGACCCATAACATAACCCATTGCAAGACATTCCTGAACATATTCTTCATCAAGTTCGCCGGTATAATACTGTTCCACCAGTTCCTTAATCTCAAGCATTTTTTGATTGTGACTAAACAATTCACCATCACGTTTTGGAATGATGACATAGCAAAACAACATTGTGGTTATGGCAACAGCGGCAACCGTGAAAAAGGCAACCAACGTAACTAAAAATTTTACCGAAACAGTTCTCTTCATAAAAGTACCTTTAATTCAAAATTATTCAAAACGGGGACTGAATAATCAGTCCCCATATTAAATGTTAATAATATCCCATCGGGTTGGTGGTGTCACCGTTGACACGGATTTCATAATGCAGATGGTAACCCGTTGAAGCACCCGAGGTTCCGACATAACCGATAGTCTGTCCCCTCTTGACTTTCTGCCCTTCCTTGACGATATATTTAGTCATATGGGCGTATAGAGTGACATATTTTTTACCGTCGTCACCCGTACCGTGGTTTACCATTACATAATAACCGTAGCCACCCGAA
>JAZNBS010000015.1:0-7881 GCA_045587185.1 Acutalibacteraceae bacterium
GGTACTGGAGCTATTAAGCGTGTTTTTGACGGTTATTCAGATGATTTTATCGGCGACGGAAAGTGGCACACAGCCTCTATGACCTTCGTTGCAGAAGAATATCGCAATCCCAACGATACCGAAAATACACTTCTTGATAACATTGGATTGTGTCATCAGAAGGAGGACAAAACTGCAGGTAGTTGCGGTTATCTGAAGAACATCAGAATCATCACCGAAGCCAGTGCAACAGGACTTATTGAAAAAAGTTATTCCTTAGAGGCTTCCAGAAATGATGTAATAAATTTTGATAACCAGTTAGATGAGAACGGTGACTTCGATAAGTATGGCGCCGGCACATCTGCATACGGATCTCTTGCTGTTGAAGACGGTAATGTTGTAATTGTTCCTAACAAGAGTGCTCAGCATACAACCGGTATAGGAACTGCAAGTTCCCATAACAGCTTTACTCCCCTTATCGCAGGCAAAAACAATTTGAGAGTACCGTATCACTTTAATCCCGGTTATACCTACGAAGTAGAGGTAACTTATAAGGTTGAAAATTACGGCAGCAAAGCCCAAATCGGTATTGGAACCGCTAACACAGCCGAAATAACCGAGCTGTCTCCTGTTACCGGAGCTGCGTGGAGTTACGGTTATATCTGGAACATAGAAGAAGTAACCGGTAATACTACTGAGGGCTGTTGGCGTACTATATCGGCAACTATCAATGTACCTGCAACGACCTACTTGAAACTGGCCCTTACAGGTATGGGTGACACCAAATTCACCATTGATGAAATAAAGGTTGGAGTCCATCACAGTAGTTTCAGCGCAGTTACCTTTAACGACAACGGTAACATATCTACAAGATATGCTTACAAGGGCACCTCGATTATTGACAAAGGTAACAACGAGGGTAATAAAGCTCTGGGTGAAAAGTTCATGGGTTGGTACACCTCTCCCACATTTGAGGAGGGAACATTGGTTACCGAAATTCCCGATACCGCAACCACCCTGTACGCAAAATACCCCACCGTTATTATCGATAATTTTGCTGCCTTCAGCACATACCAGGCCGGTGCTGAGAAGTATTTTGACTGGGGCGCAAGTATGAGCGTTGGAGCAGACGGAACCTTGTCTGTAAACAGTTGTAGCAACGGTGGTTTCCGTATTCCTGCTTATGACGCAAAAATTTCTGACGGATTCAGGTTCCCTGTTGGCAAGCAGTTCAGTGTAAGCATCTATTATAAGTCAATAAGCTTTGAAGGTGCCGATACTGTAATGCTTCAGTTCATCCGCGGTGAAAGATACGCCAACGGATATACACGTGAGGGCACGGGAATTTTCAAGGCAACTGTATCTGCTACTGAAACCCCCGGTGTTATCACTCAGGTGATAACTAACCAAGAACTTACGAACAATGCAGGTGAGGTTATTGAGACCTTGCTGTACAGAGGAAATAGTGTTAATACTTTAAAATCAACTGTAGTTATTGACAAGATTACTATTACTGATCCTTCAGTGGTTCAGGAGCAGACTTCTGAAGAGTTGCTCCTTACCGGTTCTATACGCCGTGAGAAGACTGCTGAAGACGGAACTTATACCTCTGCAGGTATCCGTTTCAGAGGTCGTGTTTCCGCAGCAACAAGGGCAGCCGCTTCCGAGATTGGTTTCGTAGCAGTACCTACCGCATATCTCAACGGTGCTTCCATTGCAGATTATGTTGCAACTGAGGGCAACAAGGCAATTATTGCCAAGGTTAAGTCCGAAAACTCAAAAGAGATTGTTTATGAGAACTCTAAAGACTTCTATTTGAGAGATCAAACCGATTATCAGTTGATTATGACTGGTCTTACCGTTCAAGGTCTTGACAAGAACCTTCTTAACACCAAGATGACTGTTGCTCTTTATGTTGTTGTTGACGGTGTTACTACTTATACCAACACCTTGTCATTCAGCTACAATGACATTGCTAAATACTACTAATTTACAACCCGTTGGTTAAAGATTAGTTTTATAGCATTATCTTTTAAACCTGCCATCCCAAAGGGATTCCCTTTGGGATGGTTTTCGTTTATAATTACCGCTTTGAGTCGGCAACTCACTGCAAATAATCTTATTTAGTCACTTGTAATTAATGAGAAAATGTGGTAAGATAATATTGGATTTGTGCGCTTTCATTTGGTGCACAAAATTAAGGTGTCAACAGCCAAATCTGTTAAGGTTTGCGCGTCACCTTTTTCTTGCCTTTCTCGTGTTTGTTTTTTGCAAGGCACAGGTGTTACAAGTGACGTGGCAAGAAGAACAAGAAATATTTATTTGCCAGATGCGACAGATTTTACTTTTGTCGCACTGGGCACTTCATTAGTGCAAAGGAAGGTAAACTCCTATGGAAAAACAGAAATTTTATATCACAACGGCTATTGCCTACGCCTCAAAAAAACCCCACATCGGCAATTCGTATGACATTGTTTTGGCCGATATGATTGCACGCTATAAGCGGAAAAAGGGATTTGATGTGCGCTTCCTTACAGGTTCTGACGAACACGGTCAGAAGATTGAGGAAAATGCCAAAGAGATGGGTCTTACCCCGAAACAGTTGGTTGACAGAGTTGCAGGCGAGATAAAGTCGGTTTGGGACTGCCTTAATGTCACATACGACCGATTTATCCGCACAACTGATGCCGACCATGAGGATGCCGTTAAAAAAATATTCAAAAAACTTTATGAAAAGGGCGATATTTATAAATCTGAGTACGAGGGAAAATATTGTGTACCTTGCGAATCGTTCTTTACACCCTCACAGTTGGTTGACGGAAAATGCCCCGACTGTGGACGCGACTGTATCGATTCTAAAGAGGAAGCATATTTCTTAAAACTTTCCAAGTATCAGGACAAACTTGTTGAGTACTATGAAAGCAACCCTGATTTTTTCACCCCAGCATCCAGAAAGGCCGAAATGGTCAATAACTTCATCAAACCGGGCCTTTCCGACCTTTGCGTGTCGCGTACCTCGTTCAAGTGGGGCATCCCCGTTGATTTTGACGACAAGCACGTTATCTACGTTTGGCTGGACGCTTTGACCAACTATATCACAGGTGTCGGCTATAATCCTGACGGGTCATCTGACGATTACAAGAAATACTGGCCTGCTGATTTGCACGTTATCGGTAAAGATATCGTCCGTTTCCACACCATTTATTGGCCTATCATACTTATGGCTTTGGGCGAGCCGTTGCCCAAGCAGGTTTTGGGTCATCCTTGGCTTTTGTCGGGTGACGACAAGATGAGTAAGTCAAAAGGCAATGTAATTTATGCCGACGATATGGTAAAACGTTTCGGTACCGATGCCGTGCGTTACTATCTGCTTTCCGAGATGCCTTTTGCACAGGACGGCGTAATCACCTACGAAAACTTTATAATGAAGT
Organism: Acutalibacteraceae bacterium; assembly: GCA_045587185.1. GTDB lineage: Bacteria > Bacillota > Clostridia > Oscillospirales > Acutalibacteraceae > UMGS172. The sequence goes on from JAZNBS010000015.1 coordinate 3,411, forward strand.
ACAACACCGACCTTGCAAATACCTTAGGAAACCTTGTCAACCGCACCATTGCAATGACCAACAAGTATTTCGGCGGTACTGTTTTGAAGCCTGTTGCCGATTTTGACGAGTTTGACACCGATTTGCGCAATGTGGCAAACGAAACCGTTGAGAAGTATGAAAAACTGATGGATGCATACCGCAATGCCGATGCTTGCGAGGTTATGATGAACCTTGCTCGCCGTTGCAATAAGTATATCGACGAAACAATGCCTTGGGCGCTTGCTAAGGACGAGTCAAAAAAGGACCGTCTTTCGGCCGTTATGTACAATCTGCTTGAGGGCATCCGCATTCTTGCCCAGTTGATAGTGCCTATTTGCCCCGAATCCTCTGACAAGATAATTGCACAGATAAAATGTGATTGTGATGCTTTAAAGTTCGGTTCGGTAGACAGTTATGCCGTCGGTGAGGGTCAGCCCTTGTTCCAACGTCTTGATACTGAAAAGGTGTTGGCAGAATTGGCAGCCGAACAGGAAGCCGCAATCAAGGCCGCAGAAGCAGAGGCTAAAAAGGCAGAAGGTGTTGCATTCCTTGATGAAATCACCTTTGATGATTTTATGAAAATTGACCTTCGTGCCTGCAAGATAGTCAACTGCGAGCCAATTAAAAAGGCTAAAAAACTGCTCAAACTCACCTTGGATGACTCAAGCGGTGTGGAGAGAATTGTTGCATCGGGTATTGCCAAGTGGTACACGCCTGATGATTTAATTGGAAAGACGGTTATCTGCGTTGCCAACCTCAAACCCGCTGTTTTGTGCGGTGTTGAGTCATGCGGTATGATACTTGCCGCCGATGCAGGCGAAGACGATGTCAAGGTGGTGTTCCTTGACGGGGTTCCTGTAGGTGCAAAAGTAAGATAATGGACTTGAATCAGGAATTTTTTGCGCCGTCGGGCAGTATCTTTGATACACACGCTCATTATGATGACGAACGGTTTGACGATTGCCGTGACGAGTTGTTGAATACTTTGTCCCTCAACGGCGTAGGATATATTATAAACAATTCGACCGACCTGTTTGAGTCGGCCGATAAGTGCCTTAAAATGTCGGACGAACACAACTTCTGCTACACGGCGGTCGGCATTCACCCCGAACTTGTTGAAACCAAAGAAATGCAGTTGGATGAAGTAAGGTTGCGTGAACTTGCAAAACTCCCAAGAGTGGTAGCGATAGGGGAGATAGGGCTTGATTACTATTGGTCAACCGAGCGTAAGGCTCAGCAAAAGTCGGTTTTTTGCCGTCAGTGCGAGTTGGCCAATGAATTGGGGTTACCTGTTATAGTTCATGACCGCGAGGCTCACGGAGATACGTTGGACATACTGCGCAAAGTGAGACCTTCGGGCAGTCTGCATTGTTTTTCTGGCAGTCGTGAAATGGCGCAAGAGATAGTAAAACTCGGAATGTATATTGGAGTGGGCGGGGTTGTAACCTTTAACAATGCCCGTAAACTTGTGGAAACGGTCGAGGCCGTTCCACTGGAAAAACTGTTACTTGAGACCGACGCGCCGTATCTTTCACCGGTACCCTACCGAGGGAAGACCTGCCATTCGGCGTATGTATACTACACGGCAATGAAGATTGCCGAAATCAAAAAAGTCGATGTTTCAGAGGTGCTGAAAATCACTTCGGACAATGCAATGAAACTATTCTCAAAAATTAAATAAAGGCGGTTTGTTTATGATTAAGTCAACATCTTTTGGCAAAACACCCGATGGACGTGAAGCAAAACTTTACAAACTCAAAAGAGGTAAGTACACAGCCTATGTGACCGATTTTGGCGCAACCTTGGTCAAGTTTTGCGGTCCCGATCGTGACGGTAACGATACCGATGTAGTTTTGGGCTTTGATAGTGTTGAGCCATATAGCGGAAATGTTGGTTATATGGGCGCCACCATTGGCCGTTTCGGTAACCGTATTGGGGGCGGAAAATTCACCCTTAACGGCAAGGAATATGTCCTTGCAACCAACAACGGCCCAAACCACCTGCACGGAGGGAGTGTCGGTTTTAGCCACCGTTACTTCAACGTGCGTGACATTAACAACCACACTATTGAGTTCAGTTTGCTTAGTCGTGACGGTGATGAGGGTTACCCCGGAAATCTTGATATGCAGATTACCTATTCTTTAAAGTTGGACGGCACGTTAGTGCTTGATTACTATGCCATTTGTGATGCAGATACCGTAATCAATCTTACTAACCATGCTTATTTTAACCTCAACGGCGCCCAAAGCCCTGACATTGTTATGAACCACACCTTGCAGATGTCTGCATCGGCTTTTTGTGAAACCGATGACAAGTGCCTTGCCAACGGCAATATACTGGCCGTTCGCGGTACCGCATTTGATTTCAGAGAGGGCAAGAATCTCGGTGATGTTATCAATTCTGATTATGCACCCGCAAGATTGGTTGACGGCATAGACCATAACTTTATACTTGACGGCAAGGGTTACCGTGAGTTTGCGCGCCTTTACAGTGACAAGACTGGTATTGAAATGGTTTGTTTTACCGATCAGCCCGGTTGCCAAATTTATACGGGTAACGGTATGAAACCGCTTATAGGTAAGTACGGTGCTGAGTACAAACAGCACGGTGCCGTTTGTCTTGAAACTCAGGGTTATCCCAACGCAACTTCGTTTGCGCATTTCCCGTCGCCCGTACTAAAAAAAGCAGAGATTTATCGCAGAACAACCGCATATAAGTTGACCGTAAAATAACAATGAGCCACCCGAATTATTCAATACTGACATTCATTTTGTGAATGTTCAACAAAGAAAAAGAATAGACAAAAAAACAAAAATCCGCTCTCTAACGAGAACGGATTTTCGTTTTGAAAAGAGTGCATAAATTTGATGCCCTTTGGATTTGTGACCTGTGTGTTTGAACCCATGCATATTCGGTGATATTGTGCCTTTGGCACAGTGATATTTTCACTTCGTGAAAGTGATATTGAAACCTACGATTTCAGTGATATTATATTCGCCTCTTAAACTCGCGAAGCGAATATCACTTGCGAAGCAAATATAACTGAGCAAAGCTCAATATAACTCGCCGCAGGCGAATATAACTGAAAAAACTCTTGTTCTTTCGAACAAGAGTTTTTTCTGGGTAGTTTGAACTTAATGACACGACTTAAATGTGCCTGAAAGCCGAGTTTATTCGTATATATTGTAACTAATATCTTCAACTTCTCCCAATTCTCCGTAATTATTGGGAAGAAAATCTTGGTTTATATCAATATCCTCATCATTTATCAACTGTAATAAAACATAATGTATCGTTGTATTTGTTTCATCAACAAGTGCATAATAATTTGTGTTCATATAACCAAGTACTGAAACATAAGCGGGAAATTTAAAATTCGTATCATCATAATTTATGCTACCATTCCCCAATGCCTTGATGCGGGATATTTCATTGTCAAAATCCGCCTGTTGATAATGAACAGACAGAAGCATCTCTACTTTTGCGCTACCAACAACTCCCAATTCCCACTCGCAATAAAAATCGGCTACTTGAAGGTCATCAACATTTTGCGGGAACAATTCGAAGGCAGATTCGTCACATCTAATTTCTGTCAAATCAAAAATTTTGTCATAATCCTTAGTTTTTGTATAGGTTTCATGCCCAAAAGAATCGTTAGCACAAGCCATTAGTAATAATAACATTAGTAAACTTAAACATAAAGATAAGTATTTTTTCACACCTACCATCTCCTTGGGTTTATTATAGCATAAAAGCGGCGGTGGGTCAAGGTTAAATGATATATCGCTGTGCGATATGATATACGACTTGCGTCGTATGATATATTTGCGTTGCAAATATGATATAATATCCGTTCCTTGATATGCGAAGCATATATCATCCGCCGCAGGTGGATATCATATCGAAGATATATCACCCGTTCCGACAAGGAACGGATATCATTGAAAAAAGTCCTGTTCTTTCGAACAGGATTTTTTTCTGGAGGTACCGCCCAGATTTGAACTGGGGAATGAGAGTTTTGCAGACTCTTGCCTTACCGCTTGGCCACGGTACCATACTATAGAATATTATGAAATTAGGAACGCTATGCGTTCCTAATTTCATTTTAATTGGAGCGGGTGACGAGGCCCGAACTCGCTACCTCCACCTTGGCAAGGTGGCGCTCTACCGGATGAGCTACACCCGCATAATGGTGCCTCCGGTCGGAATCGAACCAACGACACGCGGATTTTCAGTCCGCTGCTCTACCTACTGAGCTACAGAGGCATATTGTGGAGAGCTTACGCTCCCCACAAATGCATTATGGCGACCCCGAACGGACTCGAACCGTCGACCTCCAGCGTGACAGGCTGGCGTGCTAACCGACTGCACCACAGGGCCAGATTGTGGTGGGAACAACAGGGCTCGAACCTGTGACCCCATGCTTGTAAGGCATGTGCTCTCCCAGCTG
>JAZNBS010000016.1:0-2055 GCA_045587185.1 Acutalibacteraceae bacterium
AAGAAACTGTTTAGATGCTTCGCTAATAATTTCAGTCCTTGTTAAAGCACTTTTATCAATTTTAGCCATCATATTCTCCCTTGTGCAAAAATAATTTGGCGTATTCACACCTTTCACGTACTATTATAGTACACATACTAAAATTTGTCAATAACCATTTTAAATTTTTACAATGAAATAATATATTTTATAACCAAAATACGGTAGGTTCCCCTACCGTAACAATATATCCATTATTTATGTTCATATGTGCTTTTCGACACCTTTCGCCTGTTTATTTGAATATATTTCCTATTCTACCAAAAATATGCAAAATAATACGCGGGGAAAATGTCAAGAGAACACCATAAAATTCCTTGAAAAATTTTTTCAGACCTTCAAATTTGGAAAATTATGGGTGCTTCTATGGGTAGGCTGATGTTAATACACCATACTAATTTCACTTGCAAAAATTATAAATATATGATATTATTTTATTGTTAAAAGCAATAACAAGGTACAGAAAATAAAGCCTCTTTGAATGATACCGGATAAATTGCAGTAAGACGAGTTATATCTGCTTTGTTGTAAAAAATTGCTGATAGCAAACATATGTAAATCTTGATGCAACTATTAAGGAATAAACACTCCGGTCGTGTCCTTAAGAAAGTAATGAGAAGCCTTCGGTGCGTAAATTATTGTTACACGGCTTTACACCATATCTTATAGAGACAGTTGTCATACAACGGTCTTTATAGTTGTGCGTGTAAAGCAACCCAATTCGGATCAGTTGAGTCTATACACGCATAGTGTATGGACTCTTTATTTTTATTTTGATCCTGATTGGAGGTGAAACTATGAAAATCAATAAAACCAATGCTCTTCGCTTATGGGAAGAAAGATATGGAAATAAGTTGTTTGCTGAAGATTTTCATGGCAATTTAATGTGCAAAGAAGGATATGGAGATCCTGATTACCGTGTTTATCGTTGGGGCAAAACAATTTATTGTGGATGGAATATTCACCATATTCTTCCTGTTGCTCATGGTGGTACAAATACAAAACATAATCTAATATGCACAAATATTGTTACAAACGAAAAAGCAGGAAACCGCATTACCTATTGGATAGATGATGTGCTCTACCAAGTTCAAAAAAACGATAAATTCGGTCAGCATGATATATTTATATTAAATCGTTAAAGGAGTTTTACAAGTGTCTAAATGGTGTTTTAATTACGATTCTGGTGAATACGAATACATAGACAAAGACGGTTTCAGCATTGACCGCGGTGAGTATGTGTACAATTGGGATGACAGCGAATACCGCCGAGAGAAAGAAGAGGAAGAACAGCGCCGTCTTGACGATGAAGATGACGATTGGTAACAACTATGACAAAAGCGTGTGACAGTTTACTGTCACACGCTTTAACTTTACGCCGATTTTTTCTTTTTTGTTGGTTTTTCGGGTTCGATAAGTTGCTTGTTGAGTTCGATATATTCAACGACTTCAGCATAAGCATCTTGGAACTTGAATACAACCTCGATATCTCCGCCCTCGTGTACGAAAATTTCTTGCACCAGTTCGGTAAGCAAAGGTCTTGTCAGACTTTCGATATTACCGTACTTTTTGAAACGTGCCACAAACTCGTTCTCTTCGGTAATACCGTCTTGGAACTGCTCTGCAGATTTGTTAAGTGAGGCGATTTTTTCGTCAGCAATCCTCAGTCTTTCATTAAGCCGTTCCTTTAACATCTGATACTCATCCACAGTGATGACACCGCTTTTCCAGTCGGGATAAAGGTCGGTAATCATAGACACAAGTTTTTCACGTTCAGAAACCTGTGATTTCAGTGCCTTCTCAATATGACTTGATTCCTTTTTTCGTGCGGAATTATTATTGATTTGAGTGAGCAGTTCGCTCATTGTTGTTGCCGTATTAATCATATTTTGAATAGTTAAAAGCACTGCCTGTTCTAACTTATCAATACGGATAGTGTGATTTGTACACGCTGATTTTTTAAGTTTCCTTGCTGTTACACAGCGATAGTAATGATACGTACCGTATGTGTGTTGA
>JAZNBS010000017.1:0-2950 GCA_045587185.1 Acutalibacteraceae bacterium
GTAACCTTACGGTCGGCCGTTTTAACCATCAAGAATAAGTCTTGAACGCCGTTATTAGAAAAATCCATAACAAATCTCCTTTGGAATATTGTACTATAATCATTATACAATATCTTCCGCGATTTGTAAATTGTTAAAATGTGAATTGCACAAAACACCCGTGCCACTTAAAGAGTGGCACGGGTGAAATTTTTGTATTTACTTCTTTTTCTTTAAAATTACCAATACAATAAGTGCCATAAGAATTGCGCCTATAGCAATAGAGCAAATAGTAATTGTTTTTGTGAGGTTGGAGCCGTTGACGGGTTTAACATTGGTAGATTGACTGTCGGGAATATCGGGTTGAGGTTTGGAATCCAAATTCGTATCGGTTGAATCGGTGTTACCTGATGTATCCACATCGGTGTTGAGTTTAGGTGTGGCTTGGGTCTCGGTCTTTGAACAGATTGAGCAGGTGCGCTCCAACAGACCCTCCTTGTCGGAGGTTGCTTCGGTTTTTACAACCCACTCACCAAACTTGTGACCCAAAGCAGGGGAGGTCAGCACCTCGGTTTCGTTACAATCAGAGCAAGCACGCTTTTGTATTCCGTCACCCTCACAGGTTGCGGTTTTTTCAACCATCCATTCACCAAAACTGTGTCCGCTTGCAGTAATCTCACGGGTTTCAAAAGTCTTACAAATCGAGCAAGTGTGTTTCTGAACACCGTTTTTAGTACAGGTGGCGGCGGTTTCGGTTACCCAGTTTCCAAAGTTATGGGTGTGACCGTCGAGTGATAATTTGGCAATAACAGCCGATTCGGTTGCCGAGCATCCGTTGGCAGTGCACTTGCGTACCTTGGTGCCTGTGACCTCATAGGTTGCTTGCTTAGTCACTGTCCAACCTGACCACGAATGACCTGTAGCGGCGATAGTGGTTGCATCCTTTTTTGCGGTACAACGTGAGCAGTGGTGCGACTTTGTGCCCACCACGGTACAGGTTGCCGCCTTGTCGACCGTCCAAGCGGATGAGTAGTTGTGACCCAAAGGCGAAGTGGTCTTGTATTCGGTGTGGGAACAGGTCGAGCAAACGTGCTTATCTGAACCTGTTGCGGTGCAAGTGGGAGAGGTTACGGTCTGCCAAGAGCCGTAGGAGTGACCCGTTGGGGGAATCGGGGTGACTTCGATTTTTGAAGTACACCAAGCACAGTGCTTAGATTTGGAACCTGCCGTGGTACAGGTTGCGGGAGTATCAATTGTAAAAGTTGATGAGTAGTTGTGCCCACCCGAAAGCAACGTGCCGTATTCTACGTTACCGCAAGAACCACAGGTGCGTTTTTTGGTGCCGTTTGCAGTGCAGGTCGCGGTCTGTACAACTCCCCACTCACCGTAGGAGTGATCTGTTGCGGCAATGCTTTGGGTTTGTGCATCACCGCAGGCACAGGTACGCTTTTGAGTGCCACGCGTAGTACAGGCTGCAGGTGTCACCGTCTGCCACGCACCGTAGGAGTGAGATCCTGTAGTGGTGAAGGTCATTTCTTCGCTGTAATAATCGGTATTGTTAATTACTGCAAAGAATTGGTAGGTATAACTTGTTCCGTGTGTCAAGTAATAACCGACTTCTGCGTTTATGTCGAAATAAATACGGAAACTTGTTTGTCCGTCATGCGATTCTTGGGCAGCGTGTCTATAATTCTTTTCCCAACTTGCACTATCACTTCGACGAATAGATATACCGAATACAGTTGCATCATACGATGCAGGTTTTGTAACGGTACCGTTAACAACAGCATTTGTTTCACCTATTGAGTCAGGTTTACCCGCATAACCTTGAGTGATAGAAACTGTGCTAGATGGTGTAGTTGATTCTGTTAGGTAAATAAAGCCAACAAGTATTTTCGATGAGTATTGAGATTTTACCGCACCTACTGTGCTGTTACAAACGGAACCATTATAGATGCCGTCACCGTTGTAAGCCGCACCGCCTGATGTCGTCATACCACCTTCGTTGACGGTCATTTTGTTTCCACTTACGCTGACAACATAAGAAACATGGCCGTATGTTCCCCCTGACCAAACGGCAATCGATTGAGGTTTTGCAACACTGCCCACAGAATAACCGGCGTTTTGTGCGTTGCTATACCAATTACCTGCATTACCAAAGTTAGGAAGTGCTACTCCCGTGTTATCGTAGGCTTGTTGCCAAGCGTACCAAGTACATCTGATGGTGCTGACACCGTCGATTGTTTGCCATTTTCCATAAGGATTGCTTGCTGCGCTGACGGTAAGTGTAAATGGCGTAACAAGCAAAACAATGGTTAATAAAGTGATAATTAGTCTTTTCATTTTTTCTAGCTCCTTTGATTTTATAGCCCATAATCGGGCAATAATGATTATAGCCCGATTATGGGCTATTGTCAAGATAAAAACTATATTTTACTATTATTATATAAATTATAGTACGGAGTGCTGAAGATGATAAGGTATGACAAACTGTGGGAGACGATGAAAGAAAAGGGCGTGTCGCAATACAAGTTAATAAAGGTTTACGGAATAAGTAGCGGTCAGTTGGATCGCTTGAGAAAAAACGAAAATGTCAGCACCTTTACACTAGGTCAGTTGTGCGAAATACTTGATTGTAAACTTTGTGACATTGCAGAATATATAAAAGACTAAAAGCACCGTTTTGAGGTATAGACTACCATAAACGGTGCTTTGATATTGTTATATATAGATGATGTGGGTATTATTTTTAAATGCCCGTGGGTCGTCGAGGGAGCCCACCCCTACGAAAAGTTCTACTTGGTTCTTCAAGGGAAACTTAAAATTTTCAATTATACCTTTTCGTCGAATTTTACGGGTGCACCGCCAAAAGGAACGTCAAATGAACAATAAATAGGTATATAGGACAAACAAAGCCTCATAATCTTAAACGGGAGTTGAGATTATGAGGTTTTTGATTTTAACAAAAAAG
>JAZNBS010000018.1:0-77384 GCA_045587185.1 Acutalibacteraceae bacterium
ACCTTTTCAAAGCTTTGTCGCTTTTCTCAGAAATTACACTTGCGTGTTCTTCCTTTATTACTTTGAGTTTTCTCAAAAAAATTTTAGGGTCCTAAATGTTCATATCGTTGTTTAATTTTCAAGGTCCGCCGCGCTCCCCCCTTTTGAGGGCGCCCGATTATATTAACACAACACTTCCTGTTTGTCAACACTTTTTTTCAAGTTTTTTGACATTTTTTTAATTTTTTTGCTGTCCTCCGTTTCAAACGTTAAAAACTGCGGTATATTCTCGATTTTTATGTAAAAACTGTTTGTAAACACGGTTAATATCAATTATTATGGTGAGATTATGAAATTGTTTTATAAAATTATTGCCGTTGCAATATGTTTCTCCGTACTATTTCTAACGGTTGACATTACTGCAAACGGATATTCCACAATGGGGTCGCGTGGTACCGAGGTTAGAAATATCCAACAGCGATTAAGGGATTGGGGATACTATAAAGGAACTGTTGACGGAATATACGGCACAAAAACCCGTTCAGCCGTAATTAAGTTTCAAAAAAAGCACAATGTGACAGCCGACGGTGTCTGCGGTCCTGTAACCTTAGAACTTATCGGACTGCCCACCGGCAAAGACACCTCATCCGGAAATAACGGCTACTCGTCTTCGGATTATCAACTGTTAGCACGTCTGATTTCTGCAGAGGCAAGAGGTGAGCCGTATATCGGTCAGGTTGCGGTGGGTGCCGTTGTGCTCAATCGTGTTGAGCACCCGTCTTTCCCCAACTCAATCTCGGGAGTTATTTATCAAAAAAACGCCTTCACGTGTATAAATGACGGACAGTTTGATAAACCTGTAGCCGACAGTGCCTACTCTGCGGCAAGAGACGTTTTAAACGGCATGGACCCAAGCGGCGGTGCTATTTATTACTTTAACCCCTCGACTGCCACAAGCAAGTGGATATGGAGCCGACCGCTTATCAAAACCATCGGCAAGCATAGGTTTTGCTCATAAAAGCGCCCGCGCACATTTTTGCGCAGGACTGTTTACCTCACCTACAAGTATCTCATTGGTAGCGACGAAAGACAGGGGCACGTCCCCTGTCTTCTTCTCATCCCCTGTCTTTTTGTTTTCCGTCAATCGAACAGCATTCTTCAGCATTCAAAAACTGCAAAAATCACGCAACTTCCTATTGAAAACCGTTGAATTTTAGTGTATTATATTACAATATAGTAATAACAATGTTGGGTGATAACATTATGTATGGTTTGGATGTGCTTGTGCAAAAGGTATTATTACTTGCAGTAATGGTGGCTTTGGGCGCAATTTTAAGATTCACAAACAAGGCAGACGGAAAACTTGCAAAAGGCTTTTCAGATATAGTCGTCTACCTCACCCAACCTGCGATGATAATATACAGTTTCCTTGATGCCCCCTTTTCAAAACGCATCCTCATCACATCAGTATGTGTTCTGTTTTTTTCGATGATATTTCACGCAGGCTATTTTGGTATTGCCAGATTGTTTTATAAAAATGCTCCCGAAAAGCATCGGGTTATTTTGAGGTTCTCAACCGTCTTTACCAATGCAGGCTTTATGGGTATTCCGCTCATTTCAGAACTGATAAGTCCCGAAGCCGCGGTTTACGCAACATTTTATGTTGTTTCCTTTAATATTTACAACTGGTCACTGGGATGCTATATGTACTCGAACGACCGTTCGTATATCTCGGCAAAAAAGATGCTCTTAAACCCCGCCACGATACCGACTTACATAGGTTTTGCTTTATATCTTATAGGCGGATTGTGGGCGGTACCCCAAGCATTACAACCCGCTTTGGAAAACTTTATTATCCCCGTTGTCAAGGATGACGTGTTGTTTCTGCTAAAGTGCACCGTTATACCTATGTCTATGATGATGATCGGTATCCGCCTTGCCGAAAGCGATTTCAAATCAATGTTCAAGGACAGATATCTACCGATACTGTCGGTAGTACGACTGATCCTGATACCCCTTGCCGTTATGGGCATTATGAAGTGTGTTCACCTAATCGGCATCATTCCCGAAGATATTTTGATACCTACCGCAACGGTACTGGTAATAAGTTCGTCCACCCCCGTTGCCGCAATGGCAAACATCTTTGCCGAGCGTTTTAACGGTGATCCCGTTTATGCAAGCAAGATTGTTTCTGTGACAACTTTGCTTTCACTTATCACAATGCCTGTTATTGCCGCATTGCTGAGTAAGGTGTTCTAAATCCTGATTTATCCAAACGGACTGTGACCAACTGAAAAGTTGGATGACAGATTAAAACTTATAACAAAATTACTCTTGAAAGGAGAATATATATATATATGAAATATTTAGTACTGCTTTGTGACGGTATGGCCGACTATAAGTTTGAAGGTCTCGGCAACAAGACCCCGATGATGTTGGCCAAAAAGCCTAATATGGACCGCCTTGCAAAAACCGCGACGGTCGGTCTTGCTAAAACGGTTGCCGACCATCTTAAACCCGGTAGCGATGTTGCCAATTTGAGCGTTATGGGTTATGACCCATCGGAGTGTTATACAGGACGTTCTCCTTTGGAGGCCGCTTCTATCGGTATTGAACTTACCGATACCGATGTAACACTGCGTTGCAACCTTGTCACCCTTTCGGATGAAGCGAATTATGAGGACAAAACTATGATTGACTACTCGGCCGGAGATATCTCGTCCGAGGATGCCGCACAGATAATAAAATCGGTTCAAGAGACCCTTGGTAACGACATATACTCGTTCTTTGCGGGTGTCAGTTACCGACATTGTCTTGTTGTTAAAAACGGCACCGTCGAACTTGGAAATATGACTCCCCCGCACGACATCAGCGGACGTGTCATCGGTGAATATTTAAGCGACCACGCAAACGCAAAACCGTTGGTTGAACTGATGAAGAAAAGCGTTGATATACTCAAGGACCACCCCGTAAACAAGAGAAGAATTGCCGAGGGCAAGCGTCCTGCCAACTCTATTTGGCTTTGGGGTGAGGGTACCAAACCTCAGATGCAGTCTTTCCAAGATAAGTTCGGTGTAAAAGCAGGTATCGTTTCGGCCGTTGACCTCATCAAAGGCATCGGTAAACTTGCCAAGTGTGAGGTTGCCGAGGTCAAAGGTGCAACAGGTTATATCGACACCGATTTTAACGGCAAGGCCCAAGCCGCCGCCGACCTGTTCAAGCGTAATGACCTTGTGTATGTTCACGTTGAGGCTCCTGATGAATGCGGACACCGCGGCGAAGCCGAAAATAAGGTTAAGTCCATTGAACTTATCGACAAGCATATTTTAAGCCGACTTGTTGACGAACTTGAGGGTTACGGTGAGTACCGCATTTTAATAATGCCCGATCACCCCACTCCTCTTTGCACAATGACCCACGCACGTGATGCGGTTCCTTTCCTTTTGTATGATAATAAAAAGCCTGTTTCAGGCGTTGACACCTTTACCGAGGACACCTCGGCTGCCACGGGTGTTTATTACGACCACGCCCCCGACCTTATGGGTGTTTTGCTGGAGAAATAATCAAATGCGCGACCCCTCTGACACCGTCAGAGGGGTCGCTTGTCACACGATGACTAAAGACCGTGGTACACTTGAGCGTACCACGGTCTTTTAACACATTACACCAAAAAGATTTCAGTTTATAGCCTTTCCTCTAAACATAACAGTATTCATCCCAAGGATTAGACTTTTGAGGAAATTATTTAGCCTTTACAGACTTCTTGTCATCGTCAGCGCCCTTGCGCTCTTTCCACTTAACCCAGATAGGTCCTGCAATCATGATAGATGAGAAGCAGCCTGCAACAACGCCCACCGACATCGGGATAGCGAAACTTCTGAGTGCGGTGACACCGAAGAACTCTGCAACAACCACGATGCTTATAATGGTGGCAAATGTTGTTAATGATGTGAATATTGAGCGGGCAAAAGTCTCTGCAATACTCTTGTTGACCTGCTCACGAATAGTGAGTGCGGGATACAATCTCTTGTTCTCACGAACACGATCGAAAATAACGATGGTGGCGTTCAGCGAGTAACCAAACAGCGTCAGAACGACTGCGAAGAAGTTAGTATCAATATCCAGATTGCATATTACGCAAACGAAGAATGCGATGATAGCATCGTGCAACAGCGCAATGAATGCCGAAACACCTGCCGAGACACCGCCAATCTTACGGAAACGGATGCCGATGTAACCAACAACCAATGCGCCGGCAAGAACAACTGCAAACAAACTCTTTACAAGGAATGCGCCTGCAAGTGTGGGGTTAACGGTGTTGCCGTCAAGAGATTTGAAGTTGTTATCCTTGAAGTTATCTTCAAGCAAGAAACCTATTGCCGACTGAACGCCGACCATGGATTCATTTACAACCTCTTCTTTCTTATCTGAAGATGCAGTTCCCGATGATGTTGTGCCTGAAACCGTACTTGAGGTGGTTGTTGAAGGAGTGGTTGAAGATGCAGTATCAGACGAGGTTGTTGAAGAAGTTACATCGGAAGATGTATTTGATTCAGCAGAAGAAGTTGTGGAAGAAGTACCCGAAGATGTTTCGGCCTTTTCTGCCTCTGCGGCGTCCTTAAGAACGGCCTCAAGTTTTGTCTGGTCAATCTCTTTGGTGATATCACCCGAGAAAGAAATGACCAATTTGGTTGCGTTGCTTGAATAGTCAGTGCTTTCGCTGATGGCAGGCTCAACACCAAGGTTGTCAACAATAATCTGCTTTACTGTTGCAGTGTCAACATCACCTGTATAAGAATAGGTGAATCGGCTACCGCCTGCAAAGTTGATATCAAATCCAACACCGAAAACGGTGGTAAATACAATACCTGCAACAAGAATGGCTGAAACAATAATTGTGGTGCTCTTAAGGGCTTTGACAAAATCAACTTTGAGGAGTTTGTTTTCTTTGAACTCCTTACCCTCTTTAACACCGCCATAGAGCCATGGGTTGCGGAGGAACTTGAAGCGAGAAACGCTCATAAGCATCAGACGTGATGCAAAGATACCCATTATAAAGTTGAATATAACACCTGTAATGAGTGTGTAACCGAAGGAATAAATGTTTCCTGTTACGGAAGAAGAAAGGAACGGAAACAGGAAACCGAAAATCTTGCCCAAGAGACTGTCGGGAGTGCCGAAAGCGGCAAGCAAAACAACGGCTACGATAACGTTGGTTATGTTACCGTCAAGAATGGAACTGAAAGCATTGTTGTAACCCTGTGCGATAGCACCGTCAATAGTTCTGCCTTTTTTGAACTCTTCTTTAATACGCTCATTGATAATAACATTGGCATCAACACCGAAACCTATTGACAGTATGATACCCGCAATACCCGGTAAGGTTAGGGTGAAACTGTCGGTTCCCGAGAAGAAACCTGTTACGCAAGCAATCATACCGCCGGCCTGACCTGCAAGTACAAAGCAAGAGATAACACCGGGCAAACGGTAACGGATAATCATCATAATGCAGATGACAACAAATGCGATTATACCTGCAATAAGCATAACCTTGAGTGCCTGAGCGCCGAGCAAAGGAGAAATAACCTGCAACTTGGAATCGTCAACCGTCAATGCAAAAGGCAGAGAACCAGCGTTAATTTTTTCAGCCAATTCAGCGGCAGCCTCGGCCGACTCAATTCCTGTAATGTTGGCCTTACCGTCGGAGATAACCTCGTCAACCGTAGGTGCGGAAAGGAGTGTTTCGTCCATATAAATGGCAATCTGATTACCTTTCTGAGCGGCAGTCGCAGTGGCGAACTTTGAGGCGCCGGCTTCGGTCAATTCAAGTGATACACAGTGACCGAGGCTTTTACCCGATTGATCCTGCTGAAGACCGCCGTACGAAGCGCCCTTAATATCAGCGGCGCCCTGAAGCACTACCTCTCCTTGGTTATTACTGCCTTTATAGAAGGTCAGCATTGCAGTCTCGCCCAATTCGTCAATTGCGGCAGTAGGGTCATAAGACTCATCATCCGACTGCCAAGGAAAACGAACGATTATCTGCTTATTTTCATAATCTGTGTAGACCTCGTAATCAGTAATGTTGTTGTACAACATACGGGTTTCAATGATCTGCTTTGCTGAGTCCATATCAGCATCGGTAATGTCGTCAGACTCCATATCGGGTGAGAAGATAGCCTCAACACCGCCGCTTATGTCAATACCCCAACGGATATCTCCCGCGCCTTTAGCGTAGATGTTTCTCATGTCACCATAATAATTATCCCAACCAAAGAAGGACAACAAGGTAAATACGACAACGAGAGCCAGCACGATAAAGAACCACGGCTTGCTGACGTTTTTGTTCTTGCGTTTCATCGCAAAACCTCCAATATATGTTTAGTATTCCTGTCATTTATACAGAAAATCACAGAGTAATTATATAATACAAAAGCCACTAAGTCAATCCAAAAAATTGACAAAGTGGCTAATTTTTGCGAAATTTTACAAATTCAACATTTTTTCAAGACCTGCAAGCTTTGTTGCAACGCAAAGCAGTTCGGTTGCAACTGCCAGTTCCTCTGGACTGGGAAACGAAGGAGCAATTCTTATGTTACTGTCATCAGGGTCAACGCCGTAAGGATATGTTGCACCTGCCGAGGTCAGAACAAGACCTGCCTCCTTGCAAAGGCCAACAATTCTTTTGGCGGTGCCACACGGTGCAAACATACTGATAAAGTATCCTCCCGAAGGCTTATTCCAACGTGCAATACCCGTGTTTTTTAACTGTTCGTCAAGAACATTCAAAACGGTTTCGAACTTGGGACGCATCTTGCCAGCGTGAAGTTCCATATGCTCACGCACCGCCTCGATATTAGGGAACATTCTTGCGTGGCGGAGATGATTGAGTTTATCGGGACCGATGGTCTGATAATTCATTCTCTTTTTGATATGTGCTATGTTGGCATCACTGGCGGCCATTGCGGCAACACCTGCGCCGGGAAACGAAATTTTCGAAGTCGAAGTAAACAAAATAACCTTGTCGGGGTCCCCAGCCTTTAAGCACTCGTCATAAATATTGAGCATTTTGGCACACTCACCGAAAATAGGATGAATAACATAAGCATTATCCCAAAAAATTCTAAAATCGGGTGCGCAAGGCTTCATTGAAGCTAAGCGTCGTACGACCTTATCGCTGTAAACAACCCCATCGGGATTAGAATATTTGGGCACGCACCACATACCTTTTACAGAACTGTCCTTAACAAGTTCCTCAACCATATCCATGTCGGGACCGTCCTCAGTCATAGGTACATTTACCATTTCAATGCCGAAGTACTCGCAAATGCCGAAATGACGATCATAACCGGGCACGGGGCACAAAAATTTAACCGTTCCCTGCTTCATCCAAGGCTCAGCGCCCATACCGTGGGTCATTGCCTGAGCAACGGTGTCAAACATCATATTAAGCGAAGCATTTCCGCCCACAATAACATTGGTTGCGGGGACCTCAAGAATATCGGCAAAAAGTTGTTTGAGTTCAGAAAGACCGTCAAGTCCGCCGTAGTTACGGCAGTCAACACCGTCACAGTTGTGAATATCGGTTTTTGAAGTAACCTTATCCAGCAGTTCGGTGCTGACGGCAAGTTGGTCGGGACCGGGTTTTCCGCGGGACATATCAAGTTTTAATCCCGATGCCGAAAGTTCTTCATATTTTGCTTTGACCGACGCATACTCACTTTTGAGTTCCTCAACGGTCATTTCGCAATATTTTTTCATAAATATACTCCATTCTGTCGGGTCAAAAAAGCGCAACACCCCGACAATATATACAACTATGCATTTTCGGTCTATTTTAATATAACTTCAGCCCAATTTCAAGTGTTTTTTAACAAAATTACGTTTTTTAGGTAATTTAATTAAGTTCAAGCCGATTTTGCATTCGAAAATTAATTAAATCAAGGTCGCGCATTATAAAAATAGGTTACACCTCCCTACTTCCGAATATTCGATGCATTTAGAAAGGGAAGTTCCTGCAATAATGCGAATGAACACGTGTAGGTATTTTCTGTTGTTCTACCATAATGGCGTTTTTTAATTTCCGTTATGCCGAACTTATACGGTTTTATATTCATTAAAATATCAATTTGCGTTTACATTGATTTCCTCATCATTTAGTTTGGAGTAAATAAGTTTTTGTGCCGTATAAAGACTTGCGTTACCCGACAAAAGAAAACTTGTGACACAGGACAGCGCACAAAAAATCATTCCCTTGCCTTGGAACAGTTCAATACAAAGTACAGTCGTCGCCAGTGGGCAGTTGGTAACTCCGCAAAAAAGCGATGCCATTCCCACCGCCGCCGAAAGGCCTGCGTCAAGTCCCAACAATCCGCCAACCGTTGCCCCAAGCGTTGCGCCAATAAACAAAGTCGGGATTATCTCTCCGCCTTTGAATCCAACACCAATGGTTATTGCGGTAAACAACATTTTTAAAACGAACGCCTCGTAGCGCACACCGTCACCCTCAAAAACACCGTTAATGACATTTACTCCGCCACCGTTGTAGTCAGAAGTTCCGACCAACACGGTAAACCCCGCTATCAGCAATCCGCCGACGGTTATTCTCAAATAGTCGTTTTTTAGCATCTTTTTGAAAATGTGTTCTGAAAAATGCATCATATGGCAAAAAGCGAAACTCACAACCGCTCCTGCAACGGCTATAACCCCGACTTTCCACAAAACCGATATTTCAAGCGACGGGTCAACCATAAGAGCAAACCGTTCGGGGTGAACTCCAAAAAAAGTTGCAACCCCAAAGGCCGCGGTGCTTGAAACTATTGCCGGAAAAAAGGCGGCTGAGCAAAAGTGACCGACACTCACCACCTCAAGGGCAAATACGCAAGCCCCCAACGGTGTCCCAAACAATGCCGAGAAAAATGCACCCATTCCGCACATTGCAAGAATATGTCTGGTCTTTTCATCAAGACGCAGAACGCCGCCCAACAACGAGGAAACACTTCCGCCTAATTGAAGTGCCGCGCCCTCTCTTCCCGCCGAGCCGCCGAAAAGATGGGTCAGACAGGTGCCGATAAACACAGCCGGCGCCAACAGATATGGAACTTTTGACTCTGATCTAACACTTTCAAAAACCGCATTGGTGCCAATACCTGTCACACGGCAGAGTTTATAGATTGCTACCGACAAAAGACCACCCAAAGGCAACAACAGAACTAGCCAAGGCTGTTCTCCCCGAAGTTCCGTAACAAACGCTATTGCCTTTGAAAATCCTGTTCCCACAAGGCCGCTTACAATTCCGACAAGTGCCCCAAGGCCAAGCCACCTTAAAAAAGCGCGTAAATAATTCATTGCACTTTTTGAATAGATTTTTATGATCTCTTTCATACAATGTCCTATTCCTTTTTATATTCAGTATATATATTTTACCACAGAACTTTAAAAGTCAACAAACTTCTGATTAAATATGGATTTCGTAACCGTCATTTATTAAGACATAATTAACATTGTGCTTTTTTGCAAGTTTTAAAAAGTTTGAATTATCATCCAAAATGTTTTCCATTGTGCACTCATCATCATTCAACCGGTTTTCAATTATTTTTGCGTACTTTTTGATATCTGAAAAGTGATTTTTTATGTAATCTACACTCATCACAAGACAGTAATACTTTATATTTTCAAGATATTGTTTTGAAAAGTCCTTTTGCCAGTCAAACGGAATGTAGCACCCCTCAATAATAAGATTTTGCTTGTTTTCAACAGCAGTTTTAATCATTTCACGGACAATAGGCCACAGATAATCCGTCAAATCACGGTCATCACTTAACGGGGTGAGGTGGGTATTCCCACTGCGTATGAGCCCCATTTTCAGATGGTCGATTGACAGATACGGGAATTTGTATTTTTCAAGCAATTTTTGTGCAAGAGCGGTCTTGCCCGTGTGTGATGCGCCCGTTATAAGAATTATCATACCAATCACCTTTAAAAGACAGTTTTCGACTTCATTATTATACCTTAACATCACCGATTTTTCAACCCGTACAACAAGTTCAATTTTCGTATAAAATCAAACAAAGCACCGCTTTTGCGGTGCTTTGTTTGATGGCGGAGTAGAAGAGATTTGAACTCTTGCGCCGGTTACCCGACCTACGCCCTTAGCAGGGGCGCCTCTTCACCAACTTGAGTACTACTCCATGTTGCCGAATCACAATAATATATTTAATTTTCCAAATCGGAAATTAAAACCTTTAATGGCGGAGAGGAAGGGATTCGAACCCTTGTGGGGTTGCCCCCAAACGGTTTTCAAGACCGCCTCGTTATGACCACTTCGATACCTCTCCGTATAAAAGCCGCCACTAATTGTTGCGGACTTATCCAACGCCTAAAGATTTTAACACAAATGCTTGACAATGTCAACACATTTTTAAAATTTTTACTAATCATATTTTAATTTATCAGTCATGCTTAATTTTTATATTATGACATTCATTAAAGTCGGGTGTTTATCTTACCGTTTTTTCAGCAATAATAAATGTAATCACTTAAACTTTGCGTGTTTAAAAATGTCGAATAGTATTGTTTTGTGCAAATTGCATAAATTTTATTTTAAAAATCTACTCGTATAAATAGAAAAACACCAAAATAGGTATTGCAATCTTAAAATAACATTGATAAAATAGATATAGGAAGATTTTGGTTGGAATTTTGGTAATATTTTCTCCCTATATCGTTTTAGGGGAGAATTTTATGAGCCTTGAAGTTAAAATTCAAAACTTCACTAACGGCACCTGCTCTGATGCCTTCCAGTTTTTGGGTCATCATTTTGAAAACGGCAAAAGCGTTTTCAGAGTGTGGGCGCCCAACGCCAGAACAATTAGTGTTGTGGGTGATTTTTGTGATTGGGATGCTAACAGGTTTAAGATGTTCCACATCCAAAACGGAGTGTTTGAAGCGATAATTGAAAAACTGCCGGAATATTCCCTGTACAAGTACAATATAGAATATATGGACGGGTCTTTCGCCTTAAAGAGCGACCCGTATGCTTACCACTTCGAAACTGCACCTGACAATGCCTCTAAAATCTATGATATTGACGGCTTTTGTTGGCACGACAAAGATTGGCAAGAACGAAAGGGAGATATTTACCAAAAGCCGTTGAACATCTATGAGGTTCACTTGGGCTCTTGGCGTAAATATAGTGATGGGAATTATTTCAGTTATAAGACCATTGCCCGTGAACTTGCACAGTATGTCACCGATATGGGTTATACCCACGTTGAACTTCTGCCCATTATGGAGCACCCTTTTGACGGTTCCTGGGGTTATCAGGTGACAGGTTACTATGCCCCTACCTCACGCTATGGAACTCCAAAGGATTTTATGGAGTTTGTCGATATTATGCACAACTTTGGGATAGGCGTTATCCTTGATTGGGTTCCTGCCCATTTCCCTAAGGATGCGTTCGGCCTTTACCGTTTTGACGGCACCGCCTGTTATGAGTACCCCGACCCAAGATTGGGCGAGCACAAGGAATGGGGCACCTGTGTTTTTGACTATAGCCGACCTGAGGTTGTCAGTTTCCTCGTTTCAAATGCAGTTTTTTGGCATGAAAAATATCACATTGACGGAATGCGTGTGGATGCCGTTGCCTCGATGCTCTACCGCGATTATAACCGACGTGACGGTGAATGGATACCAAACAAATACGGCGGAAAGGAAAACCTTGAGGCGGTGGAGTTTTTGCAAACTTTGAACACCGCTGTATTTTCAAAATTCCCGCACACACTGATGATTGCAGAGGAGTCTACGGCCTGGCCGATGGTCACTCACCCTGTTTCACATGGCGGTTTGGGGTTTAATCTCAAGTGGAATATGGGTTGGATGAATGACACCTTGAAGTATATGTCGCTCGACCCCATTCACCGAAAATTTCATCACGGGGCTTTAACCTTTTCTTTCTTTTATGCTTTTTCGGAGAATTTTGTTTTACCTCTCTCACACGATGAGTCGGTTCATGGCAAAGGTTCTTTAATAAACAAAATGTCGGGAGATTATGAAAATAAATTTAAGTCACTCAGAGCCTTATATGGGTTTATGATGGCTCATCCCGGAAAGAAACTCACCTTTATGGGCAACGAGTTTGCGCAGTTTTCCGAGTGGAATTATAGGAGTGAACTGGATTGGATGTTGTTGGATTTTGAGAAGCATCAAAAAATGCAACACTTTGTAACAACACTCAACCGTTTTTATCTTCAAAACCGTCCGTTGTGGGAGATAGATTGCTCTTGGGAGGGGTTTAAGTGGATTTCCAACGATGACTGTAACAACAGCGTCATTGCATTCAAACGCACCGACAAGGACGGCAACAGTATTATCGTAATCTGTAACTTTATCCCCATGAAATTGGAAAATTACCGCCTTGGGATGCCTTTGCACGGTGAGTATGAAATTATACTCAATACCGACAGTATTGAGTTCGGCGGTGACGGTGTTATATCTAAGAACACTTTTAAAACCGAGTCAAAACCGATGCACGGTTTTAAGCAGTCAGCAAGACTTGTCTTGCCTGCCCTGTCGGTAATTTATGTAAAACACAAACGTAATTTAAAGGCAAAACGCCTTCAAAATAAAACAAATTGCAAGGAGTGACATTCAGTGAAGAAAACAGAATGTGTCGCAATGCTATTGGCAGGAGGCCAGGGAAGCCGTCTTGGTGTTCTTACCCAGAACATTGCAAAACCTGCCGTGCCCTATGGCGGAAAATACCGCATAATTGATTTTCCGCTATCTAATTGCACCAACTCAGGTATTGATACCGTCGGTGTTCTCACCCAGTATCAACCGCTTGAACTGAACGATTACATCGGTTCGGGCAAGCCGTGGGACCTTGACCGTTCCAACGGCGGTGTGCACATTCTTCCGCCTTATCAGAACAATAAAGGCGGAGATTGGTACAAGGGCACTGCCAACGCAATCTATCAGAACATACCTTTCATCAAGCGTTATGACCCTGAGTATGTTCTGATACTTTCAGGCGACCACATTTATAAAATGGATTACAGTGATATGATTGAGCAACACAAAACCTCTGGTGCCGATTGTACTATTGCTGTTATCGAGGTGCCGATGGAAGAGGCTTGCCGTTTTGGTATAATGAACTGCAACCCTGACGGAAGCATTTATGAGTTTGAGGAGAAACCCAAACAACCAAAGAGCAACCTGGCTTCAATGGGCATCTATGTTTTCTCTTGGGATAAACTAAAAAAATATCTTGAAGAGGATGAGGCCGACCCCAACTCCTCCAACGATTTTGGTAAGAACATAATCCCCAATATGCTTAATGACAAGCAAAAGATGGTAGTCTACCGCTTTAGTGATTATTGGAAAGACGTCGGCACTATTGACTCTCTGTGGGAGGCTAACCTTGACCTTCTTGACCCCAAAATAAAGCTTGAACTTTCCGACCCCAAGTGGAGAATTTACTCCAGAACTCCCAGCGCACCTCCGCAGTATATTGCAGACAGTGCAAAGGTTCAGAATTCTCTTATTACAGAGGGTTGTGAGATATTCGGAACGGTGGATTTCTCGATTTTGTTCGACAATGTCATAATCGAGGAAGGTGCCGTTGTCAAGGATTCTCTTGTAATGCCCGGCGCAGTCATCAAAGAGGGTGCTTCGGTGCAGTATGCTATAATCGCTGAAAATGTTGTGGTTGAACAAGGAGCATCGGTCGGTGAGCGTCCCGAGGATGTGAGCGACCTCTCAAAATGGGGTGTTTCGGTTGTCGGAGCAGGTCTTACGGTGGGTAAAAACGCAACGGTCAGCGCAGGCGTAATGATTAAAGAAAACTTAAAGGAGGGTGAAAAGCAATGAGAAAGACCAATGTAATGGGCATAGTGTTCCCAAATGCGCACGACCATCTTATGGGCGAAATGACCGAGTCACGTTCAATGGGTTCTCTGCCCTTCTGCGGACGTTACAGAATTATCGATTTTTCCCTTTCCAACCTTGTTAACGCAGGTGTTTCAAAGGTGGGTATCGTAACCAAAAATAACTATCAGTCACTTATGGACCATATTGGAACAGGCAAAGCATGGGACCTTGACCGTAAATCGGGCGGACTTTATTTTCTCCCTCCTTATTCCAACACCGATGCCAAGGTGTATAAAGGCCACGTTGACGGTCTCTTCGGCGCAATGACCTTCCTTGGCAATTCTTCTGAAGAATATGTTGTGATGTGCGACGGTGACATTATCACCAACTTTGATTTAAGCGATATGATAAAACACCATATAAAAAGCGGTGCAGACATTACCATTGCTTACAAGAAAGGTGTTATGCCACAGAACCGTCAGGATGTTATGGCTTTTGAACTGTCGGGTGATAAGGTTACCGATATCAAATTCTCGGCGACCGACACTGCCGACAGTTGCGTAAGCCTTGACATTACCATTATGTCAAGGGAACTGCTTATAGAAATTGTAAAAGAGGGTTATGAGCACAACTTTACAAGTATTGCCCGTGACGTTTATCAGCGAGGACTTTCGAAACTTGACATACGCGGTTATGAAGTAACCGAGTATGCCGCAATTATGGACAGTCCCGTAACATATGCAAAGGTTACGGCGGATGTTTTAAGCAAACCCGAAATACGCCGTCAGTTATTCTGCAAAGAACGCCCCGTTTTTACCAAGACCCGTGACGATATGCCGACCATTTACGGACTTGACAGCGAGGTAAAAAACAGCCTTATTGCCGACGGTTGTGTTATTGAGGGCACCGTCAAGAATTCGGTTCTGTTCCGCGGTGTCAAAATCGGCAAGGGTGCTATTGTTGAAAACTGTATCGTAATGCAGGATTCATCTATTGAAGCAAATTCAGACTTACAGTATGTAACTCTCGATAAAAAGGTAACTGTAACTCAAGGCAGGACCTTGAGAGGTACCGAAACCTATCCCATCTATGTTCGTAAAAAAGCAGAGGTTTAAATTATGAAAGTATTATACGCTACCAGTGAGGCCTATCCTTACGCTATGTCCGGCGGACTTGCCGATGTGGCCGGCGCTTTGCCGAAAGCACTGCGCAAAAGACTAATCGGTTGCAGAGTTGTGCTTCCGCTTTATGACACCATCAGCGACGAAATGCGCAACTCAATGCAGTTTATTACAAGCATCACGGTTCCCGTTGCTTGGCGCAGACAGTACTGCGGTATTTTTGAGGCCAAGCACGAAGGTGTTATCTATTATTTTATTGATAACCAATATTATTTCAAGCGAGGCGGACTTTACGGTCATTATGATGACGCAGAGAGATTTGCTTTCTTCTCTCGCGCGGTACTTGAGATGATACCCCACATTGATTTTGTGCCCGATATCATTCACTGCAATGACTGGCAGACCGCAATGGTACCCGTTTTTCTTGATGCAATTTACAGAAACAATGACCCTTATAAGAACATAAAAACCGTATTTACAATCCACAACATTCAGTATCAGGGTAAATACGGTAAAGACCTTATTGAGGATGTTTTGGGTATTCCTAATGACTATTCGCAATTCATTGAGTATGACGGATGTGTCAACCTGATGAAAGGCGGTATTGAATGTGCCGACCGTGTGACCACCGTCAGCCCAACATACGCCGAGGAAATTAAAGACCCATGGTTCGCCCACGGACTTGACGGAATTATCCGTGAGCGCGGTTTCAAACTTTTGGGAATAGTCAACGGTATTGATGTTGATGTTTACAACCCCGAAACCGACCCGCACCTGTGGGCAGGTTTCAGTGCCGAGGATATGTCAAATAAGGCTGTCAACAAGGCTGAATTGCAAAAACTTTGCGGACTGCCAGAAAACCCAGATATACCCATCATCGGTATCGTCACACGTCTTGTTTCGCACAAGGGTGTTGACCTCATCAAGCGCGTTTTTGAGGATATTCTTCAAAACGATGTGCAGTTTGTTATTTTGGGAAGCGGAGAGGTTGAATTTGAGACCTTCTTCCACGAGCAAAGAAATGCTCACCCCGATAAGGTTTCATTGAAACTGGGCTTCATCCCCGACCTTGCGCACAAGATTTATGCAGGTGCAGATATCTTCCTGATGCCGTCCAAGAGCGAGCCTTGCGGACTTGCACAGATGATAGCACTCCGTTACGGCACGATCCCCGTTGTGCGCGAGACAGGCGGTCTTAAGGACACCGTTTCGGACAGCGGTGATAACGAGGGCAACGGTTTCACGTTCAGCACCTACAACGCGCACGATATGGCTTATGCCGTGCAACGCGCCATTGAGGGATTCAAAAACCGTGATGGTTGGGATGTACTCAGAAAACGCGCTATGGAATGCGATAACAGTTGGGGTAAATCCGCCGGAGCCTACATCAAGATGTATAAAGAGATTCTTGGTAAATAATAAATAAATCATTACGACCGCCCTGACCTAATAAGGCCAAGGCGGTTGATTTTTCCCTTTTCCCTATTGCATAAAACATTGGATTGCGGTATAATGTTTTGGATAAATCATCTTTTGGAGTATATTATGACGGTTTCTTTTTACACTTTGGGTTGTAAGGTTAATCAGTATGAATCCGAGGCTCTGGGCGAGGTTTTCGAGTCGCTTGGGGTCAACGTTGTGCCGTATGAACAGTCGGCCGATATTATTATTGTCAACTCCTGCACCGTTACGGCCGAAAGCAACCGTAAAACAAGGCAGACCGTACGCAAACTCCGTCGCAGTTCGCCCAACGCGTTTATTGTGTTAACAGGTTGTATGGCACAGGCTTTCCCCGACGAATGCTCACAAATTTCCGAAGTTGACCTTGTTATTGGCAATACCGATTACGACAAACTGCCCGAAATCGTTATAAACGCCTTGAACAGTTGCCTTGAACATATTTTGGTGGGCGAGCATCATAAAACTTATACCGATATTGGTGTTACAAAAATGGACGAGCACACCCGTGCTTTCATCAAAATCGAGGACGGTTGCAACCGTTTCTGTTCATATTGCATTATCCCCTATGCCCGTGGCCGTGTGAGGTCGAGAGCTTTGGAATCCATCAAAAAAGAGGCTGAAGAGTTGGCAAAACGAGGTTATAAGGAGATTGTTCTGGTTGGCATAAACCTTTCGGCATTCGGTACCGACACAGGTTTTGAACTGTGTGATGCTGTTGAGGCAGTATCGTCGGTTGACGGCATCAAGCGTGTGCGTCTAGGCTCGCTTGAATGCGACCAGATAAGTGACAACGCTTTGGACCGACTCAGTGCAAACAAAAAATTCTGTCCACAGTTTCATTTATCGTTGCAATCAGGTTGTGACCGCACTTTAAAAGAAATGAACCGCAAGTATGATACGGCATTTTACCGCAACCTTGTGGCAAGAATACGCGCTAAGTTCAAAAATCCGTCTATCACCACCGATATTATGGTTGGCTTTGCAGGTGAATCGGAGGAGGATTTTAAAAACTCTTGCGAATTTATGAAAGAAATCGGCTTTGCAAGGTCACACACCTTTGTTTATTCAATGCGCGAGGGCACCGTTGCCGCAAAGCGCAAAGACCAGATTGACCCACAGATAAAACAGGAACGAAGCCGTATTATGCAGAATATTTGTTTGGAATCAGAGCAAGATTTTTTGAAATCCCAACTTGGTTTGGTTTCTAAAGTATTGCTTGAAACCAAAAACGACGGTGTGTGGGAGGGGTACACCGAAAACTACACCCGTGTTAAAGTAAATGCGCCAAGTTATAGCGAAAATGACATCGTATCGGTAAAACTCACCACAGTTTGCGATGACTATTGTATCGGTGAAATTATTGAGTAACTCTCTCATGCCGTTCACGAAAATAATCATTTGCAAGATTTTACCCGTTATATTCTCAAATCAAAATTGGACATAAAGAAAGCGTTTCGGGAATTCCGAAACGCTTTTTTAAACTAAAATCACATCGCTTAAAAAACAACAATTTTTCTCTTTACTCTCTAATGTGCAAAGAAATCTCACCTGTGTTAAGCGTCACAATGCCGTTTTGAGTCCTAACAACCAATCCGCCGTCACGGTCAATGTCAAGCGCCGTACCATGTATTTCATCACCGTTTTTGAAAAAGGTCACCTGGCGTCCCAAAACACAGGACTTATCGCGGTAATCGGCGATGAATGTCCTATCCGGCAGTTCATCAACCAGTTTTTTTAACTCGGTTATGATTTCTGCCGCCAAAACATTTCGGTCAATGCGCTTATTTAATGCGGTTGCAACGCTCTGCACGTCTTTTGGGAAACACTTGGTAGTGATATTTACCCCAATTCCCACAACTATACAAACTGATTGCCCTGTTACGGCCTCAGTTAATATTCCACAGACCTTTTTTTGGTCAATGTAAATATCGTTTACCCATTTTATTAAAGGCTTCAGGTCCGTCAGTTTTTCAATAGCCCTCACCACGGCAACCGATGCCGCTGCCGTAACCGTGACACTGTCGGAAAAATCGGTTTTTGGGGTGTACATATAAGACATATACAGCCCAGTGCTTTGCGGTGAATAAAAACTCCTGCCCATTCTCCCCTTACCCTTTGTCTGACATTCGGCAAGGATGAGTTGCGGTACATTGTCTTCCATAAATTGCGCACGGCGTTTGGCTTCAAGGTTGGTGGAATCAATCTCCTCATACACCTTAACATAACACGGTATTCCGTTGTGTTCCAATGCTTTTGATATCGCTTCTTCGGACAACCGTTTTATCTTTTCTGACATTGCATCACCGCCTTTATATTCATTATAATACCAAATGTACTAAAAAAAAGCAAGCAGGACGGGTTAAAAACCCTCTGTGCCAATGATGAATTATCATACATATGAGACCCATTTCTGTTAAATTCTCTGCTAACTGTACTAACATTTCCACCCATTAGTTCGGTAATCTTTCGATAACTATATACTTTTTCATAATATTGCCGTATACAAAAAGTTCCTCTTGGACTCCAAGAGGAACTTTTCTTTAACTTTACTATTTGGTAGCAGTCTCAATCATTTCGGCAGCCGCTTTCAGATAATCCACGTTAAATCGCTCGAACTCACCCATATTACAAAGTTCTGTGAGTGATGTGTCTATAGGCATACGGCCCAGAGGCATTATCTGCATTTCGCTACACAATTCTTCAAAATGGCTCTGACCGAATATCTCAAACTCCTTACCGCAATCGGGACATTTGACATAACTCATATTTTCAACCATACCGAGTACAGGTATATTCATCATACTTGCCATATTGCAAGCTTTTTTGACAATCATCGAAACAAGGTCCTGCGGGGTTGTTACAATAACTGTACCCGTGATGGGCAATGACTGATAAACGGTAAGCGGTACGTCACCCGTTCCGGGAGGCATATCAACAAACATATAGTCAACCTCGCCCCAGTTGACATCGGTCCAGAACTGCTTTACTGCGCCTGCAAGAACGGGACCCCTCCAAACAACGGGCGCATCTGGATTTTCAAGCAAAAGATTGCAGGACATTATCTTGATACCGTTTGCTGTCTCAACAGGGATAATACCCTTATCATCCATCATTGCACGGCAGTTAATACCGAACATTTTGGGGATAGACGGACCTGTAATATCGGCATCAAGGATACCGACTTTATAACCCATACGGTTTACAACAACGGCCAACATTGCAGTTACCATAGACTTTCCAACGCCACCCTTGCCGCTGACAACACCAATAACATGCTTGACGCTTGAATGTTGGTTGAGTTTTTCGATGAAATCTTCAGGCTTGTGCTGTTTTGCACTGGCACAGTTACTGCAGTCACCTGTGCAACTTGTGTCATTACACTTTCTTTCTTCTGCCATTTTTATATCTCCTTTTTAACGCACATAAAACCGGCACTCAGCCGGTTTTATAAATTTATCATTATTCAGTATTGACCAACGTCGATACTTTTATTTTCCGTCCTCGGTACCGGTAGAGACTGAAAGTCTCTGGAAATCGCTGATAGATATCTCGTCATACTTTACGGGTTTATCTTCACCTTCACCGTCACCCTCGCCTTCGGTGCCCAAAACCTTAATAAGGTCGGGAACTTCAACTTCGGACAGGTCATAGTCAAAGTAGAACTCGGCCGAAATTACATTGATTACGTTCTTGACAACCTTTTCAGTTGTCTCGGTTACGCCCGAATTATCGGGGTCAACATCGGTCTTGGGAACCTCAACCTCAGTGGTATATTCATATTTAAATTCAACCTTTTGAGAGGTAAGTCTGCCCTCAGAATCAACAATTCCGCTTACGCGAAGACCTGTAACCTTGACGGGAAAACCTGCTTTGCGTTCTGAAAACATATCGGTTCCGATAACCTCTTCGGCATCAAAATCCTCGTCATTGAAATCATAGTCCATAACAAAACCATGACCGTTACCCACAGTGTCAACTATCTTGGTACTGAGCACGGTAATCTTGGTGGCATCCATAAACTCAATATCCTTAAAAAGGTTTTCAACAAAGGCATCGGTGTCCTTATTATCGGACAAAAGATATGTCGCACCGGCGCGGTTGCCGTACAGATTTACTGTATCATCATACATCTGAACTTGGTCAGACGCATCACCGCTTTTGGTCACAATATCAACAGCAAAAACTCTGCCGCCATCAGTATCTTTATAATCAAAATCGAGAGTCATTCTTACCGAAGCGGTTGTTCCGTCAACCGTTACCGATTTAATCATATTGCCCTTATAGCCCAAGGCCTTTGCCTCAGCAAGAGCCTTCGCGGTGGCGGCATAAGCGTTGTTCACAATGTCAACGGTGTTCTGTTCAACCTTTTCGGTTGTGGAATTTGTACCCTTATTGTCATCATCGCCACAGGCAACAAACGAAACCAACATTGCAAAAGCAAGTATAAAAGTTAATATCTTTTTCATAAAAAACCTCTTTTTTTACTCGGTTTCAGAAATTTCGAGCATCATTTATTAGAGTATAACACATCAGATCAAAAAAAACAACAATATAACCCAATATTTTTATAAATAATAGTTGTAATTATCTGTAAAATCTGCAATAATATATAGGTGTATTTATGTTCATTTTTCTACATAATTAATTTTCTTTATTCGTGAGGTTTTAACATGAACGATTTTGAACGTATGGCGGAACTTTTGTTGCCCGACATCCAGAAAGAACCTGCCTATTATGAGGACAAGTTCCCCTCCCGTGATTTGGGTGAAGGTGTGCGTGTCACCCGTGTTGCGCCCAGTCCCACAGGTTACTTGCATCTGGGCACATTGTTTGTTTCGCTTATTAACCGTCTTGTTGCCGATTCCACGGGCGGCATCTTTTTCACCCGTATCGAGGATACCGATAAAAAACGCGAGGTCGAGGGCGGCATTGCCGATATTATCACAGGTGTAAAGCACTTTGGCATTAAAATAGACGAGGGATTTGTCGAACCTGACCGCGAGGAGGGTGCATACGGTCCTTACAAACAGTCAATGCGCGCCGAAATTTATCAGTGCTATGCCAAATCTTTGATAAAGCAAGGCCTTGCTTACCCTTGTTTCTGCACTGAAGATGACCTTTCAGCCGTCCGTGCCGTTCAGGAAGCCAACAAAGTGCGCACCGGCTACCACGGTGAGTATGCCAAGCACCGCAACATTACCGTTGACGAGGCTGCGGCTCTTATTAAAAAAGGTAAAACTTTCGTTGTGCGTCTTAAGTCCCCCGGTTCTGAAGAAAATAAAGTGGTTTTTGACGACGGAATCAAAGGCAAGATTGAGATGCCTGAAAACGACGAGGATTTCGTCATCTTGAAATCGGACGGAATACCAACCTATCACTTTGCGCACGCTGTTGACGATCATCTGATGGGCACCACCCATGTTATCCGCGGTGACGAATGGATTTCCTCCACCCCTAAGCACCTGCAACTTTTTAAACTTCTTGGTTTCAAGGCACCCAAATATGTTCACGTTTCACCTATTATGAAACTTGATAACGGAGCCAAGCGTAAGATAAGCAAGCGTAAAGACCCCGAGGCGGCGGTACACTTCTTTGCCGAGCAAGGCTATCCTGCCGAGAGTGTCATTGAATATCTTATGACCATAGCCGCGAGTGATTTTGAGGATTGGCGCAGAGCCAACCCTACAGAAGATTATAAGAAATTCAAGTTCAACATAAAGAAGATGAGTGCTTCGGGCGCATTGTTTGACACCGACAAGTTGAACGATGTTTCCAAAACCGTCATCAGCCGTATGAATGCGGATGATGTTGTCAACCGTCTTGTTGATTGGGCTAAGGAATACGACCGCGAGTTTTATGAGATTTTGGCCAAAGATATTGACCGCGCCCGCGCTATTTACAACATCGACCGTGAGAATCCAAAGCCAAGAAAAGACATCGTTAAGTGGAGTGATGCCCGAAACTATGCCGAGTATATGTTTAATGAACTTTATACTCCCCACTTCGAACTTCCCGCTCACATTTCGGGCGAATCGGCAGTAAAGATTCTAAAGGCTTACAGGGATGTTTATGACCCCAGCCACGATAACAGTCAGTGGTTCGATACCATCAAGAACATCTGCCCTGCCGCAAACTTTGCAACCGATACCAAGGCTTATAAGGCTGAACCCGAAAAATATGCGGGTAGTCCGGGTGATGCTTCGACCGTTATCCGTGTCAGCATCACGGGTCGTACCAACACACCCGACCTGTGCAGTATTATGAAGGTCTTGGGTCGCAATACCTGTATTGACCGTATCAATGCCGCTATTGAGCATTTCAAGACTGTTTGATTAGGAGAAAACAAAATGGAAAACAACAATATTCTGGAAAATGAGGTTTTGCCCTCTAATTTCATTCACGATTTCATTGATGAAGACCTTGAAAAGGGCGTTTACGATAAGGTTCAGACCCGTTTTCCGCCCGAACCCAACGGATACCTTCATATCGGTCATGCAAAGGCTATTTGCATAGACTTTGGCACTGCCGAAAAGTACAACGGTAAATGTAACCTCCGTCTTGACGATACCAACCCCACCAAAGAAGATGTTGAGTACGTTGATGCCATTAAAGAGGATATCAACTGGCTGGGTTTCCAGTGGGACAATGTATACTTCGCATCGGATTATTTTGATTTCATCTATGAGTGCGCTTTGAAACTTATTGATATGGGATTGGCTTATGTTGACGAGTCAGATGCCGATACCATCCGTGAAATGAGGGGTACTTTGACTGAGGCAGGTATCAATTCACCCTACCGTGACCGTCCCGTCGAGGAAACACGTGACCTTTTCCGCAGAATGACCGAGGGTGAGTTTGATAACGGCTCTATGGTACTTCGTGCCAAAATAGATATGGCTTCTCCCAATCTTAATATGCGTGACCCTGTCATTTACCGTGTGCTTAAAGCACATCACCACCGCACGGGTGACAAGTGGTGCGTATATCCTATGTATGACTTTGCGCATCCCCTGTCTGACTACCGAGAGGGTGTTACACACTCACTCTGCTCGCTTGAGTTTGAGAATCACAGACCACTTTATAATTGGTTCCTTGAGGTCTTGAACCTCCCCACCCCTCCCCGTCAGATTGAGTTTGCGCGTATGAACGTTAACTATACTCTGACCAGTAAACGCAAGTGTTTGAAATTGGTTGCCGATGGCATTGTTGACGGTTGGAACGACCCGAGAATGGCTACAATCAGCGGTATGCGTCGTCGTGGCTACCCTGCCGAGGCTATCCGCAATTTCTGTGATAAGATTGGTGTTTCCAAGGCTTATAGCGTTATTGACTATGCACTTTTGGAGTCCTGTGTGAGAGAGCATCTCAATATTCACGCCGAGCGTGCGATGACGGTTCTTCGTCCTTTGAAGGTGGTTATTGATAACTACCCCGATGGCAAGGTGGAGAACATTACGGTTGAAATCAACCCCAACAAGCCAGAACTTGGCACACGCACGATTGAATTCTCGCGCGAAATATATATCGAACAGGATGACTTTGCGCTTGTTCCCCCACCCAAGTATTTCCGTCTGTGTCCGGAAAAAGAAGTGCGTCTTAAGGGCGCATATTTTGTAAAGTATGCCTCTCACGAGTGTGACGGTGACGGCAACATCACCGTAGTTCACTGCACCTATGACCCTGCAACTTTTGGCGGAGATGCTCCCGATGGCAGAAAGGTCAAAGGTACGTTGCATTGGGTTTCTGTGGCACATGCCGTTGATGCCGAAATAAGGCTTTATGACCGTCTGTTCAATGTTGAGAATCCTTCGGATGAAGAGGGTGTTTCCTCTTTTCAGGACAACCTCAACCCAGATTCGCTTACTATTTTGAAGGGTGCTAAGTGCGAAACCTTTATGAAGGATGCCAAACCCGGCGACAAATATCAGTTTATGCGTCAGGGATACTTCTGTGTTGATACCCTAAGTACTCCCGACCACCTTATCATCAACCGCACAGTGGCTCTCAAGGATTCGTTCCAGAAAAAGTAAAAGACAATTTTCTGTAACAGGGAGTTGCGCTTATTTTGAAAGGACTGAAAGTATGAAGGTCAAGGAAATTTTGGATTTTCTATACGGTGTAGCACCCAAGGAACTAGTAGAAAGTTTTGACAATGTCGGTCTGCTCGTAGGCGACGAAAACGCTGAGGTCAAAGGTATTTTGGTATCGCTCGACTGCTTTGACGAGGTTATTGACCGTGCCGAAGATTTAGGTGCCAACCTTATCGTCACCCATCACCCGATTATTTTTGAGGGGTTGAAATCAGTTACCGCTGACAGCCTTGTTTACAAACTCATTTCCAAGGGTATTTCGGTCATTTCGATGCACACCAACCTTGACCAATCGACAGGCGGTGTGAACGATGCCTTGTGTGATGCTTTGGGTCTCTACGATGTTGAGGAGTTAATATCGACCGATGGATTTGCTTTGAGAAAAGGCTATCTTGACCAACCTGAGGACCCTTATTCCTTTGCCAAGCACATAAAAGAGGCTTTGGGCGGGACGGTCAAGTTTGTAGCAGGGCAGAAAGATATCACCACGGTTGCCGTGTGTTCAGGCTCTGGTGCCGATTTCATTTATGATGCAGTAAATGCAGGCGCCGATGCCTTTGTTACAGCCGATGTCAAGCACCACATTTTTATCGAGGCAGGCAGACTTGATATCTCGCTTTACGACGCAGGTCATTTCAACACCGAAGACGTTATCGTATCGGTACTCTGCCGCGATATTATAGGTGCCTTTCCTGAGTTGGATGTTTGTGAATGTCATTTTTCAAAAATTGAAAATCTATAAACAACAGTCAGATTCCTTTCGGAATCTGACTGTTTATTTTACAACATCGATTTTGTTTATATTGTAGTATTTTAATACCTTTATGGTATCTTCGGTTATAACTTCACCGCTCATTACAGGCGGTACCGCAGGCGGACACGCAACATTCGGTGCCGCGCAGATGCGCCCTTGCGCCGATTCGATTTCCACAGTCTCCTGCTCGGAAAACAAAGCCTTTCGTATGCGCATTTTTTGCTCGCCTTTACAAAAAAGCAACCTAAAAGATGGCCTTGCATCACCTTTTTTGACCGATAAAAGCACGGTTTTTAACATTTCATAGACCGCATCATCAACAAAAGGTGTGAACATCATTACCACAACATCGCGGTCACAGAACTCACACTCAACACCGTTTTTGCGGAGCATTTCGGCTATTTCTTCACCGCTAGCACCAAATCCGCCGCAATCCAAAGTAATCTTGAGTGGTTCATCACCCTTTAAAATCCAACCGATTTTTGAAAATCCGGTTTTCAGACGGTTTATCTTTTTCACGGTTTGGTATAAAAGTTCTCTAAATTCTTCATCCAAAACCTTATTGCACATATCAAGTGACTGCAAAATTAAGTATGACGGACTTGTTGAAGAAAAAACCGACAGAAACCGTCTTGCATTACGGCAGAAACTCTTATCCGCATCCTTAGAAATGTGCAGATAAGCACCGCCCGTAAGTACGGGTAAGGTCTTATGAGCCGAATCACAGCACATATCGGCACCTAGATGTATGGGGTGCACGCTTTCTTCCAAAAATGCGAGGTAAGCCCCGTGAGCATTATCGACAAGCAGTGGTACCCCAAATCTGTGACATACCTTTGCAAGACCTTTTATATCCTGCACATTACCGAGATAATCAGGTGAAGTTACATAAACCGCGCTTGGCAACCTTTGCATACTCTTGAGTTTATCACCCAATACGTCAGGCGATATAACGCAACTGCAGATGTGACTGCCGTTTTGAGGGTAAAGCCATTCAACATCCAAATCGAGCAATGCCGCGCCGTATAAAAACGCTTTGTGGACGTTTCTTGCGGCAAGAACCGTCTTTTCCTTGCCGTTAGTGGCTATGGAAAGCATGGCCTTTATACACAGCGATGAGCCTTCGGTGGAATAAAATGTATGAGCAGTTTCAAATAGTTGGGTTGCATTGTTTTCGCTCTCCAGAATAATTCCCTCTGGCGAATAAAGCACATCTGCGCCTTCTATTTCGGTAATATCAAGATGTTCAACGCCCAGAACTTCTCTCCCCTTATGTCCGGGCATATGCAGCCGGGCAGTTTTGCTCTCGGCATAGTTCTTTACAAAATCTGCTATGGGTGTCTTCATTCTTCGGCCTCTGCAACCTTTATCATAACGGCACATTCCATTCTCTTCTTAAATAGTTCGCAACCGTACTCGTAAACACCGTTTATCTTGCCTGTTGCGTGATAAGAGTTGGCGGCGCAACCGCCCGAGCAATAAAGTTTTGCCCAACAATCCTTACATTCGGGACGGGCGTAAGCGTTACAACTTCTGAACTCATCCTGTGCCGCTTTGTTGGTAACACCCTTCCATACGTCACCAAGACTGTATTTGGGGTCACCGACAAACTGATGGCAGGGATAAAGTTCACCCCACGGGGTAACCGCCATATATTCGGTGCCCGAACCACAACCCGTTATACGCTTATAGATGCAAGGACCCTCAGTAAGGTCAATCATATAGTGATAGAAAGTAAATCCCTCGCCCTTTTTCTTTCGGCGAATCATCTCTACCGCCAACTTCTCATACTGTTCAAACAGTTTAGGCAAATCTTCCTCGGTCAATGCATATGGGTCATTGGGGGGACACACAACCGGCTCCATACTGAGTTCCTTGAAACCTAGGTCGGCCATATGAAAAATATCCTCAGTGAAATCAACATTATTATGGGTAAAAGTTCCCCGCATATAATAGTCCCTACCGCCTCGCTTTTGCACTAACCGTTGGAATTTGGGCACGATATCCTCATAACTGCCCTTGCCGTTATAGTATTTTCTAAAGTGGTCGTGAACTGACTGTCTGCCGTCAAGACTCAAAACAACGTTGCACATCTCTTTGTTGAGATAGTCAATTATTTCGTCGTCAAGCAAAACACCGTTAGTAGTCAGCGTGAAACGGAAGTTTTTGTTATACTGTTTTTCAACGCTTCTTGCATACTGTACCAGTTGTTTCACGACCTCCCAATTCATCAAGGGCTCGCCGCCAAAAAAATCCACCTCAAGGTTTCTGCGTGTGCCCGAATTGGCAATGAGGAAATCACACGCCTGCTTACCCACCTCAAAGGTCATTAAAGCACGGTCACCCTGATATTTGCCCTGTCTTGCAAAGCAATAAGAACAGTTGAGATTGCAGGTGTGGGCAACGTGCAGACACATAGCCTTTACAACATTACTGTTGTTCTTGAAATCTATTGCAAGATTCTCATAAACGTCTTGTGAAAACAGTTTACCCTGTTTTTCAAGTTCAGCAACATCGCACAAACATTCTGAAATCTCTTCTTCCGTAACGTCAGGTTGGTCTTTATATTTTTCCAATATGTAGGCAGTTATTTGCTCGGTTGTATTGGATTTATACATTTCTATAATATCATAAGCGACTTCATCAACCGAGTGCACCGACCCACTACAGGTGTCAAGCACGATATTATAACCGTTGAGTTTATAACAGTGTACCATAAATTACTCCATATCATAAAAGAAGCCGCCTTCAAAAAGAGATGCGGTTGGGGACAATCGCATCTCCCTTATAAGGCGGCGTTCCTCTTTTTAGTAAAATTACTTGTTAGCGTTCTCGCATTTCTGGTTAGCAACACCGCAAGAGGTTTTGCAAGCAGACTGGCAGGAAGTCTGGCACTCGCCACAGCCACCGGTCTTAACGCTCTTGTTCATATCTCTGGTTTCAATAGTCTTAATTCTGCTCATCGTAATTACTCCTTTAATAGCAATAGCGGGAAACCGCTTATTTTCGCCTATAATTTTAACACAACAGACCTTTTCTGTCAAGTGTAAATCAACTCAAAACTACCGTTCTTCGCGGAAATAAGAAAGCCCAAGGCTTGCGGGTGGTTGATTCTCCCGTTTTTTCTGAATGCTTATGATGATAAGCACTATAATAGTAACAACATAAGGCAACATATTGATGAGTTCCTTGGAACTTGAAGAAAGACCCGGAATATAAACACACAGGATATACAAACCACCGAAAAGATACGACGAAAGTATGGACATTCTGGGCTTCCAAATAGCAAAAATAACGATTGCAATGGCGAGCCATCCACGGTCACCGAAGCCGTTATTGGTCCATGCACCGCCTGTGTAGTCCATAACAAAGTAAAGTCCGCCAAAACCTGCAATAACAGCGCCGATACAGGTTGCAAAATATTTATATTTTACAACATCAATACCTGCGGAATCGGCCGTTGCGGGGTTTTCACCGACAGCGCGGAGATTAAGCCCCACCCTTGTTCTGTTCAGTACAAACGAAGCCACAAAAGCAATCGCAATGGCGAGGTATACCATAAATCCAAAAGAAAGAAATGTGGTGCCGAAAAGGCCAAGGTCATCTGCGAAAGGCAACGATTTTTTGAAGGCAGCACCACAATTCATAAGCGAGATTGAACCGCTTTCGCCAAAGAATTTCAAAAGTGAGCCACCAAAGAAATTACCGATACCGATACCGAAAGTGGTAAGTGCAAGACCCGTGACGTTCTGATTGGCGCGCAATGTTATCGTTAGTAAACTGTATATCAAAGCCATAATAAGCGATCCCAAAATGCAACTGAGCAACGGTATAAACATACAAAGAAATGCTATAGGCTCCTCTGTGTAATGTTCGTAAAGATAGCCGCCAATAATTCCTGAAATTCCGCCAACGTACATAATACCGGGGATGCCAAGGTTAAGGTTGCCGGATTTTTCGGTGATTATCTCACCCGTTGCGCCAAAGAGCAACGGTGTGCCCTGAATGATAGCCGCATTGATAAATGCACAAATTGTACCTAACACCGTCATCCCTCCTTGTGTTTTGAACGCAAATTAACTTTATAGTTTATAAAAAATTCGCAACCTATGATGAAGAATATAATAATACCCGTCAGAATATCGGAAACACTTTCATCAAGACGGAATGCCGTTGCAATCTCACCCGAACCTCTCTGCAAGAACACAATAAGGAACGAGGTTACAACCATCATTGCGGGGTTGAATTTTGCCAACCACGAAACCATAATAGCCGTGAAGCCCATACCGCCTGCAATTTCCTTTGAAATAGTGTGGTTGGTGCCCGATACCAACAAAAATCCTGCAACACCGCAAACCGCACCAGAAACAAGCAAAGTTCTGATAATAACCTTTTTAACATTAATACCGATATAACGAGCAGTATTCTCACTTTCACCGACAACCGAAATTTCATAACCCTGCTTACTATATTTAAGATAAATATACATTGCCACTGTAAGCACGGCAACCGACAAAATGTTAATGCCGTATCGCTGGTCGAAAATTTTTGGCAACCAACCAAGTTCGGTCTTTTGGTTAATGATACCCATAACACCTGAGCCGCTTGTTACCCAAACCGCAATCATAAACGAAACCAACTGAATGGCAACGTAGTTCATCATCAGGGTGAAAAGGCTTTCATTGGTCCCCCACTGTGCCTTGCAAATGGCGGGAATAACAGCCCAGATAATACCGGCCACGATACTTGCAACAAGCATCAGGGGAATCAGTAATCCGTTAGGGATTGCCGAATCTCCGGCATAATGCATACAGGCGGCGGCGGCAAGACCGCCGACAAGCACCTGACCCTCTGCACCAAGGTTCCAGAATTTCATTTTAAAAGCAGGGGTGACCGCCAGAGAAATGCACAAAAGCATTGCCATTTCCTGCAAAAGGTTCCAAATCTTACGTTCGGTTCCGAAACTTCCCTCAAACATTTTGGAATAAACGTCCACGGGGTTAAGACCTGTCATAAGCACGATAACTGCCGAACAAATGACCAAAGCGCCAAAAATAGCGGCCGCTCTGATGATAATGCCCGTAATCCACGAAGGAGCATCACGTTTGGTGATGTGTAGCAACGGTTCTCTGTGTTGCGCCAATTTTTTACCGCTCATCACTGTAACTCCTTTCGGTCTTGGTCATAAGAATTCCTATCTCTTCCTTTTTGGCGGTGCGACCGTCAACAATACCTGTAACACGTCCTGAACCGATAACCATAATACGGTCACAAAGTTCTATCAGAACATCCAAATCTTCACCGACAAATATTACGGCAACGCCTTTTTTCTTCTGCTCATTAAGTAGATTATATATAGTGTATGATGAATTTATATCAAGTCCTCTTACAGGATAAGCCGCCATCAAAACGGTGGGAGAAGCCGCGATTTCCCGTCCTACAAGCACCTTCTGAACGTTACCGCCTGAAAGACGGCGTACGGGTGTTGTGGCTCCCGGAGTTACAACCTGAAGGTCGTTGATTATCTTGTTGGCAAGTTCTTTTGGAGCCTTGCGCTCAACGAAAACCGTTCTGCCTTTTTTATAACTCCTGAGCATCATATTGTCAATGATGTCCATATTACCGACAAGGCCCATTCCCAATCTATCCTCAGGCACAAATGAAAGTCTTACACCGAGGTCGCGTATCTGCACGGGGGTTTTATCACGCAGATTTTCAACTGCGCCTGTTTTGGGGTTGTGATAAAGAATCTCACCCTCATTCAGATGTTGCAAACCTGCGATGGCCTCAAGTAATTCACGCTGACCACTTCCCGCGATACCCG
This sequence comes from Acutalibacteraceae bacterium, assembly GCA_045587185.1. Taxonomy (GTDB): domain Bacteria; phylum Bacillota; class Clostridia; order Oscillospirales; family Acutalibacteraceae; genus UMGS172. The sequence goes on from JAZNBS010000018.1 coordinate 31,099, forward strand.
CAATACCCAGTATCTCACCCGACTTTGCAGTGAAACTGACATCATCCAGTAATTTTATACCCTCTCGGCTCATACAGGTTATGTCCCGCACAACAAGACGGTCACAAGGGTCAACAGGTTCACTGCGTTCAATATTAAGGTCAATCTTCTGTCCAACCATCATTTCGGTAAGTAAGGCTTCATCAGCCTCAGCAGTATTAACAGTGCCGATATACTCACCTTTACGCAAAACCGCTACACGGTCAGAAAGTGACAGAACTTCGTGCAGTTTATGGGTAATGATAATAATAGCCTTTCCATCATCACGCATCGAACGGAGAATTTTAAACAATTTCTGCGTTTCCTGCGGCGTAAGGACAGCGGTGGGTTCGTCGAGAATAAGAATATTTGCACCACGGTACAAAACCTTGATTATCTCAACCGTCTGCTTTTCAGAAACTGACATCTCATATATTTTCTTTTTGGGGTCAATATCAAAACCGTACTTGTCAGATATCTCCTTAACTTTTTGGGTTATTGCATTGATATCAAACTTGCCTTGGTTTTCAAGTCCAAGCACAATATTCTCGGCAGCAGAAAAAACATCAACAAGTTTAAAGTGCTGATGTATCATACCAATCTTGTAATCAAAAGCATCCTTCGGCGAGGAGATAACAACCTCTTCCCCGTCTATGAAAATCTGTCCCTCATCAGGGAAATAGATGCCTGATATCATATTCATTAGGGTGGTCTTACCGCTTCCGTTTTCGCCAAGCAATGACAAAATCTCCCCGTTATTAACCGAGAGATTGACATCTTTGTTAGCTATTACCGAACCGAAACGCTTTGAGATATTTCGGAGTTCTATTGCAACTTTTCCCATTTTTTGCATCCTTTCGGTTTAATATATAAAACAAAAATCAACCAAGCGTTATTTTTCTCTTTTATACATTAAAGAATTCAGGCGGGGCGAGTGCCCCGCCTGAAAGCAAAAATCAATTATTCAGAGATACCGTCGATATACTTAATGTCAAAGTAAGGAGCAGATCTCTTAGAGGACTCGGCGAATGCGCCGTTCTCAATAGCCTCGGTCTCAGGCTTAAAGTCACCCATATCAACTACGTCTGCAGTGTAGGTGGTAAGCTCTTGACCGTCCTTAGTAAAGGTCTTGGTATCAAATACCTTGAGTTCCTTGGAGATGAGCTTTGCTTTGATCTCTGCGATTTTCTCAGCAGTGCCGGGAGCAGCAACCTTCTCGTTGAGTTCGGTCAATGCTACAGAACCGGTCTCGATAGTTCCGCAGTAATCGGTGGGGATAGCCTTACCTGCCTTATAGTTCTCAATGATCATCTTGAAGTAAGGAGTCCAATCAATCTTGGAAGAAATGATAGCAGTGTTGGGGCCCATGGAAATGGTGCTGATGTTATAAGCAACGTTGGGAACACCCTTCTCTTCACAAGCCTTGGGAGCGCCTTCAGAGTCAGCATGCTGGCTGATAAGAACACAACCGCTGTTGATAAGATTGAGAGCAGCCTCCTTCTCCTTGGCAATATCAAACCAGGAGTTGGTGTACTGAACCTTCATGGTAACAGAGGGGCAGATGTAACGTACGCCGAGATAGAAAGAGGTAAGACCCGAAACAACCTCTGCGTAGTTGAAAGCGCCGACATAACCAATCTTAGCCTGTTCAGCAGTAATTTTACCGTCAGAAATCATCTGGTTGAGTTTCATACCTGCAGCAACACCTGCAAGGAAACGACCCTCATAGATGGATGCAAAAGCATTGTGATAGTTGGGAAGATTCTCAGTCAAAGCCTTGGTGCCGGTTGCATGGCAGAACTGAACATCCTTGAACTCTTTTGCAGCCTGAATCATATAGGTCTCATGGCCGAAAGAGTCAGCGAAAATGATGTTACAACCTGCGTCAACAAGCTCAGCAGCTGCGTTATAGCAAGCCTCGTTTTCGCCAATGTTGACCTTAACAAGAACCTGTTCATCTTTAAGGCCAAGTTCCTTCTGTGCGGCATAGATAGCCTGAATGAAGTTGTTGTCGTAAGTGGAGTTTTCATCGTGCAGGCAGATGATACCGATCTTGAAATTGTCTTTAGCGGTATCGCTGTTAGTGTCTGCGTCGCTGCCACAAGCTGCGAATGAGAACAACATCACTGCGACCAAAAGAAGTGCGAGAAGTTTTTTCATTTTTCTAACCTCCAAAAAATGTTTATGTAAATTTTATTTACATCAAAATAAAAAGCAAAAATCGGCGCAAAAATAAACGACGCTTGTCCTTTATCTGCAACCGACCTCCTTAAAAACATCTTTAAAAGTCAATTAACTACAGAAATATGTTACCACAATTAATACCGATTGTCAACAAATTTTGACCGATTTTGCATTGGTAAACATAACACATTTTAAAAATTAAAGACCGAGCGGCAACACCGTTCGGTCTTTTTGTTTAATATTATTTCACAAGCTCGATGATAGCCATCTCTGCTGCGTCACCACGGCGAGGGCCGGTTTTGGTGATACGGCAGTAACCGCCGTTCTTCTCAGCATAAGCAGGTGCAATCTCAGCGAAGAGTTTTTTGCAAACGTCTTCCTTGGTGATGAAAGCAAGAGCCTGTCTGTAGTTAGCAAGATTGTTATCCTTAGCGAGTGTGATATATTTCTCGGCCATTGCAGCAACTTCCTTAGCTCTGGTAACGGTGGTTTCAATCTTTCCGTTTTCGAGAAGGAAAGTGACCATAGCTCTGAGCATAGCGGTTCTGTGATCGCTGGTTCTACCGAGTTTTCTGGTTCCGGGCATTTAACTCACTCCTTAATAAGAAAGCTATTATTCGTCGTCACTCTTCAAGGTGAAGCCAAGAGACTGAAGTTTGGCAACAACTTCTTCAAGCGACTTTCTTCCGAGGTTTCTGACCTTCATCATATCTTCCTCGGTCTTTTCGGTGAGGTCTTCGACCGTGTTGATGTTGGCACGCTTCAAACAGTTGAAACTACGTACCGACAGATCAAGCTCTTCAATGGTCATCTCAAGGATTTTATCCTTGCCATCGCCGGCCTTTTCAACCATAATCTCGCTGTTAGATGCATCTGCAGAAAGATCGGTGAAAAGCTTGAGATGTTCAGTGAGGATCTTGGCGGACCATGAAACCGCTTCCTTTGCAGTGAGGACACCGTTGGTCCAAACCTCAATGGTAAGTCTGTCATAGTCAGTCTGCTGTCCGACACGGGTGTTATCAACACTGTAATCAGCCTTGACAACAGGGTTATAAATAGAGTCAACAGGGATAACGCCGATAGGTGTGTTATCGTTCTTGTTCATTTCAGCAGGAACGTAACCTCTGCCCTTGTCGAGAGTAAGCTCCATACAGAGCTTTGCACCCTCATCAAGAGTTGCAATGTGCAACTCGGGGTTAAGAATCTCAACTTCACTGTCAGCCTTGATGGAAGCGGCAGTTACCTCGCAGGGACCTTCGGCCTCAATGTAAACAGTTTTTACACTGTCCGAATGAAGCTTTGCGGTAAGACCTTTGACGTTGAGAACGATCTCGGTCACATCCTCTTTAACATGAGGAATTGTCGAGAACTCGTGTTGAACACCGTCGATCTTGATGGTGGTAACAGCAACACCCTGCAAAGAAGAAAGGAGAGTTCTGCGAAGGCTGTTGCCTATCGTAGTACCGTAACCTCTCTCAAGCGGCTCAAGTGTAAATCTGCCGTATCTGCCGTCGGGCGTCATATCCAGTGTTTCTATTCTGGGCTTTTCAATCTCTATCATAAAAGCTCCATTTCTCCGCACGAAAGTATTTTATTAGGCAACGGCGTTTTGTGCGGAATTCGCCATGCCAAAATCGTGTTCATCAAATTAAAATCAAAAGTTTGTGTGCGTTCTGCCTCAACAACGAGGCAGAACAGGCACTCAATAACTTTATTATTTAGAGTAGAACTCGACGATGAGCTGCTCATCAACGGGAGCGTCAATAGCATCACGATCGGGAAGGTTGACAACCTTAACAGAGAAGTTCTCTGCGTTAGCATCAAGCCAAGAAGGAACAGGACGGCCTGCGTTTGCCTCAAGAACTGCCTTAATCTTCTCGGAAGAACGGCTCTTCTCACAAACGGTGATAACGTCGCCTGCTTTCAAGAGGTAAGAAGCAATGTCTACTCGACCGCCGTTTACCTCAAAGTGACCGTGGCCGACAAGCTGTCTTGCCTCGGCACGGGAGGATGCAAGACCTGCTCTGTAAACTACGTTGTCAAGTCTTGATTCGAGAATTCTGAGAAGGTTCTCGCCGGTAACACCGACTTTACGCTTAGCCATTTCAAAATAGTGGCTGAACTGAACCTCGTTTACGCCGTAGTAACGTCTTGCTCTCTGCTTTGCGCGAAGATGCAAACCGTACTCGGAAGTCTTTTTACGTCCCTGTCCATGCTGGCCGGGAGCATACTCTCTGCGACCAACGGAACACTTTTCGGAGTAGCAGCGCTCACCCTTGAGGAACAATTTCTGACCCTCACGACGGCAAAGTCTGCAAACTGCACCGGTATATCTAGCCATGTTTTACACCTCCAAAAAATTAGACACGTCTTCTCTTGGGAGGACGGCAGCCATTGTGGGGAATCGGGGTAACATCTTTGATCATGCTAACCTCAAGACCTGCGGACTGGAGAGCACGGATTGCTGCTTCACGTCCGGCACCGGGACCCTTGACGTATACTTCAACTGACTTAAGGCCATGCTCCATAGCAGCCTTTGCAGCAGTCTCAGCTGCGCTCTGCGCTGCGAAAGGAGTAGACTTTCTGGAACCGCGGAAGCCAAGCTCACCGGCGGATGCCCATGAAAGTGCGTTACCGTTTACATCGGTAATAGTAACGATAGTATTGTTGAAGGTTGACTGAATATGGGCAGCACCGCGTTCGATATTCTTCTTCTCACGGCGTCTGCGGATTGTTGTCTGTTTAGCCATATTATTCTTCCTCCCCCTTACTTCTTCTTGTTAGCAATGGTCTTCTTGGGACCTTTGCGGGTACGGGCATTGGTCTTGGAACGCTGTCCTCTTACGGGAAGTCCCTTTTTATGACGGCTGCCACGGAAACTGCCGATTTCGACAAGTCTCTTGATATCGAAAGCGATTGCACGACGGCGATCACCTTCAACCTGAAGATTATGGTCGATATACTCACGAAGTTTAGATATATCGTCCTCGGTAAGATCCTTTACGCGGATGTCGGGATTGATGCCGGTATCTGCAAGAATCTTTTTGGATGTTGTAAGACCGATACCGAAAATGTAGGTAAGTCCAATTTCGACTCTCTTGTTATTCGGAAGGTCAACACCAGCTATACGCGCCATTTATAATGCACCTCTCATTCTAAAGTTGCGCAGGATTAACCCTGGCGCTGCTTGTGCTTAGGATTCTCACAGATAACCATGATTTTTCCCTTGCGCTTGATTATTTTGCATTTATCGCAAATCTTTTTGACAGAAGGTCTGACTTTCATTCTTATACCTCCAAATTTTCCCTGACTTATTTCGAACGCCAGGTAATGCGTCCCTTAGTCAGGTCATAGGGTGACATTTCCACCGTTACCTTATCACCGGGAAGAATGCGTATAAAGTTCATACGCAGCTTGCCCGAGATATGAGCAAGAATCTGATGTCCTCCCTGTATTTCAACCTTGAACATGGCATTGGGCATTGCCTCAATGACTGTTCCTTCCAATTCAATCATATCCTCTTTGGACATTCAAATCTCTCCTTGACATTGTAGGCTTTGATAATCATTCAAAGCGTGTCGTATTGATCTGTTTGTGAGCATCTGTTCCTCGGGTAAGGTGGTTTGAGTTAGCGAAATGTGTCTTATGTTTTTGATTTTTGGGCGTTCAACAGGACGCTCCTTGCCGTCAACGACAAGAACTTTACCGTCTTTAACACCTACAACCACCATAAATTTTCCGCTATCCCTACCGGCTTTTGAACAGACAATTAAACCTCTTTCGGGCTGCATGGCTTTCCTCCTTAAATCATGGTAAAGTCATAATTTTAGGGCCGTCTGCCGTTATGGCAACGGTATGCTCAAAATGAGCAGAAAGCGAGCCGTCCGAGGTAAGGACTGTCCAACCGTCCGGCATAACCTTGACATCGAACGAACCTGCGTTAACCATAGGTTCGATTGCGATGGTCATACCCGGAACAAGACGAACTCCTCTGCCGGATACTCCGAAATTGGGTATCTCCGGGGCTTCATGAAGACTCGTGCCTACGCCGTGGCCAACGTATTTGCGTACCACCGAGTAACCGCGAGACTCGACATACTGTTGAACTGCCGAAGATATATCTCCGACTCTGCCGCCCGGAAGTGCGTGTTTGATGCCCTCATAAAGGCTCTCACGTGTCACATCCATCAGCCGCATTGCTTCTGGCGAAACATCACCGCAAGCAAAAGTAGCAGCATTGTCACCATTATATCCTTCAAATTCCGCACCAAGGTCAACACTTACAATGTCTCCCGCTTTTAAGATGCGGTTTTTGGCAGGTATGCCGTGAATTACCTCGTTGTTGATAGATATACAAGCGGTCGCCGGATAACCGTAAAGTCCTTTGAAATTAGGGTTAGCACCTTTACTTCTTATAAACTTTTCGGCAAGTGTGTCGAGCTCCAGAGTGGAGACTCCCGGCTCGACCGCCTCACCTATTAACTTTAGTGCCTGTGCCGAAATAACGCAGGCTTCTTTCATAATTGCCAGTTCCCTGGCAGTTTTAAGCACTACCATTATTAGATACCTAAAGCCTGAAATACAAGCTTGGTAGTGTCAGCCACTTCTTCCTGACCGGGGACCGATTTCAGTTTGCCGGTCTTGGAATAGTAGGATTTGAGCGGCTCGGTCTGCTCGTGGTAGATTGCAAGACGCTCAAGCACGGTTTCGGGTGCATCGTCCTTACGTTGGATGAGCTCAGCACCGCACTGATTACAAATTCCGTCTTTTTCAGGTTTTTTGTATTCAAGGTGGTAACTAGCTCCGCAAGCGGGACATACACGTCGGCCGCCCAAACGAGCTGCGATGGCCTCATCCTTGACATCAATATCAAGTACACAGTCGATTTCGACTCCAAGGGCATCGAGTGCTTCGGCCTGAGGAATTGTTCTGGGGAAACCGTCGAGGATGAAACCGTTTTTACAGTCATCCTGAGCCAAACGCTCCTTGATGATACCGATTACGACATCATCCGAAACGAGTTGACCGGCTTCTACAGCAGCCTTGGCCTTAACCCCCATCTCTGTACCGTTCTTCATTGCCTCACGAATAATGTTACCGGTCGAGATGGTGGGAATTGAAAGTTGTTCACAGATAATTTCTGCCTGTGTGCCTTTACCGGCACCAGGTGCACCAAGAAGAATCAGTTTCATAATATCGTACCTCTTAATCAAGGAAGCCCTTGTAGTGACGCATCATCATCTGAGACTCAAGGTTGGTAACCATCTCAAGTGCAACACCGACTACGATGAGAATCGAAGTACCGCCGACCGAGATGTTTGCAAAAGCAGGGCTGATAAGACCGAAGATGATAGGTCCAACGGCGATAACACTGAGGCAGATAGCGCCAATCAGAGTTATTCTTGACAAAACCCTCTGAATGAAATCAGAAGTTGATTTGCCAGGACGGATACCGGGAATCGAACCGCTGTTTTTGCGCAGGTTGTTTGCCATTTCAACAGGATTGTACTGAATGGTCACATAGAAGTAAGCAAACGCAATAATCATTGCGAAGTACAATACTGCATAGAAAACGCCCTGTGTACTGAACATCTGGAGAATTTTATAAATCCAGTTAGGATTGCCGTCAACCTTCCAGAATGACAGTATCATAGTAGGAATCATAAGGATGGAACTGGCAAAGATGATAGGCATAACACCGGACATATTGACCTTAATGGGAATATGGGTGCTCTGGCCACCGTACATCTTACGGCCGACAACGCGCTTTGCATACTGAACGGGCAGTCTGCGTTCCGCGTTAGACATCCATACGATGAAACCGATAACGAGAAGAAATACAAGAACGATCAGGACTGCAGCGACCTGTTCGCCTGCCTTCCACCAACTGTAAAGTGCAGCTGCTGCATCAGGAGCGCGGGAAATGATACCTGCAAAGAGAAGTATCGAAATGCCGTTGCCGATACCCTTTTCGTCAATCTGTTCACCCAACCACATAACAAGTGCCGAACCTGCTGTGAGGGTGAGAACAATAACGAAACCTGCAAACCATTCTGCTGCGGTGGATTTTACCTTAAGCATATTGGTGTTGTTAAGGTAAATATAGAACGCAATACCCTGGATAAGACCAAGAATTACGGTTGCAAAACGTGTGTGCTTTGCAATAATCTTGCGTCCCTCTTCGCCCTCTTTCGAGATTCTCTCGTAGTAAGGAATTGCTACGGTGAGAAGCTGCATAATGATGGAGGAGTTGATATACGGGGTAACACCCATTGCAAAGATTGCGCCGTACTGCAATCCGCCACCGGTGAAAGTGGAAAGATAGTTGAAGAAGATATTCTCGCCCGAGGTCATTGTCTCACCGAGTGCTACGGGATCAATGAACGGTACGGGAATGACAGAACCGATACGGAATATTAAGATAATAAAGAGAGTAAAAAGAATCTTTCTACGAAGATCGGGGACCTTCCACGCATTCTTAATTGTCTCTAACATATCAGAGTACCTCGTACTTTCCACCGGCTGCTACGATCTTATCCTTTGCAGCGGCAGAGAAGGCAACTGCCTTTACGGTTATTTTCTTAGTCAACTCACCGTTGCCAAGAACCTTAAGTCCGTCATACTCCTTCTTAATAATGCCCTTTTCGATGAGAGCTGCTGCATCAACAACTGCACCATCCTCAAATACATTGAGGGCTGCGATATTGACGGTTGCATACTCAGAGGCAAAAATGTTATTGAAACCTCTCTTAGGAACACGTCTCTGAAGTGGCATCTGACCGCCTTCAAAACCGAATCTCTGGCCGCGACCTGCACGTGCCTTCTGACCTTTGTGTCCCTTACCGGCAGTTTTACCGTTGCCGGAACCATGACCTCTACCGATGCGCTTTACCTCACGGGTAGAACCCTCAACGGCTTTAAGCTCATGAATTTTCATAGTTCGCACCTCCTTAGTTAGCTTCAGTTACCTCGACGAGGTGGATGATTTTTTTGATTTTACCCTGGGTGGCTGCGTTGTCAGGCTGAACGGTGACATCGCCGCGCTTGTGAAGTCCGAGGGCTTTGGCGGTTGCGATCTGATCAGGCTTGCAGCAAATCAGACTCTTAACCAGTTTTACGTTAAGATTAGCCATTGTTCTCGTCCTCCTTAACCTAAGATTTCTTTAACGGTCTTTCCGCGAATTGCAGCAACCTCTTCAGCGGTGCGGAGAGCCTTGAGTCCTTCAATGGTAGCTCTTACAACGTTGTAAGGATTGTTGGTGCGGAGAGCCTTAGTACGAATATCGGTGATGCCGACAGTCTCAACAACTGCACGGACAGCGCCACCGGCGATAACACCGGTACCGGGGGCAGCGGGCTTCATAAGAACCGAGCCTGCGCCGTAAACACCAAGAATTTCGTGCGGAATGGTAGTACCCTTCAAGGAAACCTTGATGAGATTCTTCTTTGCATCTTCGATGCCCTTGCGGATAGCGTCAGGAACTTCTCCTGCCTTGCCAACACCGAAGCCTACAGTGCCGTTACCGTCACCAACAACTACCAGAGCAGCGAACTTCATAATACGTCCGCCCTTAACAGTCTTGGAAACACGGTTAATGGCAACAACTTTTTCTTTAAGATCCATAGTGGATGCGTCGATCATAGTAGCCAAAAGTATTCTCCTCCTTCTTTAGAACTTGAGGCCGCCCTCGCGGGCTCCTTCGGCCAGCTCCTTGACACGGCCGTGATAGATATATCCGCCGCGGTCAAATACGCAAACTTCAATACCCTTCTCTGCAGCGCGTGCAGCAATCAACTGTCCAACTTTACGGGCTTCTTCTTTGTTACCCTTTGCACCTCCGAACTCCTTCTCAAGAGAAGAAGCTGCAGCCAGAGTAACTCCGTTTACATCGTCGATAAGCTGGGCGTAAATGTTGCTGTTGGAGCGGAAAACATCGAGACGGGGGCACTCAGCAGTACCGCTGATCTTGCCACGTACACGAGCATGTCTCTTAAGACGTGCTTTGTTAGTATCAGGTCTTGAAACCATTTTATTTTCTCTCCTTTATTACTTTTTAGCGCCCTTACCGGCTTTACCTTCTTTGCGGCGGATGTATTCGCCAGCGTACTTAATACCCTTACCTTTATAAGGCTCAGGCGGACGCTTTTCGCGAACCTCTGCTGCAAACTGACCAACCATCTGCTTATCGGCACCGGAAATCACGATTGCGTTCGGATTGGGAACATCAATGGTGATACCGTCAATCTCAGGCATAATTACCTGATGGGAGAAACCAAGGTTCATAACCAGGTTTTTGCCCTGCTTCTGTACACGGTAACCGACACCGTTTACCTCAAGTTCCTTCTTGAAACCTTCGGTAACACCGATAACCATGTTGCTTACCAATGTGCGGGTAAGTCCATGCAGTGCACGGTCCTCCTTCTCATCGGAAGGACGGGTAACAAGTATCTCGCTGCCCTCAACCTTAACGGTTATGCGCTCACTGAAGTTCTGGGTAAGGGTGCCTTTGGGACCCTTGACAGTAACCTCGGTGCCATTGATTTTAACATCAACTCCTGCGGGGATAGCGATAGGCTTTCTACCTATTCTTGACATTTCACTGCACCTCCCCTTACCAGATGAAAGCGAGGACTTCGCCGCCAACATTTTCACGGCGTGCCTGCTTGTCAGTCATAATACCTTTTGAAGTGGAAACGATAGCGATTCCAAGGCCTCTCATAACCTTGGGCATATCCTCCACATTTGAGTAAATACGCAGACCGGGCTTGGATACTCTGCGAAGACCGGTGATGATCTGCGACTTGTTGGGACCGTACTTAAGTGCGATCTTGATAACTCCCTGCTTGCCGTCCTCCTGAACGGTGAAGCCGCTGATGTAACCCTCATCAAGAAGTATCTGAGCGATGGCCTTCTTGACATTAGATGCGGGCACATCAACCGAGTCATGCTTTGCTGAGCTTGCGTTACGAATTCTCGTAAGCATATCAGCTATTGTATCGGTGATTTGCATACCGTCAACCTCCTTTACGTATTGCTGTTACCAGCTTGCCTTCTTTACTCCGGGGATCTCGCCCTTGTAGGCCAGCTCTCTGAAGCAAATTCGGCAGATACCGTACTTACGGAGATAAGCATGGGGGCGACCGCAGATCTTACATCTTGTGTACTCTCTGGTCGAAAACTTAGCAGGTCTCTGCTGCTTGATTTTCATAGATGTCTTAGCCATGTTTACACTCCTTACTTCGCAAACGGGGCGCCCATCAAGCTAAGCAGCTCTCTGGCTTCCTCGTCGGTATTTGCGGTGGTAACAAAAATGATATCCATACCGCGTACCTTGTCGATTTTATCGTAGTCGATTTCAGGGAATATCAACTGTTCCTTAACGCCCATAGCATAGTTGCCGCGACCGTCGAAGGAGTTCGGGTTGATACCTCTGAAGTCTCTAACTCTCGGAAGAGCGGTGTTGAAGAGTCTGTCAACAAACTCATACATCTTCTCACCTCTGAGAGTAACTTTGGCACCGATCGGCATACCTTCACGAAGTTTGAAGTTTGCAACCGACTTTCTTGCCTTACAGACAACCGGATGCTGACCGGTAATCTGTCCGAGATCGTTAACGATGGCATCGATAACCTTTGCGTTATCTCTTGCCTCGCCGCATCCAACGTTGATAACAACCTTATCGAGCTTTGGAATCTGCATGACGCTCTTGTAGTTGTACTTACTCATGAGAGCAGGTGCTACGTTGGCTTTATATTCTTCTCTTAATCTTGCCATATTCATGCATCCTCCTTATCAGATTGTTTCTCCGCACTTCTTACAGATGCGGTCTTTTTTACCATCCTCGTACAGTTTGTGGCCGATACGGGTGGGTTTCTTACACTTGGGGCAGACAACCTGTACCTTGCAGGCATAGATTGCGCTTTCTGCCTCGATTATTCCGGAAGGATCGCCGGCCTTGCGGGGTTTAACATGCTTTTTAACCATGTTGCGGCCCTCAACAATAACCTTACCCTCTTTGGGGCTGACCTCGAGAACCTTGCCGGTCTGTCCACGGTCTTTGTCATCTCCGGTGAGGATAACAACGGTATCGCCGACTTTAATATTCATTTTATTCATGTCAGTGTACCTCCATCAAAGAACTTCGGGAGCAAGAGAGAGGATTTTCATATAATCCTTCTCACGGAGCTCACGTGCGACAGGTCCAAAGATACGGGTGCCTCTGGGGGTCTTGTCTTCTCTGATAATAACCGCGGCATTTTCATCAAAACGGATATATGAACCGTCATTACGGCGAAGACCTTTGCAAGAACGTACTACTACGGCCTTGACTACATCGCCCTTTTTGACGGTACCGCCGGGAGCTGCTTTCTTAACGGAAGCAACTACGACGTCGCCAATGTTGGCATACCTTCTGCCGGAACCGCCAAGCACTCTGATGCACATAAGTTCCTTTGCACCGGTGTTGTCGGCAACCTTAAGGTAAGTCTGTTGCTGTATCACAGTCTTTTCCTCCTTTAGACTACTTTGCCTTCTCTATGATTTCAACTACGCGCCATCTCTTGTCTTTCGAGAGGGGACGTGTCTCCATTATCAGGACACGGTCACCGATGCCGCACTCATTGTTCTCATCATGGGCTTTGAACTTAACGGTATTCTTAACAATCTTCTTGTAGAGCGGATGCTTTACGTTGTCTTCAATAGCAACTACAACGGTCTTGTCCATCTTGTCGCTGACAACCTTACCGACTCTTGTTTTACGAAGGTTTCTTTCGCTCATAGCATTCGTCCTCCCTTACATTAAGAATTGGTGCCGTTCAGTTCGATTTCGCGGAGAAGAGTCTTGACTCTTGCGATATCCTTTTTGACGGCTGCAATTCTGGTCGGGTTGTCGAGCTGGTTAATGGCATGCTGGAAGCGAAGGTTGAAAAGTTCCTTTTTAAGGTCATTCAACTGTTCCTGAAGCTTCTCGGGAGACATTTCTCTGAGTTCCTTTACATTCATTACTGCTCACCACCCATTTCTTTAGTCACAAACTTGCATTTGATAGGCAGCTTGTTAGCGGCAAGACGCATAGCTTCACGGGCGACCTCTTCGGATACACCGCCGATTTCAAACATAACTCTGCCCGGTTTAACCACGGCTACCCAATATTCGGGAGAACCTTTACCTGAACCCATTCGGGTTTCAGCAGGCTTCTCGGTGATGGGCTTGTCGGGGAAAATCTTGATCCAGACCTGACCGCCACGCTTGATATAACGGGTCATAGCAATACGAGCTGCCTCGATCTGATTTGAGGTGATCCATGCGGGCTCAGTTGCCTGAAGACCGAAATCACCGTTGGAAACGAAATTGCCGCGGAGTGCCTGACCTTTGAGGCGGCCTCTGTGTACACGGCGATACTTAACACGCTTAGGTAACAGCATTAGCGGTGGCCTCCTTCCTTGCGGGGCTTTCTGGCATCGTGGAGAACCTCACCGGTGTAGATCCATACCTTTACGCCGATACGGCCGTAAGTGGTATGTGCCTCAGCGAAGCCATAATCGATGTCAGCACGAATAGTCTGAAGGGGAATGGTTCCCTCACGGTAGCTCTCTGAGCGAGCGATTTCTGCACCGCCGAGACGACCGGAAACCTGAGTTTTGATACCTTTAACGCCGCAACGCATTGCACGTCCCAAGGACAGCTTCATTGCACGACGGAAAGATACACGCTTCTCAAGCTGAGCTGCGATGCTTTCTGCAACCAAGGTTGCGTTAACATCGGGGTTCTTAACTTCAACGATATTGATAAATACATCCTTATCGGTGTTGAGAAGCTTCTTGCACTGTACCTTGAGCTTTTCAATCTCCTCGCCCTTACGGCCGATGACCATACCGGGCTTTGCACAGTGGATGTGAATGCGGACGCGGTTAGCATCACGCTCGATCTCTACCTTCGGAACACCTGCCGAATAAAGAGTCTTTTTCAGGTACTTACGGAGGTTGTAGTCCTCAACCAAAGTATCGCCGAAATCCTTATCCTTGGTGAACCAACGAGAATCCCAGTTTTTAATAACGCCAACACGGAAACCGTGCGGATTTACTTTCTGGCCCATAACTTAAACCTCCTTCTTAGTCTTCACGCTCTCTGAGAACCAGAGTTACGTGAGATGTTCTCTTCAGGATGCGGTGTGCACGTCCGTGGTCCTTAGCGCGGATTCGTTTCAGAATCGGGCCGGGGCCTACGAAGCACTCTGCTACATAGAGCTTGGATACATCCATCTGATGATTGTTTTCTGCATTAGCAATTGCTGATTTGAGCAGTTTTTCAAGATACTCGCAAGCGGCCTTCGGTGTGAACCTAAGAATAGCCATGGCTTTGTCAGCGTCCTTGTTGCGGATGAGATCCAGGACGATCTGCACCTTGCGAGGTGATATGCGGGCATATCTGAGTGTTGCCCTTGCTTCCATAGTCATACTCTCCTTTCGACCGCTTACTTCGTTGTCTTTGCGCCGGCATGACCCTTAAAGGTTCTGGTCGGTGCAAATTCTCCGAATTTATGACCTACCATGTCTTCGGTAACGTATACCGGAACATGCTTTCTACCGTCATGAACAGCCACCGTATGTCCGACGAAATCGGGGAAAATAGTGGATGAACGGCTCCAGGTCTTCAAAACACGCTTTTCGCCTGCTGCATTCATTTCCTGTACTCTTTTCAAAAGCACGGGCTGAATGTAAGGGCCTTTTTTAACGCTTCTTCCCATTGTTCTTTCTCCTTTCGTCGATTACTTAGCATTACGACGTTTGACAATATACTTGTCAGTCTGTTTATGCTTCTTGCGGGTCTTGTAACCCAAAGTGGGTTTACCCCAAGGTGTAACAGGACCGGAACGGCCGATAGGAGCACGTCCCTCACCACCACCGTGGGGGTGATCACAGGGGTTCATAACAGAACCGCGAACTGTGGGACGCCAACCCATGTGGCGCTTACGACCTGCTTTACCGATGTTAACATTCTCGTGCTCGGGGTTGGAAACACTACCGACGGTTGCCATGCAAGAAGCAGGAACGTTACGGAGCTCGCCGGAAGGAAGTCTTAACAAAGCCATTCCGTTTTCCTTAGCCATGAGCTGAGCCATATTACCGGCAGAACGGGCAAGCTGTGCGCCCTTACCGGGGTAAAGTTCAACGTTGTGAACAATGGTACCTACGGGGATATCAGAAAGCTTCAGTGCATTACCGGGCTTGATATCTGCGTCGGGACCGGAAACGATCTTATCGCCAACCTTGAGATCCTGAGGAGCGATGATATAACGCTTCTCACCGTCCTCGTACTGAACGAGTGCAATAAATGCGGAACGGTTGGGATCGTACTCAAGAGTCATGACAGTAGCGGGAACGCCAAACTTATCACGCTTGAAGTCGATGATACGATACTTGATTCTGTTACCGCCGCCGTGGTGACGAACGGTGATGCGGCCATAACTGTTACGACCTGCATGCTTCTTAATTACGTCCAACAAACTCTTCTCGGGAGCTACCTTGGAAAGACCGGAATAATCCATTACGGTCATACCACGTCTACCGTTGGTTGTGGGCTTGTAATGTTTGATAGCCATTTTAAGTTTCACTCTCCTGTTTAAGCTTAGCGGAGTTTAAACTCCATACATTGCTTTCTATCGTTCTGTAAAGATTACATCAAGCCGTCGAAGAATTCGATGGTCTTGGAATCGGCCTTAAGGGTAACGATTGCCTTTTTCCAATCGGCGGTGTAACCCTCGTAACGACCCATACGGCGCTTGTGACCGCTTACGTTTACGGTGTTGACCTTTTCTACCTTGACACCGAAGAGCTCTTCGCAAGCACGAGCAATGTCAATCTTGGTAGCGTCAGTTGCTACTTTGAAGGTGTACTTCTTGTCAGCAAAACCGCCCATTGCACGCTCGGTAACTACCGGAGCAATGATGATATCCTGTGCTGCTTTCATTATGCGTATACCTCCTCGATAGTCTTAACGGCATCCTTAACGATAACAAGTGTATCAGCATTGAGGATGTCATAGGTGTTGATAGTGTTGACCTGTGCGGTCTTTACACCGGGGATGTTAGCAGCGCTCTTAATTACGTTTGCTTCGTTAGAAGCAAGAACAATAAGAGTCTTCTTGCCGGTTTCAAGAGCCTTAAGGCAATCAACAACAGTCTTGGTCTTATAGCCTTCAACGGTGAGGGCATCCAGAACGATAAGGGATTCGGTGAGAACCTTATCCGAAAGAGCAGACTTCAATGCAAGCTGTCTTTCCTTCTTGTTGATGGTGTAGTAGTAATCTCTGGGCTTGGGACCAAGAGCGATACCACCATGTCTCCACTGAGGAGCGCGGGTAGAACCCTGTCTTGCATGGCCTGTACCCTTCTGTCTCCAGGGTTTCTTACCGCCGCCGGAAACTTCGGAGCGGGTCAATGTCGACTGTGTGCCCTGACGCTGATTAGCGAGAAAGTTCACAACAGCCATGTGCATAACGGCCTCGTTAGGCTCTACACCGAAAACAGCTGCGCTCAATTCGATGTCGGCAACCTTCTTACCGGCCATATCCTTAACTGCAACAATAGGCATTTTCCTTCACTCCTTCCTTAAGCTTTAACGCTGTCGAAAACAACTACGATCGAGCCCTTGGGGCCGGGAACGGCGCCCTTAACTGCGATAATGTTGTTCTCTGCATCGATCTTGACAACTTCAAGATTCTGAACGGTTACACGCTCAGCACCGAGGTGACCTGCCATCTTCTTTCCTTTGAAGATTCTAGCGGGGTCGATAACACCAAGGGAACCGCCGTGACGGTGAACAGGGCCGGTACCATGAGTCTCTTTGAGTCTCGCGAAGTTCCAGCGCTTAATAACGCCTGCGTAGCCCTTACCTTTGCTGGTGCCTCTTACGTCAACCTTGTCGCCCTCTGCAAAAACATCTGCCTTAATGATGTCACCTACATTGTAAGCGGAACAATCATCAAACCTGAACTCACGGAGAACTTTCTTAGGTGCAACGTCGCCCTTTGCGAAGTGTCCCTTCATGGGCTTGTTGACCTTGTGAGCCTTCAGATCGCCGAAGCCAACCTGAACTGCCTCATAACCGTCGTTTTCAGCGGTCTTCTTCTGGCTGATGGCACAGGGGCCTGCCTCGATGACCGTTACGGGAACGACGTTACCGTTTGCGTCAAAAAGCTGGGTCATACCAAGCTTCTTGCCTACGATACCTTTTTGCATCTTTATTTCCTCCATTTTTGGTTATTGGTTGACATTTCTGCCAACATGACCTGCTTGCGCTAAAGATTAGAGTTTAATCTCAATCTCAACGCCGGCGGGGAGCTCAAGACCCATCAGAGCCTCAACAGTTTTGTTGGAAGGTCTGAGAACGTCGATAAGCCTTTTGTGGGTTCTGCTTTCAAACTGCTCACGGCTGTCCTTGTACTTGTGGACTGCGCGAAGAATGGTTACAACCTCTTTCTCGGTCGGGAGCGGTACGGGACCTGAAACACGAGCGCCGGTGCGCTTTGCGGTTTCGATGATCTTTTCCGAAGCCTGATCGATGAGAGCGTGGTCGTAGCTCTTCAGTCTGATTCTGATTTTCTCCTTGACTGCCATTGTGACTTTCGCCTCCTTGTTAAATTTGGCGGGCAACGCCGCACTTGTCTGCAATGTTTACATTGTGCCGGGTGTTTCATCCCTGTCCAATATAAAATCCGGATCGAAGCAAATCTTTGCTCTCAATCCGGGGCCGACAAACGGCGTCTTGCTTTGTCGTTACAAAGCACGCAAGTTTCTTGTCGCCCGGTTTAAAATCGGACATACTCCGCGGAAATTTCCCAACTCAGAGGTTGGCCACCTCCCGCATCAACGCATATCTGCACATCACATGCCTTGATAGTTTACCATAACACCCTTAAAATTGCAAGCATTTTTTTCACAAATTTGATATTTTTTGCAATATTTTTAAAAGTTGCGCATTTTTACAATGTTTTTGTTCTGTTTTTTCGCTTTTTATGATGTTTTTCAATAAAATCTGTATGCGTATTGACTTTGCGTTTTCCTATATATATAATGTAAGAGAAAGTCCTGTTTTGCCAAACTTTCTTTCCGACTATGCTGCAACGACTGCGCTGTCGGTCAAAATCAAGCGGTATATGCTAAAATATGACCAATAAGGCGGGAATTAAAAATGTTATATGTTTTATACGGATTGACAACCGAGGTCACGCGATTTGTACGTTCTTATTTCAGTCAACTTAATATTGACGGTGTTGATAAAATCACCTATGAAACGGCCAATGTAAAGGTACAACCCAGTGACGGCCGTCTTAACCGTGCGATCAGTGAAGTTCAGGTGCGCAACTGTGATTATGTGTATGAAAATCACGGTAGAATCGTGGGTTTCACTTCAGCACAAATTGAAGATGCCGTAACCGGAAAAAAAGATGCCTATTTGTCATTTTCCTCGGGCGAACTCTCTTTTCTGAGGGAAATTAAAAATGCTTACGGCAATCATGTTGCTACCATTTTCAATTATATTGAAGACAAAGCACTTGAACAACTTACTAGCGCAATAAACGCCCCCGATGCGGAAAAAAGTGAACGTCTGGCTATGGGTAAAACACTCAAGGAAATGTTCCTTGAGGAACGTGAATTGTTCGACGAAATCGTTATATTCAGCGGCAACAGCACCGTTTTCGGTTATGACTCGTTGGTTACTCAGTATGACCATATAATCAAAAAGCACAAAGAACTTGAACAGGAAAACATTCCTCTGCCATACCTTGGAAACAAACCTTATATTTTTGTAAGTTATGCCCGTGCCGACACCGAAAAGGTGGTTCCCGTTCTGAAATATTTAAGCCGAAACGGTTGCCGTATTTGGTATGATAAAGGTATCGTTGGAGGTGACAACTGGCTAACCACCCTTGCGCTTAAAATCAAAGGTTGTTCACAATATCTTTTATTTTCTTCTGAAAACTCGACCAAATCTGATTGGACACAGTATGAGGTCAATCATGCTATAAAGTTTCCCAATATAAAAAAACTCACCGTTCGTATGGATGACTCAAAATTCAACGAAGGCAGTGAAATGGTGCTTGAAAATTTCCAAAATCTTTTCTTTTACAGTGAGGATTTTCAAAGTGCGCTGTTTAAAAGCATCTCGGACGATGTTATTGAGGGCAGAAACGCAAAATAAAATAAACCGTTTGGAGTAGTTCATTCATTGCTCCAAACGGTTTTGTTTTATTTTGTATTACGACGGCGTGGACCGTTGTCCGAACCGCTCTTTGAAGTCTTGGGGTATTTCTTTTTGAACATCACATTAACGGTAACAAGCGCTGCAATGCACAAAACAGAAATCAAAGCAGGAATCCAGATTATCTTGTAAATGTCCCCAGCAACGGTTGTGGCTTTGCTTTGATAATGATTCTCGTCACCCTCGGGGTCGTCAACATACTCGTCGCCGATAGGCTCGTCAGACACTGTCACCGAAGAAGATGTGGTAGAAACTGTGGACGATGTGGTGCTTGATGTTCCCGAGGAAAAATCTTGCTCAACAAACTTGTTGCCGTCGGCGCCTCCGCCACTGTAAATAGGTTTGTTGACCTTTGAAGATGTCGTTTCGCTCGAGGTTGAACCACTGGTTGAATTTGTATCGGTGTTGGATGAGCCGTCACCCGAATCGGTTGCTTCGGATGAGGTTGATTCGCCCGAACTTACCTCACTCTGCGCATCTGATGAAACATCCGATTCGCTTGAGGTTTCAGTTCCTGTTGACTCGGTGCTCGATGTATCAACTGTCTGTTCAGAAGATACCGAGGTTGTTGATGACTGTCCGTCAGTCTCGGTTGCGGTAACAGTCATTCCAAACATCACCGACAAAGCCATACAAAGTATAACCGCAATAATTGCTGTCAATCTTTTGTTCATTAATCTCATATCCTTTAGAATGGAATATATCAATATGCCTTACCCCAGTAGACCAATTTTTTAGCAGGCTTACCGCAACAGGCACACTTGCCGTCAATACCCTCCTGCTGACCTAAAGGCATACAACGTGAAGTTACACCTGCAACCTCTTTCAACCTGTCCTCACACTCGCGGTCCATACACCACAGTGCCTTGATAAAGCCAGGTTTGTTGTCTGCAATCTCTTTCATTTCGTCAAGGTTTTCGGCGGTATAGGTCATATTCTCGCGACGCTCAAGTGCCTTTTGGAACATAGAAGCCGAAATATCCTCAAGCAACTTTTCTATTGTTTCCTCAATACCGTCAAGGGATACGAACATCTTTTCTGCGGTATCACGGCGGACAAGCACGCATTGATTGTTTTCAATATCCCTGGGTCCGAGTTCAAGTCGCACAGGAACACCCTTCATCTCATACTCCGCGAACTTCCAACCCGGAGACTGTTCGCTGGCATCAATGCCTGTTCTGAACTTCTTGCGAAGACCCTCATATACCTCAGTCGCCTTATCGATAACACCCTCTTTGTGCTGAGCAATGGGGACTACCATAACTTGCTTGGGTGCTACTGCGGGAGGCAGAATAAGTCCGTTATCATCACCGTGGGTCATAATAACCGCGCCTATAAGACGGGTTGTCATACCCCATGATGTCTGATGGGGGGTTGCAAGTTTGTTATCCTTATCGGTATAGGTGATACCGAACGCCTTAGCAAAACCGTCACCAAAAAAGTGTGATGTACCGCTCTGCAAAGCCTTACCGTCATGCATAAGAGCTTCGATAGTATAAGTCTCAACAGCACCTGCAAAGCGCTCTTTTTCGGTCTTGATGCCCTTTACAACTGGAATACAGAGATACTTTTCACAGAACTCGGCATAAACGTCAAGCATCTTGACGGTTTCAGCCTGAGCCTCCTCTGCAGTGGCGTGGATGGTATGACCCTCTTGCCACAAAAACTCCCTTGAACGCAAGAAAGGACGTGTGGTTTTTTCCCAACGGACTACCGATACCCACTGATTATAAAGTTTGGGCAGGTCGCGCCAGGAATGAATTATGTTCTTGTAGTGGTCGCAGAAAAGTGTCTCAGAAGTGGGACGTACGCAAAGACGCTCTTCCAACTTTTCACTGCCACCGTGGGTTACCCAAGCAACCTCGGGAGCAAAACCCTCAACATGGTCCTTTTCTTTTTGCAGAAGACTTTCGGGAATAAACATGGGCATACAGACATTCTCATGTCCTGTTTCTTTGAACATACCGTCCAAGATGCGCTGAATGTTTTCCCAGATAGCATAACCGTAAGGTCTGATAACCATACATCCCTTAACGCTTGTGTAATCAATAAGTTCGGATTTTATGCAAACATCGGTATACCATTGCGCAAAATCGTCCTCCATCGACGTTATCTCTTTAACTAACTTTTCCTTTGCCAATCTACTCACCATTTTCTAAGTATACTAAAACTCAATTTATATTATATTTTATTTAAAGACAAATTTCAACAATAATTTGTAAACAAATGCGAAATTTTGGTACCGTTAAAACAAAGACAGCGCAACGAATCGAAATTCGCTGCGCGGTTTTGCACTGCTATAATTAAATTATTTGGCACTCTCGATATAGTTGACAACATCTCCAACAGTCTTGATGTTCTCAATCTGGTCGTCGGGGACCTCAATGTTAAACTCGTCTTCGATAGACATAATAAGGTCAACGACATCAAGGCTGTCTGCACCGAGATCCTCAGCAATGTTGGACTCCATAGTAACCGCGCTTTCCTCAATGTCAAGTTGCTCGCAAAGAATTGCTCTGATTTTTTCAAAAACCATTATTGTTTCCTCCTGTAAAAGTAATTATAGACTAAACTTCGAATCTGTGCTATAATTTATAACATAATTTACGTTTGTTGCAAAAGTCACGCTTGATTTTTGCTACTGCTTAATTATAATATGTTGATAACGACGTTTTGTCAATAGAAATTTTCAAAAAATTGCACTGAGGTGGTTTAATGAAACCGAAATTCGCCGTGGTTGGACATCCGATAGGCCACACAATGTCACCGTTTATTCATTTGAATCTCTTTAACTTACAAGAAAAAAACGTTGATTACCTTGTTTTTGACATTACCCCCGAAAAACTTTCAGATGAGTTTAGTGCCACACTGAAAAAACTTGACGGTTTCAATATAACCATTCCTCATAAAGAGACAATTATACCTCTGATTGACGAAATTGATTCATCCGCATCAAAGTACAACGCCGTCAACTGTGTTGTAAACCGCGACGGCAAGACATTCGGTTGCAGTACCGACGCTTTCGGTTTTGTCAAAGCGCTTGAAACAAGCAAGGTTGAGTTAAAAGGCAAGGTGCTTGTGTTGGGTTCAGGCGGCGCGGCAAGAACACTTGCCCGTGAGGCCTGTGACCAAGGTTGTGAAATTACAATAGCCGTACGACCTGACGGCGTTTTCAAGGCAGAAAGCCTTAAAAAATGGCTTGAATCCACCGGCGGTAAAGTATCGGTCTGCACCTTGAACGAAGTGAACGGTGAATTTGACATTGTTATAAACGCAACACCCGTAGGAATGTATCCCAACACAGATTTTATGCCCATAACAGCAAGCCAATTAAGAGGATGTAAGGCCGTTTTTGACGCAGTCTACAATCCTGAAAAAACATTGCTTTTAAAGACCGCTGAAAAATTGGGAATAAAGACGGTCGGCGGTATGGCAATGCTTGTGTGGCAAGCCGTAAAAGCCCACGAATTCTGGTACGGCGCAAGATTTGAAACTGCCGATATTGAAAAGATAATCGTTGCGGCAAATTGCGAAATGGAGAGAATATTTAATGAGAAATAATCTTGTTCTTGCTGGCTTTATGGGATGCGGAAAATCGACCGTCGGAAGGCTTTTGGCAGAGAAACTGGGCTATACCTTTTGCGACAGTGATTGTGTGATTGAGCAACGTGAGGGTGCCGCAATAAGCCAAATTTTTGCCGATAATGGCGAGGATTATTTCCGCAAACTTGAAAAAACTGTTATAAAGGAACTGTCATCGAAAGACGGCTTGGTTATTGCCACGGGTGGCGGTGCTGTTTTAAACCCTGAAAACGCCGAAAATCTTCGCAAAACGGGTGTTGTTTTCTTTCTTGAAATCACACCTGAAACGGTGCTGAAACGTCTTGAAAATGACATTTCAAGACCTTTGCTTATGCGTAATGACAAAGCAAAAGCCATTACCACGCTAATGTCCGAAAGAAAGCCCTTGTACACCGCAGTGGCACACTTTGTTGTCAACGCAGAAAACACTCCCGAAAATGTAGCCGAACAAATTATTGAACTTTATATTAAGAACCGCTCAAAACCTTGACATTGAGCGGTTTTTGTAGTAAAATATTAAAATAAAATTCTTGAAAAGAGACTGTCCGTATGACAGGTGTTCTCAAAAACAGCACAACCCACTCAATATGCGATTTTGTTTCAAACAGGAGATGACTATTATGTCAACTTTTAAAATATCGGTGCAAAAACCTCAAAAATATGACATTCTTATAAAAAACGGTATTGTACACCAATGCGGAGAACTTATCAGACCCGTTGTCCGAGGTCAGAACTGCCTTGTTGTGACCGACAGCAATGTTGAACCTCTTTATCTTGACATAGTTGTTGAATCCTTAAAGAACGCGGGTTTTACCGTGAAAAGCCACACCTTTTTGGCAGGTGAGGAAAGCAAGACCTTGCGCACCGTCGAGGATATGTTGGGTGCCTTTGCTTCAGCAGGACTGACAAGAACTGACTTTGCCGTTGCCTTAGGCGGCGGTGTTGTGGGTGACCTTACAGGTTTTGCCGCAGCAGTGTACCAACGAGGTATTGACTATATCGGTATTCCTACCACTCTTTTATCCCAGATTGATTCCTCGGTCGGCGGTAAGACGGGGTGCGACCTTGTGTATGGTAAAAATCTAGCAGGGGCATTTCACTCGCCCAAAGCAGTCCTAATTGACCCAGAGTGTTTAAATACTCTGCCACAAAAATTCTTCAGTGACGGGCTTGCCGAAGCAATAAAATACGGCGTGATAAAATCAAAATCTTTGTTCGACCGCATTGTGAACGAGGACGCTCACTCTTTTATTATCGACCTCATAAAAGAGTGCGTTTCAATAAAACGTGACATTGTCGAGAATGACTTTTTTGAAAACGGTGACCGAATTCTGCTTAATTTCGGCCATACCATCGGTCATTCGATTGAAAAATACTATAACTTCAAAGATATTACCCACGGTGAGGCTGTGGGTATCGGTATGGTTATTATGGCCTTGGCGGCTGAGAAAAACGGGGATTGTGATAAAGGAGTTGCTAAACTTATAACAACGGCTTTACATAAATACAATCTGCCCGCCACCACCGCCATTGATATGAAAAAGTTGTGTGACGGTGCGTTTAATGACAAAAAGCGCCGAGGCAGTGACATAAAAATAGTCATCCCAAAAAGTATCGGCGTCTGCGCAGTCAAGACCCTGCCTTGCAACAATCTTATAAACTATTTGGGTGATGAATGATGAAAGCAGTTATCTCCCTTTCCAATATATCGGGAACAGTCACGGCACCTCCGTCAAAATCTTTTGGGCACCGCAGTCTTATCTGCGCCGCGCTGTGTGACCGACCTGTTACTGTTTACAACTGCGGTGAGTCAGACGATATTATCGCCACCGTTGAAGCACTCAGAGCCTTGGGCGCCGATATGTGCCTTAATGGAAAAACCGTTACGGTATCTCCGTTGAAACCTTCAAACCGTGACCTTTTTATCAACTGTGGTGAATCGGGCTCAACCGCAAGGTTTATGATTCCCGTTGCTACCGCCAAGTGCGCTGAAAACATTGTTTTTGACGGTCGGGGGCGGTTACCCCAACGCCCTTTTGATATAATTGCCGACGCCTTACGCAAACATGGTGTGAATTGCTCCTCAAACAGTTTGCCAATGACCGTCAACGGCAAACTTAAGGCAGGCCGTTTTGAGATTGCGGGCAATGTAAGTTCACAGTATATAAGCGGGCTTTTAATGGCACTCTCGGTGACTGAGGGTGACAGCGAGATTGTGCTGACAACCCCGTTGGAATCAGAGGACTATGTTATGATGACGGTTAACGAACTAAAGATTTTCGGTGCCGACATTTTTGTGTCGGAGAATTGTTTTTCCATAAAAGGCAAACCGTTTCTTACTGCTTGTGACCGCACTGTTGAGGGTGATTGGTCACAAGCCGCGTTCCACCTTTGCATGGGTGCTGTTTGCGGCGAGGTTACCGTTAACGGTCTTAATATCAACTCTCTGCAAGGTGACAGGGAGATTGTTAGAATATTAAAACAATTCGGCGCTGATGTTTCGGTAGGGGACAACAGTGTAAAGGTTAAAAAGAGCAAACTCCACGGCATCACCGTCGATGCTTCTCAGATACCTGACCTTGTGCCTGTGATTGCCGTGACCGCGGCGTTTGCTGAAGGTGTAACGGACATAAAAAACGCGCAACGGCTTCGCATTAAAGAAAGTGACCGCCTTTTTGAAACAGCCGTCAGACTGAAAGCCTTCGGTATTGATGTCAAAGAAACCGATGACGGACTGATTATCACGGGCGGCACTCCAAAAGGAACCAACATAACTTCGGCCAATGACCACCGCATTGTAATGGCTTTCAGCGTTATGGCAGCAAATTGCCAAGCACCCACCGTTATTGATGGCTGTGAAGCCATCAGAAAATCCTACCCAGACTTTTTTGAAGACTTTTCTTCACTTGGAGGCGAATGTAATGTCATCTGCGATAGGCAGTAAATTCAAAACCACCATTTTCGGTGAGAGTCACGGCCCCGCTATCGGAGCCGTCATTGATGCGCCTCCTGCGGGATATAAACTCAATATGGAGGGCATCTTAGAACAGGTTGCCCGACGTGCACCGGGTCAATGTGCTTCGGCCACCCCAAGGAAAGAAACCGATACCCCCGAGTTTTTGTCGGGACTGCTTGACAGTGTGACGACAGGCGCTCCATTGGCTTTTATCATCCGCAACGCCGACCAACGTTCGCAAAATTATGAAAATATTGCCGTCCGTCCAAGGCCGTCACACGCCGATTATGCGGCAAGTGTTCGTTTTTCAGGATATAACGATATACGCGGCGGCGGAAACTTTTCGGGTCGGCTAACCGCACCTTTGACCGTTGCAGGCGCAGTCGCACGCCAGATTTTAGCGTCACACAACATAACCGTGGGCGGTCACGTTTCGTTTATCGGGAATGTTGCCGACCAACCGTTTGACCCCGTGAACATTGATGCCAAACTTCTGAACAAACTCAATACACAGTATTTTTCGGTTATATCGGAAGATGCCAAGACCGAAATGGAATCACAAATTGCCGAAGCCCGCAAAAAAGGTGACAGTATCGGCGGTGAGGTCGAAATTGCCGTTACAGGGCTTCCCGTGGGCATCGGCTCCCCTACTGCAAGAGGTATTGAAAACATGATTTCCCAAGCAGTTTTTACCGTTCCTGCCGTCAAAGGTATTGAATTTGGTCTTGGATTTGGTTATTGCTCGGCTTTGGGCTCTGAAGCCAATGACCAGATGTATTTTGACGGTGATGCCGTAAAATGCAGAACCAATAATTGCGGAGGTATCACAGGCGGAATATCCAACGGTATGCCACTTATCATCCGTTGTGCAATAAAACCCACCCCGTCGGTTTCGCTTGAACAGGATACCGTAAATCTCAGCACAAAGCAAAATGATAAACTTACAGTTGAGGGGCGGCACGACCCCTGCATCGTCCCAAGAGCGTTACCCGCCATTGAGGCCGCAGTGTCAATAGCACTCCTTGACCTGCTTTGGGAGGTGAAACCCTTATGAGCCTTGATGAAATAAGGGTAAAGATAGACCAAATTGACCGCGAACTCATTGAGTTACTCAAAAAAAGAATGGAATGTTCCCTTGAGGTCGCGAAGATAAAAAAAGCCGAAAACCTGCCTGTTTACCACCCCGAACGCGAGCAGGAAATTCTTGATCGTGTAAGGATTACCGCAGGTCAGCAATACGGTGAATATGTTGGCGAAGTTTATCGCAATATAATGACAGTAAGCCGCCATTTACAAAACGATGTCTTGTAAAAATAATTTCAGAACTGCATTAGGATGTTGAAGGTGATATAATGGAACAAAAACGAAAAAAATCTGCTTACCGAAAAGCCAAAAAGCAGTTGATACTGATAAATTCTCTGATATCAATAGTGCTCGCAGTAAGCCTTCTGTTCACGGGTGCTTTGGGTGCCGTTGCTTATCTTTTGGGTGATATGAAACAGGGTCACATTTCAGATGACCACGATGACCTTGGAATAAGTTCGGAGGTTGCTCAAAAATTGCCATCAGGCATTGTTAATATTGCACTTTTTGGACTTGATTCAAGAACCAAAGATACCACCGACCGCGAAAAAGCCCTTACAGGCCGTTCGGACACAACTATTATCGTGTCAATCAACACTATTGATAACACGATAAAACTGACCTCTGTTCTTCGTGACAGTTGGGTGCCCATCACCAACAACAAGGGTAAAACCACCTATAACAAGATTAACGCCGCTTACAGTCTTGGCGGCGCACAAAGAGCCATTCACACCCTCAACACCAACTTTGGGCTAAATATATCCGACTATGTTTCGGTAAGCCTGCGTCAGTTGTGGAATGTTATCGATATTGTGGGCGGTGTTGATATCGTGATAACCGAATGGGAACGCAAAAAGATTAACCATTTCGGCAGTCTTGAGGGTTTTAATGTCAAAACGGTTACTCAATCTGGTCTTGTCCATCTTGACGGAGGACAGGCTATGTGCTATGCCCGTATCCGTAACGACAGCGAAGAAGTTCGTGTAAAACGTCAGCAGAAAGTTATAAGCGCACTTTTTGAAAAGGCTAAAACCATTCCCAAGACCGATTATCCCGAACTTTTGAAAAAGGTTCTCTCTAATGTGGAGACTTCTATGACCTTTGATGAAATTTTGGGATACGCACCAATGCTTGCCGTTTCCGACCTGCACATTCAGAGCACTGCGGTCCCAGGTAATGAAGTTGTGGCACGTGGCGGTATTTTTGCCGACACCAACGGCGGTTGGGTCTGGAAATATGACCTTGAAGAGGCTAAGAAATATATCTATAAGTGGATATACGGGATTGAGTCTTAACATTGCGGTTACTTGATTTTCCAAAGGAGGTCTGTGATATATGAACGAACAACAAAATAACAATATCAACAGTCCTCTTGAGGATGTTGAGGTACAGACACCCGAATCAGATGCAAATACTTTGCCAAACGATAGTGAAAATGTCAAAAAGCGCCCTGTTAAGGCGTTGGTTATATTCAATGTGGTAACAAGTATCGTTTTAGTTTTGAGTTTACTCGCAACCGGTGTTCTGGGAGCGCTTATATATGTGTTCCAGGATATGGGTAAGAGTGCCTACTTCCCCGATAAAAACGACCATCAAAATCTCGGTATCAATACTGAAATAATCGACCAACTTCCAACTGATGATGTTGTAAACATTGCCCTATTCGGCATTGACAACCTAAGCGAGGTTGCCGAAGGCAAAAACGAAACCCTCAAAGGCCGTTCGGATGCGATTATTGTTATGTCAATCAATAAAACGCAAAAGACCGTGAAACTCACATCGGTACTGCGTGACAGTTGGGTGCCTGTTGAGGTAAGCGGAGTAGAACGTCATCGCAAAATAAACTCTGCCTATATGATAGGCGGTGCTTTGCTTGCAGTCAAAACACTTAACCGTCAATTCGGCCTTGATATTGCCGACTATGTCACGGTCAGTGTCAGCCAACTTTCGGGCGTGATTGATAAAATAGGCGGTATTGAGGTTGAATTAACAAAAAAAGAGCGCGACTATGTCAACACTTGCTTGCCGAAAACCGAAAAGAAAATAACTGAAACCGGATTAGTTCATCTTAACGGAACACAGGCCGTTGTTTACTCACGCATAAGAAAGATTGACGGCGAATTTTCAAGAGCAGAACGTCATCAGGAAGTGGTGTTTGCAATGTTCAAGAAAATACTTTCAAAACCTGTGACGGAATATCCCCAACTGCTTCGCTCCATCCTCTCTTTGGTTGAAACTTCTCTCAGTTATGATGAAATATTAAGTTATGTACCCTTGGCAACCGATAACTCTCTGAAACTGAACAGCACCACCGTACCTGGCG
This sequence comes from Acutalibacteraceae bacterium, assembly GCA_045587185.1. Classification (GTDB taxonomy): domain Bacteria; phylum Bacillota; class Clostridia; order Oscillospirales; family Acutalibacteraceae; genus UMGS172. The sequence continues at coordinate 60,507 of JAZNBS010000018.1, forward strand.
GTATAATTGATGCCGAAAGAGGTATTTTCCCTGATACCAACGGTCTTTGGGTTTATAAATACGACCTTTACGCAGCGCAGGATTTCTTCCACGAGTGGATATACGGTATGACGGTGGTTGACAATTCAAAACTTGAATCGTCAGTAAGCACTGTCCCAAATAAAAAATAACCTATAACACAAAGGATGAACTTTATGAAAATTAAAGAAGGTTTCATGTTGAAAAACATTGCCGGTGCCAACGTTGTTGTACCTGTCGGTTCAAACACCGTTTCTTTCCGTTCAGTCATAACGCTTAATGAATCGGGCGCATTTTTGTGGAAACAACTCGAAAACGAAACCACGCTTGAGCAGATACTCGATGCAATGCTCACGGAATATGACGTTGACCAAGCAACTGCAAAAGCCGATGTTGACGAGTTTATAGAACTACTTAAAAAGGCAGACCTTTTGCAATGAAACCCCAACCTAAGTGTGTTTCTATGGAGGAAATGTCACCGTTGCTTTTGGGTCTGATTGACGAGGGTGTTGACGTAAACATTCTTGTCACCGGGAACAGTATGCGTCCTATGTTGACACATCTGAAAAGCACGGTAACGCTGACAAAGTGTGACCCAAAATCTTTAAAAAAAGGTGACATTCCCTTGTACCGCCGTGAGAACGGTCAATATGTTCTGCACCGAATAGTCAGGGTGCATAAATCTACATATGACATTATCGGTGACCATCAGACCGAAATTGAACGGGATGTGCCCAAAGAAAACGTTTTATGCGTTGTTAAAGAGTTCACGCACAAAGGTAAAACCTATTCTTGTGTCCAACCGTGTTACCGAATGTATGCCTTTTTGTGGCGTTGGTCGGTGCCCTTTCGCGGTATTATGCTAAAAACCAAACGGTTTTTCGTAAAGTTTTTCAAACGCAAAAAAGTTTAACGGCTTGTAAAAGACCGTACAGAATTTCAATTTCAAAAGGAATAAATTATGAGAATAACCGATGTTATCAATTCTGAAAAATTATGCCTTTCATTTGAGGTGTTTCCGCCCAAGACCTCGGATGTTTTTGACAGCGTTAAGACCGCAACCGAAAAAATTGCCGAACTTAAACCCTCTTATATGAGCGTCACCTACGGTGCAGGAGGCGGAACTTCGGACTATACTTTAAAAATTGCCGAAAATCTCAAAAATCTAGGTGTCCCCGCTTTGGCACACTTAAGTTGTGTGACCTCCTCTAAGGATGAGATACATCAAAAACTTACGCAGTTGAGTCAACACGGCATTGAGAATATTTTGGCTTTACGGGGAGATATTCCCGAAGATTCAGAACAGGTTAAGACCGATTATCACTACGCCAGTGAACTGATTAAAGACATCAAGGCTTTTGGTGGTTTTTGTATCGGCGGTGCGTGTTATCCCGAATCACACCCCGAAAGTGAATCCAGTATTACCGATATTGACAATCTGCGCAAAAAGGTTGAAGCAGGTTGTGAATTTTTGACCACTCAGATGTTCTTTGACAATAACGTTTACTATAATTTTCTCTATCGGTTGAATAACGCAGGTGTCACTGTGCCTGTTGTGGCAGGTATTATGCCGGTGACCAACCCCAAATCCATCAAGCGTATCTGCCGAATTTCAGGTTCTGCCTTGCCACAGCGCTTTGTGAGAATTGTTGACCGTTTTGGTGATGACCCTGAGGCCATGACTCAGGCAGGTATTGCCTATGCCACCGAGCAGATAATTGACCTTTTTGCCAACGGTGTCAAGGCAGTGCACGTTTACTCCATGAACAAGCCTGAAATTGCCCAAAAAATCAAGAATAACATAAGCGGTATTATAAAATGACGCGTGTAGGCAGTGAAATATTAAAACTGGACCAAGACGAACTGATTGCCCGTATGATGTGCACCGATATTAACACGGTGCTGTCGCTGTCAGGCGGTTGTGAGCAAGATATACGCTCGGTTGCCAAATGCGATTATTCCTTTAAAAAGACGGGTGTAAGTGTGAATGGTGATACCGTGAGTTTAGCCTTTGGCGAGATTAAAAGTGTCGGTCTTTCAAGGGTTTTAGACGGGTGTAGTTCAGCATATGTCGTTGCCGTCACACTGGGGCACGATGTTGACCGAATGTTGCGTAAATACTCGGTGGTGTCGACCGCCGAGCATTTTGTTGCCGATGCCGTTGCTTCCACCCTTTGCGAGTCGCTTTGCGATTATGTGCAAAACCTTTTGCCACAAAAAACCACCCGCCGATTCAGTCCAGGCTACGGTGACCTTTGTTTGAATCTTCAGGCACCGTTGCTAAATTTTTTGGACGACTGTGACATAAGTCTTACCGAATCGGGACTTATGATACCTTTAAAATCCGTAACTTTTATTGCAGGTGTTAAAGAATGAACTTAAAAGAACTTATAAAAACCAAACGTCTATATCTTGACGGTGGCACGGGTACGATGTTGCAGAAGAGAGGTCTGCGATCGGGCGAGGGCACCGAGGAATGGAACATCACACACCCCGATGAAATTGTAAGACTTCACCGAGAGTATCTTTCGGCGGGGTCGGATATTTTTTGCACCAACACCTTCTCGGTCAACTGCCTGAAACAGGAAAATTTCCACGAATATATCACAGCCGCTTTTGACTGTGCAAAAAGGGCTAAAGATGGTTTTGAGGATAAGTTTATTGCGTTTGACTTGGGACCCACAGGCCGACTTTTAAAACCGTTGGGCGACCTTTCTTTTGAAGATGCTGTTGAAGTTTTTGCAAAAAACATACGTCTTGCAGTAAAGTGCGGCGCCGACCTCATAATGGTCGAAACAATGAACGACCTCTATGAGACCAAAGCGGCAGTTATTGCGGCTAAAGAGAACTGTGACCTGCCCGTTTTTGTAAGCAACGCATTCGGTGAGGACGGCAAACTGATGACAGGTGCCGATGCCGATACCGTTATCACAACACTTGGCTCTTTGGGGGTTGATGCCATTGGTATGAACTGCTCCTTTGGACCCGATAAGATGTTGCCCGTTGTTAAAAAATATGCCGGACTGTCCAGACTGCCCATTATCGTGAAACCCAATGCAGGTCTTCCGAAAGTTGTCGACGGAAAGACCGTTTTTGACATTGACCCTCAACGTTTCGGTGAGATAATGGCCGAGATTGCACGTGTCGGTGGCACTATACTCGGCGGTTGCTGCGGAACAACCCCCGACCACATAAAGGCACTTTTTGACAGCACCAATGCTATTCCATACCCTGACCGCACAGTCCAAAAACGTACTGTTATCTCTTCTTATACCCACACCGTTGAGTTTGGCAAAACACCTGTGCTTATCGGTGAACGAATCAATCCCACAGGCAAGAAAAAGATTAAAGAAGCCTTGCGTCAAAAGGATTACAACTTTATCTTAAACGAGGGTATACGTCAGGTTGATTTGGGTGTGCAAGTGCTTGATGTCAACGCAGGTCTGCCCGAAATCAACGAGGCCGAAGCCCTGTCTACCATTGTATTTGAACTGCAGAGCATAACCGACACACCCTTGCAAATAGACACCACCAATCGAGAGGCTTTGGAACGCTCGATGCGTCTTTACAACGGAAAACCGCTTGTAAACTCGGTCAACGGAACCTATGACAGTATGAGCACTGTATTCCCGTTGGTCAAAAAATACGGCGGTAGCGTAATTGCCCTCACCATTGGTGAAAGCGGTATTCCCGAAACTGCCGAAGGCCGTTTAGAGGTGGCAGAAACCATTGTAAAAGAAGCCGAAAAATACGGAATTGACCGTTCAGATATCATCGTTGACCCACTGACACTGACGGTTTCAAGCGACCCAAAAAGTGCAAGCGTCACGCTTGACTCGGTAAAACTTATTCGAGAAAAATTAGGTGTTTGCACAAGCCTTGGGGTATCAAATATCTCGTTTGGACTGCCCGAAAGGGATAAAATTAACTCGGTATTCTTCACTATGTGCCTGCAATCAGGTCTTGATGCGGCTATTATGAACCCGTTTTCCGACAGCATGATGACTGTTTATCACTCTTTTAAGGCTTTGACTGAAAAGGATGAAAACTTCCTTGAGTTCATTGCTTTTGCCGAGTCAGACAGTCATACTGCAACAACCGTAGCCGAGACACGGGAAATCGACCTTAAAACGGCTATTATAAAAGGCTTGAAAGACTCTTCTGCTGATATAACGTCAAAAATGCTCGAATCGAATGACCCAATGGCGCTCATTACCGAGCATATAGTTCCCGCCCTGAACGAAATAGGTACCGCTTTTGAGCAGAAAAAAGCCTATCTGCCGCAGTTGCTTATTGCCGCAGATGCCGCGTCATCAGCCTTTTCAGTGATTAAGGAAAAACTGCCGTCATCAGCCGATGAATCAAAAAAAATAATCATAGCCACAGTTAAGGGCGACATTCACGATATCGGTAAAAATATTGTAAAGGTCTTGCTTGAAAATTACGGTTTTTATGTTGTTGACCTTGGTAGGGATGTTGACCCTCGGACGGTTGTAAACGCATCAAAAGGCGCAAAAATGGTGGCTTTGTCGGCGCTTATGACCACCACAGTCCCAGCAATGGAGGAAACCATAAAACTCTTGAGAAAGACATCGCCCGAAACCAAAATTATGGTTGGCGGCGCGGTTTTGACCAAGACCTATGCCGATATGATAGGCGCGGACTTTTACGGCAAGGATGCAATGGACGCCGTGAGAATTGCACAAAAGGTTTTTGAACAGGACTTGTGAAATCTCAACGATTTCATCTTACAAAACCGCAAAACACCTGAGATTAAAAATTCTTGATATGACAAAGACTTAAAAACCGCCTTACCGTATTTTACTACGGCAAAGCGGTTTTGCTTTGTGCTTTTAAATTAAATATTTTAATAACGTTAACCAATTTCATTGTGTCAACTGACGTAAAATTGTTTTATCTTACCAACGTAGCAACACATATGCCTGCAATAACGATAGTCGCGCACAATACCCTCTTTAAAAAATGTTTTTCCTTGAAGAAAAGTTTGCCCGTCAGCACCGTTACGATAACCGAAGACTGCTTTACGAGTGTCATTACCGTCACCTGACTGGCGGCATCTTCATTGGCTATAAACAACGCGCGGTCGGCTATAACAAACAGCACACTCAATATGATTATCCAGTAATTGGTTTTAAGCGTCGTAAGTCTCAACGGTATGCGCCGCTCCAATATGTACGCGCCATAAAGTGCCGTCATATAAAGCATATACCAAAACTGCAACTGTGACGAATCAATGTCACCCGTTGCAAGCAACTTTTTATCCATAAATCCAGATACCGCATTTAAAAGACAACTTGCAAGGGATAAACACATGCATTTTGTTTTGATCTTTTCGTCACCGTCGCGGTGGCCCAAATTCACAATAACGATACCCGCCAGCACCAACAAAAGACCGCCGACCTTGGAAAAGGTCATACTCTCCCCCAAGAACAGAATTGCCAGAATTGTGGAAAATATCATCCTTGCCGAGTCTATAATACCGTAAAAACTTACAGGCATTTTTTTGATGGACGAGAAGGCAAATATCCACGCCAGAAAAATTACAAACGATTTAATAAATATCCACAAATGGTATAACGGTGGCATACCGAAAACATCGTGTGAAAACGGTATTGTCATCAAAAAAGCAAGTGCCGTGTGAAAAAACAGTACTTCCATAACACTGCTTTTTTGCAGTGCTTTCTTTTTCAAAGCATCTCTGGCGCCTTTTGCAAGTCCGTAAAACGCCACAAGACCTATCCATATTCCCATAATAACATCCCGTAAAAATATTTTGACAAAAAAGTCATTCTGAACGTGTATAAAGATTGTTCGTCCACGTACAGAATGACATTTTAATACAATATACTCTTATTTTCAAGCGTTTTTCTCAACATAATCGAGTATTTCGTCAATACTCTCGCTCACAAATAATAGGTCCTTAACCTTTTCCTTGATAAATCCTGCCTTGATTCCTGAATCAAGCACAGCAATCAAGCTGTCATAATATCCATTGGTGTTAAGCACCGCCATAGGTTTTTTGTGCTGACCCAAATTCTTAAGTGTCAACATTTCAAACAATTCATCATAGGTGCCGATACCACCGGGACTGATGATAAATGCATCGGACAACTCGTCAAGTAACTTTTTGCGCTCTCGCATCGTATCGGTCTCAATATATTCATCAATGGCATTAAACAAAAGACCGTCAACGTGCTTTCCGTCCTCGGTAAAGAAATCGGGAACAATACCTGTTATCTTGACACCGCCCTGACGGTGAACACCGCGCGCAACAGCACCCATCAGTCCGCCGCCGCCACCGCCGAAAATAAGATTTATTCCGCGTTTGGCCATCTCGACACCCAATGCTTCACCCGCTTTAATAAAACTCTTGTCAATAAGGTCGCTAGCCGCTCCGTATACACACAAATTCATAAAAACTCTCCTTTCAACGCGTTACGAATTCGCAAAAGTTATTTTTATAATTATATCATAGTTTAATATGCCGAAAAAATCAAGAATATTACCGATTAAATTTTTAACAGTTTGTTAAAATTTCCTCTTTTCTTTTTGAGAAATATATGTTATACTCATTGTGATAGTTTGTCGAATTGTAGATATATCGAAAAAATTAAGGAGTTACCCTATGTTAGGTTTTTATAATTATACCGTAATTCTTACATATCTTTCGCTTTGCTCTGGCGTGACGGGAGTTTGGTTTTGTATGACAGGTCATCCCGGTATTGCCTCAATATGCCTTTTGTTCTCGGGACTGTGTGATGCTTTTGACGGACGTGTTGCCCGTATGAGGACCACCAGTACCCAACAGGAAAAACGTTTCGGTATACAGATTGATTCTTTGTGTGACCTCGTTTGCTTCGGCGTTCTGCCCTGCTTTATCGGTTACGCGGTGGGAATGAAAAGTGCTTTGTACATCCCCGTTTTCTGCCTTTTTGTTTTGGCTGCACTCATCCGTTTGGCATACTTCAATGTCACCGAAGAGGAACGCCAGCAACAAACCACCGAAAAACGCAAGAACTATCAAGGTTTGCCCGTAACCTCATCATCCTTGATATTCCCGTTCTTCTTCCTTGCCAACTTCATCAAACCTTTGAACGGTTATATGGAGTTCGTTTTTCTCGGTGCTCTGGTGATTACGGGCGTTTTGTTTGTTGTCAAAAGCCTTAAAATCAAAAAGCCGAACTTCAAAGGAATAATGTTCCTTATTCTTCTTGGCATCATTGAACTTATCATTTTAGTTATTTTAAAGAAATTCGGATAATGAGAACCACTGAAAGCATCAATAAAACCGGGGCAGGTTCGCTCCGGTTTTTGTATAACACCGCGGTTGGGAGGCTTTTGCTTCGACCGTTAATATGTAAACCCGTGTCAGCCATTGCAGGTTGGTTTATGGACCGTCGCATATCCTCTTGGTTTATCAAAGGCTTTATCAAGTCCAACAAAATTGATATGAGCAACTATGAGGAGAGAAAATTCCGTTCGTTTAACGATTTCTTCACCCGTGGACTTAAAGACGGTGCAAGACCCATAGCAGACGGTGAGGACATTTTCTTGAGCCCTGCCGATGCACGTCTTTCAGTATATGATATCGCCCCAGAACGCTATTTTACGGTAAAGGGTGTTGACTATACTGTTGCCGACCTTATGGAAAACACCGATTTGGCAAAAAATTTTAACGGTGGAAAGTGTCTTATATTCCGCCTTGCAGTGGATAACTACCACCGATACGGTTGGTGTGCTGACGGCAAGGCCCTTTCCCCTGTTAGTATCAAAGGCAAATACCACACCGTTCAGCCGATTGCTATGCGCCGTTACCCCATTTTCAGAGAAAACGCGCGTGAATATACGGTGATTGAGACCGAAAAGTTCGGCACAGTTGTTCAGATTGAGGTCGGTGCTATGATGGTGGGCCGAATTGTTAATTATGACAAAAATGGTTGCAACGCGAAAAAAGGTGCCGAAAAAGGTAAGTTTGAGTTTGGCGGTTCAACGGTAGTTGTATTGCTTGAAAAGGACAGAGTTAAGTTGGATGACGAATTTATCGAAAACACCAAAAATGAACTTGAAACCAACGTAAAATACGGTGAAAAAATAGGAACACGGCAGTAAACCGCTTTAGAGGAGAACTCAGTTCTCCTTTTTGTTTTAATAATTCAAATATATTGTGTCGAAACTGATTGAAAACCGCAAAATATACTTGACATAGGGTGTATTTAGTTATAAAATATAAGAGGATGTGTAGATGCGTTTTTTCATATTGGCGAATTGAGATAACGCTTTTTATAACCCCGGCTGACCCGCGGCCGGTCTTAGGCCAGTTAAAAGGCCTATTCAACGCGGTTATTATATATAAGGAGGTACCGAAATATGTGGTACATCATTGAGGGTGTTGCCGCAGTTGTCGTCGCCGTTATAGCATTCGCGCTTGGCTCCGCACACCGCCGCCGCACCGCAGAATCCGCCATCGGTTCTGCAGAAGATGAAGCCAGACGTATTCTTAATGACGCCATGAAGAATGCCGAGGCCAAGAAAAAAGAAGCAATTTTAGAAGCAAAAGATGAAATCATCAAATCAAGAACCGAGACCGAAAAGGAACTCCGTGAGCGCAGAGCCGAGGTTCAGCGTCAGGAACACAGAATCCAACAGAAAGAAGAATCTTTGGACCGTAAGGTTGAAAATCTTGAAGTAAAAGAAAACAAGTTGGCTGAAAGAGTCAAGGTTGTTGAAGAACGCCTTGCCGAGGCCGAACAACTGAAAAGAAGCCAGTTTGATATGCTTGAGAAAATTTCGGGTTTCACCGCAGAACAGGCAAAAGCTCAGCTTTTGAATATGCTTGACGGCGAACTCCAGCATGAAAAGGCTTTAAAGATTACCGAGTATGAGCAGCAGATTAAAGAAGAGTCTGACCAGAAGGCACGCGAACTTATCTCTATGGCAATTCAGCGTTGCGCCGCTGACCATTCTTCCGAAGCAACCGTTTCGGTTGTAGCGTTGCCTAACGACGAAATGAAAGGCCGTATCATCGGCCGTGAGGGTCGTAATATCCGCGCACTTGAAACAGCGACAGGTGTTGACCTTATTATTGATGACACACCCGAAGCCATCACTGTTTCCAGTTTTGACCCTGTTAGACGTGAAGTTGCACGTCTTGCTCTTGAGAAACTTATTGTTGACGGAAGAATACATCCCGCCCGTATTGAAGAAACGGTTGAAAAGGCTCGCGCAGAGGTCGACCGTACCATCAAGCAAAAGGGTGAGCAAGCAATGCTTGATGCGGGTGTTCACAGTATGCACCCCGAGATAGTAAAACTTCTCGGCCGTCTGCATTTCAGAACCAGTTACGGTCAGAATGTGCTTAACCATTCTCTTGAGGTTTGCTATATCACCGGTCTTCTCGCAGCCGAACTCGGTGAGGATGTAACCCTTGCCAAACGTGCAGGACTATTGCACGATATCGGCAAAGCCATTGACCACGAGCAGGAAGGCTCTCACATCCAGTTAGGTGTTGAGACCGCCAAGAAGTATAAGGAAAACGATGCGGTTATTCACGCAATTCACGCTCACCACGGTGATGTTGAGGCCAAAACGGTTATCGCTTGCCTTGTTCAGGCGGCAGACGCCATTTCAGCAGCACGTCCCGGTGCACGCCGTGAAAATATTGAAAGTTACATCAAGCGTCTTGAAAAGTTGGAGGAAATCGCCAATTCCTTCAAAGGCGTTGAAACATCCTTTGCTATTCAGGCCGGCCGTGAGATTAGAGTTATGGTCAAACCCGAAGCCATCAACGACGACCAGATGATTCTGGTTGCACGTGATATCGTCAAGGAAATTGAGGACAATCTTGATTATCCGGGACAAATCAAAGTCAACCTCATACGTGAAAACCGTGTTGTTGACTATGCAAAATAAAACATAAACTTTGAAAATCCGCAGTTTTAAAAACTGCGGATTTTTTATCCCCCACTTGTAAAGCATTTCTTTGTATGATACAATTTACTTAACCCAAGTTATTATTCGGGAGGAAATTATGAGCGATTTTCAACAGATGCTGTGTTTCAAGCCGCAAAACATAAATCCAAAAAACTCGTCAAAGATTTATTTTGCCTGTCATCCAAATGATTTTGACCTTTGTTTTGACGACGCTTTCAACGATATTTTTGATACGGCACAAAAATCAAGTATCACCTGCACAGTGTGGTACCGCAACCCTGAAATATCTCTGACCGAAACCGATACTGACGCTCTTTTGAGCCAGATTGCCGAAATGCAACTTGTGGTGGTGCTGGTCACGAAACTGTTACTTGACGAGCCGAAAGAAGTTATGGAAAAGGAAATTGCAGTTGCCAAGACGCACAATATTCCCATCCTGCCGCTTTTATCTGATATGTCACTGATTGAAGCCTATAGCCGTCCCGAATATTTTGGTGACACACAGTTTTTGAGCAAAAATCTGCCCGATAGCACCGCCCTGCCTTTTGATAAAAAACTCTCGGTTTTTCTCAAATCAGTCTTGGTTGGTGACGAGATGCGTGAGAAAATTCAAGCAGCCTTTGATTCTTATATTTTCTTGAGTTACCGCAAAAAGGACCGTGCCGCCGCTCAGGAACTGATGCGGCTTATACATGAAAATGATTTTTGCCGTGATATCGCAATATGGTATGACGAATTTCTGACCCCTGGTGAAAATTTTACCGAGGCTATAAAAGATGCTTTGGACAAAAGCGAACTTTTTACACTTGTAGTCACCCCAAATATTACCGAGCCTCATAACTACGTTCTCGAGCACGAATATCCTATGGCAGTAAAGGCAAACAAGCCGATTTTGCCGGTTGAAAGTATCCCTACCGACCACGATGAGCTTCGCCAAAAATTTGAAAATCTCCCTAATGTAACCAAAGCACATAACCCGAATGAATTGTCTGAAGCTCTGCTCGAAAACCTCAAAAAACTCGCCATCCGCGAGAATGATACACCCTATCACAACTATCTTATCGGCCTCGCATATCTTAATGGCATTGATGTTGAAGTTGACACCCAAAAAGCTGAAGAATTGCTTACACTTGCCGCGAACAGCGATCTTCCCGAAGCTATGATGACACTCTCGGATATGTATAAAATAGGTAAAGGTGTTGCTCGCAACTATAAAAAGAGTCTTGATTGGCTTGAGCGCGCAAATTCACTTTACATTCAAAAGAATTTCGACGAAAACGGCAAATACGTCAACGAAGTTATCAACACACTCACCTTACTTGCAACCTACTACCTGAATTTTGGTGATGACCGTAACGCCGAAAGATATTCCCTAGAAGCCGCAATGTATTGCCGCAACGAGTTCAAAAAAACCAATAATGAGATATTTATTGGCACCGGCGCAACGAACTACATTATGCTCATTCAGGCACGTCTAAACCTCTATTCAAAGCAAAACCCAAACATTGATGCCAACGAAGTATTTATATACAGCCTCTCTCTTTATGAAAAGGCCGCAGAGTATATTGAAGAATGCGGTTTATCACCTGAACAGCTGAAAAACATCGGTCAATCAGTGGGACTTATATATAACCAATTGAGCATATTGACACTGACATTATCACCCGATAAAGAACAGGCGTTAGAATATCATAACAGAGCCGTTGAATATATGAATATGAACAGTGAACTGCGCTCTGTTTTAGGTGAATTTTTCAATAAACTTTCTGACGGAAGCCTTGATTTTGACGGCTATATGGAAATGTTGGATAAAATTTTTGACGAGGCCGATAAAGAACTCTCCTCTGTTGCCGAATCACAAAAGCAAGCCTACCTTGCCGCATTTTTGTCCGCCACCGCATCATTGCCTGAGATTACTGCAAATTTGGCCGTAACTTTTGAGGATGAACGTGACAAGCTTGATAAAATACGAATCTTCCTTTTCCGCTATATCAATTTTTTCAACAATATTGATATAGCCAAACTTGAAAACGATTCGTTAATCGACCTGTCTAAGGCTTGCGGTACCGTTTCAAACTTTGAGTATAACTATGGAGATGCCGAAAAAGCCATAATCCTCAACCAAACAACCTTGCAGTTGGCCCAAATGAGCTTTGAACTTTACCCCACCCAAAAAGCTTTTTCATACTGGATGGCGGCGGTAAACGATGCTTCTTTTATGGATTCTTCCTACAGGCTTGACAAGGAATTATGGTTGAATTTTGAAGAAATTTGGAATAAGGTTTATAACGACCCAAGAGAGCCGCTCAACGGCCTTGTGTATCTCGAAACGATTTATAATAATCTTCTGATAATTGCCGAGCAGAATGAAGACTATGAGGAATTGCATCAATACTCATCCAAGGTATATTATCTTGCCAAAAAGAGATTTCGTCACAGCAACACAATTGATAACGAAATAAAGGTTTTGGAAGCGCATCGCAACCTTCTCACAACCGATTTCAGATGTGACAAACCTATATCTGATATGGATATGGGGCAGATTATAAACCGATGCGCAGATATTTTGAATAATTCTAAAGAACAACCTTTGAGCCGCGAACAATATCGTAAAATCTTAACTATATATTGTTACACCATATATTTATTAGGAACACTATACGCCACGGAAGAAAATTTGGATGATGCCGTTAAATATATAAACATCTTCCTCGAAACTGTTCCCGATTGCAATAAAAACGGAGAGTTTAACGATGATATAGAAAGCGCGAAAAATATTCTTGCAATGATAGAATTACACAAAAATACGCCTGATGATTCCGACGAGGAAGAATAAAGAAATAATATACCACATGCAACTACTTGTATTGGTGATTAGCGTGTGGTATAATTATTGAAAAGTTTAAAAGGTTGGTATGATTATGACCGAACAGATAAAACTGACAATAGAAAATTTTAATAAAAACAATATGGAAGCCTTTTTTGTTGAAACCAAAGAGGATGCGCTGAAAAAGGCACTTTCCTTTTTGAACGACGGCGATACCGTATCGGTAGGCGGCTCGGTAACCTTGTCAGAAATCGGACTGTTGGATGCATTGAAAAGCGGAAAATACAATTATCTTGACCGCTATACCGCAAGTTCTCCTGCCGAAATGCACGAGATTTTCCGTAAAAGCTTTTTGGCCGATGCTTATATCACCTCGTCAAACGCTGTGACCGAAAACGGTGAACTTTTCAATGTTGACGGCAACGGCAACCGTGTAGCGGCCTTGCTTTACGGTCCTCAAAAGGTCATTGTTATAATTGGCAAAAACAAAATAGTAAAAGACCTTGACGCAGCTTTACAAAGGGTGAAAACAATAGCCGCACCGCTTAACGCCAAACGTCTGAACAGGGATACCTACTGTGCCAGAACAGGCCGATGCGTAACACTTGATAACGGAAATGCGGCAGATATGACCTGTGGGTGCCGTTCACAAGACCGTATCTGCCGTGATTATATAACAATGGGCGAACAAACACCTGACCGAATAAAGATCATTATCGTAAACGAAAATTTGGGGTATTAAAACGAAACCGCAGTTGGAAATCCAACTGCGGTTTCTATTGTTTTTGATTATTTACCCATTTGCAAGCGACTTTACACTTTTCAAAAATTTAACAATCGCTTAATCAAACCAAACAGCAACTGCAATATGCCTTATGGTTTAAATCACATACTTTCGGGTGCGTCGATCTTAAGCATCTTCAAAACGTTGGCAATAACCGTCTTGGTGGCAACGCAAAGTGATATTCTTGCCTGCATCAAAGCCTCGTCCTCAACCTTGACACGGCAAGCGTTATAGAACTTGTGGAACAGCGTTGCGAGGTCCAATACATATCTTGTGATTCTTGCAGGATCGTAACCTAAAGCCGACGACTCAATCTCACCTGTGAACTCCGAAATGTGACGGATGAGTTCGTGTTCCTCCGAAGTTGTAAGGCAGGTCAACTCATCAATAGCGAGGGTTTTAGGAGCAACACCGTCGGCGGCCAAATTTCTCAAAATACTGCAGATACGTGCATGAGCATATTGGACGTAATAAACGGGGTTTTGGCTTGACTGCTCAACAGCCAAATCAAGGTCAAACTCAAGATGAGTGTTAGACTCTTTAGAGTTGAAGATAAATCTTGCGGCGTCCAACGGAACCTCGTCAAGCAAAGTTTTGAGTGTAATCGACTTCCCTGTACGCTTGGAAACCCTTACAACCTCACCGTTTCTGACAAGACGTACCAACTGCATTAAAACAACATCCAACTTGTTGCCGTCAAGACCGACAGCGTCCATTGCGCCCTTCAAACGTGCAACGTGGCCGTGGTGGTCGGCACCCCATATGTTGATAACCTTATCAAATCCGCGTGTTGCAAACTTGTTGTAATGGTAGGCTATATCTCCTGCAAAATAGGTGGGATTTCCGTTGGCTCGGATAAGGACCTCGTCTTTCTCACCGCCGAAATCGGTGGCCTTATACCAAACAGCGCCGTCCTTTTCATAAGTAAGACCTTTGTCAGACAGTATTTTTACAATATCCTTAATAGCGCCCGACTCATAAAGACTGGACTCCTTGAACCATACGTCATAGTTTATTCTGTAAGTACCGAGATCGGTGCGAAGCCCCTCAATATTAAGCGGCAAAGCATAGTTTACTAAGGCCTCACGGCGTTCTTCCTCACTCTTTTCCACAAACTCATTGCCATGAATTTTTGCAAACTCATTGGCTCTCTCGGTGATATCGGCACCGTGGTAACCGTCTTCGGGAAACTCCACCGAATTATCAAAAATCTGAAGATAACGTGCCTCCAATGATGCGCCAAACTTGGCTATCTGGTTACCTGCATCGTTTACATAGAACTCACGGGTGACATTATAACCTGCTTTATCCAATACTGCGGCAAGACAGTCACCCAAAGCACCGCCACGTGCATTACCGATGTGCATAGGTCCCGTGGGGTTGGCCGAAACGAACTCAACCATCACCTTTTTGCCTTTGCCCATATCGGACTGACCGTATTTGTCACCCAAAGTCAGAACATCGTTAACAATGGCGGCATAGTAACTTTCAGACAAAAAGAGATTTATAAATCCGGGACCTGCAATTTCAGCCTTTTCTATAAAAGTCCCCTCGAACTCAAGGTTTTCAACCAAAGCCTCGGCAACCTTTCTGGGGTTAGAGCGGAACGCTCTTGCCCAACCGAGGGCCGCATTTACAGCAAAGTCACCGTGTGCGCGGTCGTTCGGCACCTCAACATTAAAATCGGGCAGTTCTGCCTCGGGCAAGGTGCCGTTAAGCATTGCTTTTTTGGCGGCAGCAATAACGATACCCTTTATTCCTTCTCTTGTTTCAAAAACTATTTTAGACATATTTCCCTATCCCTTCAGGCTTGTTTTACATTTATTTTTACTGTGTTACGGCTTACCATACCGTAGTTTATATCTAATGTGTAACTCATAAACAGGCTTCCGCCGTTATCGGTCAACCTATCTTTGACCGTTTCACCGAAAACGCCCAAGACAAGAGTGCCCTGCCCTGTTTCGTAATGACAGATATGACGTTGACCTTCCTTGACGTACATTCGGGAATTTAAAACCCCTGAACGTTGCATCATAACCGAGTTCTCCTTGGGGTCTACCTTGATAAGACAACTCACACCGTCAACACCGGTGGCTGCGCTGTCATCATATTTCAGATAGGTCTTTCCGCCAATGACATTCATCTTGCCAACCGTAGTGAGTTCAATGGAATCCTCGTCACCGTCAATCTGCTGAGTGCTGACTATTTCAATTAGAACATCCTGCATTTAAAAAATCACCCTCCGAATTCGTCAAGACTGACCGTTTCGACATCTTCCTCAATATCGGTCCCCAACAGAATTCCCGCAGTTGAGGCAAAGGACTCGGCACGGTCGCTGACAAAGTATCGTCGCCGTCCGCCCTCACCCAAAAGGTCGTTTCCTTTCAGATATTCGGCGGCGGCCAAAGCGGCCTGCTCGCCCGAATTTATAAGTGTCACACCGTCGCCCATAATGTCACCTATAATGTCCTTTATGGCGGGGAAATGGGTGCAACCCAGTATAACCGTATCAACATTTTCTTCAATAAGCGGTTTGAGGTAACGTCTGGCTGTGGCAACCGTAACCTCATCGTCACGGTCAATCCAACCGTTTTCAACCAACTGAACAAACAGTGGGCAGGCAACCTGCGTAACCCTTATGTCGGACTTTATTTTCAGCATTGCAGATTTATAAGAACTGCTGTTAACGGTGGCGGCAGTTCCGAGAACACCGATATTGTTTGTTTTGGTTGCCGTTACTGCGGCCTTTGCGGCAGGCGTTACAACCTCGATAAACGGCACGGGCAGTTCGTTTGCCGTAAACCCTGCAACCGAACTGACGGTACCGCAAGCGGCGATTATCAGCTTGACGTCGTGAGAAAGCAAAAACCTCTCATCCTGACGGGCATATTTCACGATGGTTTCGGCGCTTCTGGTTCCGTAAGGCACACGGCCCGTATCCCCGAAATATATTATATTTTCTTTTGGCAGTACCCTATTCAGTTCCTTGATGACCGAAAGACCGCCAAGGCCAGAATCAAAAACTCCGATAGGTCTCGTATCCACAAAAAGCGCCTCCAATCGATTAAAATCCATTTGCGCATAAATTTTCATATTATTTTACCACATCTTACGCTCAAATGCAAACTTTATTTACATTGTAACTATAAAAGATTTAAACTTGATGATAAGCCCTTGAAAAATGTTACAAAACAATATTTTCTTGCAAAAGCCTACGGTTGGTAGTAAAATTAAAATGTCATAAAATTGTTGTGGGGGTGAGATTATGAGTTTTGCCAAAAATCGTTTGGGTGAAGCG
>JAZNBS010000019.1:0-31918 GCA_045587185.1 Acutalibacteraceae bacterium
CTCGTTATGGTAATGTATTTCCTCATTGCTCTTTTAGAGGATTGCGGATATATGTCCCGTGCAGCAGTTGTTCTTGATCCTATCTTCAAGAAAGTAGGCCTTTCCGGTAAGTCGGTAATTCCTTTTGTTATTACCGTTGGATGTGCCGTTCCCGGTATCATGGCAAGCCGTACCATCCGCAATGAGCGTGAGCGCAGAGCGACTGCTATGCTTGCACCGTTTATGCCTTGTGGTGCAAAGATTCCCGTTATCGCCCTTTTTGCAGGCGCATTCTTTGAGGATGCTTGGTGGGTTAGTGCTTTGATGTATTTTGCAGGTATTGCCCTTATTTTCCTTGGTGCATTGCTTATCAATGCAATTACCGGTTACAAGGCAAGAAAATCCTTCTTCATTATCGAGCTTCCCGAGTACAAGGCTCCTTCCTTGTGGGGTGCTTTTAAGTCTATGTGTAGCCGTGGTTGGGCTTACATTGTAAAAGCAGCTACTATTATCCTCCTTTGTAATATGGCAATACAGCTTATGCAGACCTTCACTTGGAGCTTTGCGGTTGCTGAAAGTGCAGATTCCTCTATTCTTGCATCTATTGCTTCTCCTTTTGCTTATTTGCTTGTTCCGATTGTTGGCATTCTCTCTTGGCAGTTGGCAGCGGCGGCAATTACAGGTTTTATCGCAAAAGAAAATGTTGTTGCTACTCTGGCAGTTTGCTTTGTTGGTCTTGAAAATCTGATTGACACAGAAGAACTTGCTATGATGGAAGGCGCAGGCGCGGAGGTTGCAGGTATTATGGCAATCACTAAGGTTGCAGCTCTTGCATACTTGATGTTTAACCTCTATACACCTCCTTGCTTTGCCGCTATTGGTGCTATGAACGCTGAAATGAAGAGCGCTAAATGGCTTTGGGGCGGTATAGGTCTCCAACTTGGTATAGGATACACCGTAGCATACCTTGTTTACACAATCGGTACTCTTATCGTAGGCGCAACGCTAAACATTGGCGCGGCTATCTGCGGTCTTATTGCCGTATTGGTTATTGTAGCTGTTGTAATTGTTTTGATTATGAACACCAATAAAAAGATGAAAGCAGATTATTCCGTAAAAAGCGTAAAATAAAATCTTGAGTTAGGATTTTAATTATGAAAAATGTTATTGTTGTTTTAATATTAGTCTCTATTGCGGCGGGTATCATATGGTATCTTGTCCGTGCGAAGAAACGTGGAGAAAAATGTATCGGTTGTCCCTATGTCAAGCAGTGCGGCAGTAAGTGTAACGGCAGTTGTATTGAATCCGCCGAACAGATGGGTGATATTTTGAATAAATAATAAATAAAGTTTTTTGACTTTTAGGAAAGACGGTGGATTTTTCGCCGTCTTTTTATAATTTGCTCAACTTTTGAAATGTGTTTTTGTTGCAATAAAAGGAAAGGACGGACAGCCGAAACTGTCCGCCCAGAACCAAGACCGCCTTACTCAAAGATATCCTTATGATAACTTGCGTAATGGCTCAATTTTTTGTGTTGCGACCGGACCTGTAAGCCGGGTTCTGTATTAGACGACTATCTTTCTTGGCGGCACGTTGCCGTGACGCTCACGCCATCTTTCACGGCACGCAGGGCACGTATAGCCGTATTTGATGTTGCTTCGAATAGGGTTTACAGGACTGCACGGTCTCCCGTCAGTCGGTGAGCTCTTACCTCGCCTTTCCACCCTTACCGTGAAAAAATCACGGCGGTATATCTCTGTTGCACTTTCCCTAAGGTCACCCTCGGCGGCCGTTAGCCGCTATCCTGCCCTGTGAAGCCCGGACTTTCCTCAGGGGCAAAAGCCTCCCGCAGCCGTCTGGTCCACTCGCAAACTTATTTTACCACAATATTTGAAAATTGCAAACATTTTTTACAACAAATCTTTGGGCTTATTATAGGCAATACCTTTGCCCGCTTGCGTAAATTATTTATATGGTTTGTTCTCATCGGTAAGGCCAACGATATAATCAATTCTTGTTTCATAAAGTTTTGCGAGTTTTATCAAAATTTCAACAGAAATGTTGAGATTGCCGAGTTCGTAATCCGAATAGGTGGTTTGATAAATCCGCAAAAACTCTGCTATTTGTTTTTGACTAATATCCCTGTCCTCTCTTAAATCCTCTATTGACTTTTAAGGGATATTCCCTTAAAACGTGCTCAAGGCGAGCATAAATATTTTTAAATTTATGAATTGCTGGACGCGGTGACTGTTCACAAATTATCATTGTATAGCAAGCGTGTCCGCCCTTGATAATTATTTTATGATGTGGTAAAATGGTGGAAAAGGGAGTTGAAAAAGTGCTTTTGAGATTTATCGAGTCTATAAAAATGAACCGCGTGAAGATTATTTTATACGTCGCTACCGTTTTGGTTTCGGCGGTGTTGTTGTTTTTAGGTCACAAAACTGTTTATGACAAGAAAACGGTTTTCCTTGGCGGATATGATGACGGGGCTTCAAAAGGCACCGTTACCGAAATTGTGACTGAGGATATAAAAGAACATAAAATTGACGGCGAAGTTGTTGGAAATGATATCAGGATAATCTTTAAGTGCAAGGTGACCGACGGTGAACTGAAAGGGCAAACAGTTGAGGTTTTGGAGTCAATTTCGGCGTTTGATGCGGTAAAGCTTGAGCCCGTTCAGGTTGGTGACAAGGTGTTGATAATTGAGGCTGTCGACGAGGAGTGCAGTTGGTATCTTTATGACTATGACCGTTCCTTGCCGTTGTGGATATTAGGTCTCGGTTTTGTGTCACTTGTGTTGCTGTTCGGACGGAAAAAGGGTATCAATACCTTGGTTTCATTGGGACTCACCTGTGCCGCGGTGTTTATGGTGTTTGTCCCGTCGGTTTTGTCGGGACATAATGTTTATCTGTGGTCGATAATCACCTGTGTGTATATCATTGCAATGACATTGACCATTACCGAGGGATATTCAAGAAAGACCTTGGCCGCGGTTATCGGTTGTACTTCGGGTGTTGTGGTTGCAGGTGTGTTAACCGTTATTACCTCGCATTTTCTTAATATGTCGGGTGTTACGGGGGACGAGTCGGTCAACCTTATAATGAACTTTGACATTGACCTTAACGCACTTATTTTTGCAGGAATTATACTGGGTGCTGTCGGTGCTGTTATGGACGTGGCGGTATCTATTTCGTCGTCATTGAAAGAAATTCACGATCAGGTTGAAAACCCGACTTTTGGCGGTCTTGTGAAATCGGGCATCAATATCGGCCGTGATATTATGGGTACAATGGCAAATACGCTGGTGCTTGCATACATTGGTTGCGAACTCTCGGCAACGCTTTTACAGGTGATGTATTCATCTTCGATGTCAACGCTGTTGAGTCGTGAGAAGATAGTGGCAGAACTTTTGCAAGCGTTGGTCGGAAGTATTGGAATATTGCTGACAATTCCTCTGACAGCGGTTGTTAGCGCGGCATTGTATACAGGATTTAAGTTGAACAAAAAGTCTTGTAAAACGCCATCTGAAAAGTTCGACAAGTATTATGTTGAGCCTGCCGAAGAACCCAGTTTGTTTGAAAAAGGTGACAAATAGAGGTCTGGGCTATTGATAAAATTTTTCGGTTGAAGAACATTATCAGTGCTGTCTGATATTTTTGCATTGGTGTGTTGGTTGATAAGACAGGGGCACAACCCCTGTCTTTTGGGATTTCTACCGCTTCGTAGATGATCTAATTACAGTTAGAAAAAATTATATAGTATTTAATTTTACAGTGTAGTATTATTGCTGAATTTTTATTAAAAACAACTTGACAAACTGTCAAAATATTTATATAATAATACGGCACGTTAGTGTTGATATGTGATGAATATTTCGAGGTGTGGCTCAGTTTGGTAGAGCGCTGCGTTCGGGACGCAGAGGCCGTGGGTTCAAGTCCCGTCACCTCGACCAAAAAACAGACAGACTTTTTAAGTCTGTCTGTTTTTCTTATTTGTTATCCGATAAGTCAAAGCAGTTGCCAAACCTCTCATAACCCTTTAAGGTGTGATATATAGAATGCCATTTCAGGTATTATTAAAGCCTCCGGCCAAGCCGGAGGCTTTAAGTGTTCACAAGTTATTCTTCGTCATCGTGTTTAAGGGTAGTCTCTCTTATTTTTTTCTTTTTAAGATAGATTTTGAGGAATACGATACCAACGATGACTGCGGCTATTACAAGAAGGATAACGATGAACAGGAAGAGGTTTGCACCTGCTTCTTCCTCTTCAATATAATCTTCTTCGACATACTCGGTTTTAATGCCTGCTTCCTGAAGTTTGTCGGCGATAATAGAGCCTTCAACGCACTGTACGGTAACAGCATTACAATTCTTGAATACGTTGGAACCAAGTGTTTCAATGCTGGAAGGAATACGGATGACCTTAAGCGAGGTACAACCTTGGAAAGCATTGTCGTTGAGGTTACGGGGTCTGCCGGCAAATGTTACCGATTCAAGCGCCGAGCAATCCTTGAAAAGTTTAGTTTCAACGCTTGAAATATAGCGGGGGATAGTTACCGACTTCAGAGATGAACAGCCTTCAAATGCCGATGCGGAAATAACAGATGCCGAAGCAGGGATTTCAATGTCACTAAGTTTGGGACAGTTCATAAATGCGCCTGTACCGATACTGGAAACAGCATCGCCGAAGGTTACTTTGGTAAGGTTAATACAGTCGGAAAGAACGGTGTCAGAGATTAAAACGGTTGACTTGGGGAATGTAAATTCAGTAAAACTTTCGCAACCCTTAAAGCAAGAGACGCCGATTTCTTTAACACTTTCGGGAACAGTAAATGTTTTAAAAGCGGTACAGCCTTCGAAAACAGAAATACCAAACTTGGTCAGAGTTCCTTTTATCTCAATGGCTTCAAGAGATGTACAACCCTTGAAGGTCATATCAAACAACTGAGTGACTTTTACAGGAATGGTGATGGTCTTCAGAGAGACGCAATTCTCAAAAGCATTGGTGTTGATTTCACGGATGGAATCGGGAAGAGTGACGCTGTTCAAATTGGTGCATCCGCTAAACATAGAGCCTGAAATGGCCGAGACGGTTTCGGGTATGGCAACAACGGTAATGCCTGTGCAACCCTTGAATGCACCGTCACCGATTGAATTCAGAAATTTGCGGTCAAGGTCAAGTTCGGTGATACCGACACAGTTTTCAAAACAGTTTTGGCCGATAGTAGTAATTTCTGAAGGAAGATTGAACTGGGTTATTTTACCGCAATTACTGTATGCTTCTTTAGCAATTTCGGTAACTGAATTTGGAATAACTGCATTGGTCAGAGCACTGCAATAATAGAATGCCCTTGCTCCAATATAGGTCAAGCCTTCGGAATAGGCGACGTTTTCGAGTTTGACGCACTCCTCAAAGGCATTGGATTCAATTCTTAATACAGCACCTGTGTCAACCTTAACAAGTTCGTAGCATCTTTTGAATGCTCCAATAGGGATTGCCCTCAGTGTCTTGTTTAAGGTTACGCTTGTAATGGCGGGGCACTCACTGAATGCATACTCACCTATAGAGGTTACCGAGTCAGGGATAACAACTGAGTTCTTGGCAATATCCTTCATACCAACGGTAGTAAGGATGTCGCAGGCGCTAAACGCAAAACTGCCTATGTCTTTAACATCTCCAAGGAAATAGACCGACTTCAAAGCACCGCAGTCGTTAAATGTGTACTGGCCGATCGAATTAAGACTTGCGGGGAGAGTTATACTTTCAATAGCGTCACACTTGCTGAATGCGGCGGCGCCGATGGAGATGAGTTTGGAGTTGGCAGGGAAATTTACGGTCTTTAAAGCATCGTTGTCGTAAAGTGCTCTTTCACCCAAAGTCACCAAAGAAGAGGGAACGTTAAAGGTTGCAAGGACGTCACACTTGCTGAATGCTTCCTGACCTATTGTGGTGATTTCACAATTATCAGCAAAAACAACATCGGTCAAAGCGGAACAACCGAAGAATGCGAATTTATCAATCTCGGTAACTTTGGCAGGGATGTTAACCGAAGTGAGTGCTACACATTTATTGAAAGCGTGTTCACCAATGTAAGTAAGGGTATCGGGCAAGGAAACCTTTGTAAGGCTCTTACACTCAGAAAACAGGTTATAGTCCAATCTCGTTATAGATTTGGGTATGGTGATTTCGGTCAAAGCGGTCTTGCTGAAAGCACCAAAGCCGAGTTTGGTTACGGTTTCGGGAATGGTGATTTTGCTCAACTTTGAGTCGTGGAAAGCATAAGCGCCAATCTCGGTTACTGATGACGGAAGAGTTACCGAAGTGACTTTGCTCTTTTCAAAAGCACTTGTGCCGATAACGGTGACGGTTTTTCCGTCTGCCTTATCTTTAACAGTGACGGTTGATGCATTGCCTTTGTAACTTACGAGTTCTGCGTGGTCGGCATATATCTTGTAAGTGAAATCGCCTTCCTCAAACACGGTGTAAGCGGCATCGGTCTGTGAGGGCTTGCTGTAATCAAAAGCAGAGTAATCGTCAGAGCAACCGCAGGCCAACACTGCAACCAAGAGTGCTACAACCAACAATAATGTAATGTGAACCTTTTTCATTGTTAAATATCCCTTCCTAAATGCTGTTTGCCGATTAAAGTATAAATACCGACAATAAGCGAATATAACTACAGTAATTATATATTCTTTGAGTGCTTTTGTCAACATTAAAAGTCAAAACTGCACCCATAATAAGGGAATTTTTATAGTAGATTTCGGATATAACGGGCATTAAGTCCGAATAAGCGGTTGAAAATGAATATAAAGTGTGGTTTAATATTTCTAAAAGAACTCTAAAAGGCGGTTGCTTATGGACAAGTTTTTCGAATTAAAAAACGGGGTTAAGATTCCCAATATAGGTTACGGAACGTGGCGAGTGCCCGAAAGTCAGCAGTGTGTTGAAAGCGTATTGACTGCTCTTGATTGCGGTTACCGACATATTGACACTGCCTATTTTTATAAGAATGAAAAGAGTGTCGGTCAGGCGATTGCGTGCAGTGGTATTCACCGTGACGATATTTTTATCACAAGTAAACTGTGGAATGATTTTCGCGGTTATGAGTCGACACTTAAGGTGTTCGAGGAGTCTTTGAAGAACCTTGGCACCGATTATCTTGACCTTTATCTTATACATTGGCCCAACCCCAAAAAGTTCAGGGATGATTGGGCGGAGCGCAATGCCGAAACGTGGCGTGCTTTTGAGAAACTTTACCGTGACGGAAGAATAAGGGCTATCGGTATCAGCAATTTTATGCCACACCACCTTGACCAACTGATGAGAACGGTTGAAATTGTCCCGATGGTCAATCAAATTGAGATGCAACCCGGTCTCAACCGTGATAAAGAACGGGCACACAACAATAAATACGGCATTTTAACCGAGGCGTGGGCGCCGTTTCAGGTCGGAGAGGTGTTGAACGGCCAAACGGTTTGCGAAATTGCAAAAAGATATGGCAAAACTCCTGCGCAAATTGTTTTGAGATGGTTTTTGCAAAAGGGTGTGGTTCCGTTGCCGAAATCGGTCACACCCGAAAGGATACTTGGCAACATTCAGGTCTATGATTTTGAACTGTCATACGAAGATATGGTTGCGATGGACAGCATTCCTCAACACATATCCCGACACGACCCCGATAAAATTGATTTTTAAACGGAAAATTAAAACCGTACATCGCTACTTTGGGTTAGCAGTGTACGGTTTTTACGTTTATCACTTTTTAAATTTTCTCAATATAAAGCGGCATATCCTTGGGAAACGGATAAAAACCGCAATTTTAATTTTAGATAAGGTTTTGAAAGCAGGGCGTATCTGGTTTTCATAACTTTTTATGACCGAGCACACCTTTTTCAGTGACTTTTTATCAAGATTGTGTTTAGTTAGGGAAGTTATGTATATTGAAAATGCCTCTCGTTTTTCAATATCAGCATTATCATAACGGCCGAACTGTTCCTCGCTTTGCCACACGCGAACTCTTCGTAAGAAACGGCTGTGGAAGGCCGCGAAGTTATCCTGATGTGAAACGTTGCCGTCGTGCCAACGGGCATAGTACCATTTTGGCTTTAAAAATACGGCGTCTGCACCCTTGATGAGGTTTTGATATATAAAATAAAAATCCTCACCTATGAAAAATTCGTTATCAAAGCGTGTTGTATCAATAAGGCTTTTGAGCATCATAACACCGCCTATGAGATTTATTGGCGTTCCGGAACGAAAGAATTTGTGCAGGACTTCGGGGTGTGAGTAGTATTCAAACTGGTCCAAGGTTTTTGTTTCCTGCATTTTAGGATAGACTTTGTGCCAACTTTTCTCACTCACATTAACAATATTTGTGGCCGCCATTGCAGAGTTGTGCTCATTGATGCCTCTAACAAGGGTCTCAAACAGCATAGGGTGAATCACATCATCGCTGTCAAGGAAAAATACAAACTCACCGTTCGCATTGTCGAGAGCAAGATTCCTCGCTCCGGAAACACCAAGATGGTTGGATTCAAGCAGTTTTATGCGGTGATCGGTTTTGGCAAGTTTTTTGCATATATTGAGTGTGTTATCGGTTGAACCGTCGTCTACAAGTATTATTTCAAAATTGGTGTAACTTTGTGCCAACACAGAACCGATGCATTCTTTAACCAACATCTCACGGTTGTAAACAGGGATTATAACAGAAATCGTTTTGTTCATTGTGGTTTCCTTTTTATTTTAAGAATTGCGGTGCAACATTGACAAGTATTTATATTTTTGGTAAAATCACATTGTTGCAAAAAGATTTTAGCACAATACACATAAATAGTCAATACAGTCCAAATTTCTGCGAGGAGTACAGTTATGCAGTTAACCGACCCCAAAGTAATAAAAGAGGTTTTATCTAAGAACGGTTTTTCGTTCAAAAAGAGCCTTGGGCAAAACTTTCTTATAAACCCTTCAGTCTGTCCCCGAATGGCCGAAAGTGCGGTTATGGATGGGGAACAGGCCGTTATTGAAATCGGCCCCGGCATCGGTGTTCTTACCGCCGAACTTGCCAAAAAGACAGAGAATGTTGTTTGCATTGAGATTGATGAGCGACTTCGTACCGTTTTGCCCGAAACGCTTGCCGACTATACAAACGTTGAGGTTATTTTCGGTGACTGTATGAAGTTGGACATTGCCAAAATAATCGAAGAACGTTTCAAAGGCCAAAAGGTTTCCGTTTGCGCAAATTTACCTTACTACATAACCTCGCCCATTATAATGATGTTGCTTGAAAGCCGTCTGCCTATCACATCGGTTACCGTAATGGTGCAAAAAGAAGCCGCCGACCGTATTTGCGCAAAGGTCGGCAGCAGAGATGCCGGCGCAGTTACGGTGGCGGTAAACTATTATAGTGAGCCGTCACAACTTTTCAATGTTTCACGCGGTTCGTTTATGCCGCCGCCGAATGTTGACAGTTCGGTTATAAGACTTGAGGTGAGACAAAAACCGCCCGTTTGTGTAAATGATGAAAAAGGTTTCTTCAGTTTTGTGCGCACGGCTTTCGGTCAGCGCAGAAAAACTATTGTGAACTCGGTGGGCAACGGTGGAAAATGGGCAAAAGAAACCATACGTCAAAGCCTTGAAAAGTTGGGTCTGCCTGAGACTGTGCGCGCCGAAGCACTCAGTATGGAAGAATTGGCTCAAGTGTTCAACGGAATGCAAGAATGAACAGGCTACAGCATTATGTAAACCAAAGCCAGCAAAAGAAGTTCATCGGTTTCCTCGGTTGAAAGCAGAAAAATCAGAGCAATGATTATCAGCACATCCGAGTCAATGTGAAGATTTTTGAAATTGAATATTTTGAGGATGTCAAGGCCTTTGAACCGTCCCAACAACCCACCTTTGGGTGGAGAGGGTGGGTTTGGAGGCGTTGGCATTTTTTGTTCTTGCGGATTCGCGTTCAAGGCACGGTTTGGACGCGGTGCGGTGTTGTTTCGGCTTTGGTTTTGGTTTTGGTTTTGTTGCCTGCCTGTCTGCACAAAGTTGGGAACGGGTGGCATATCTCCGCCGTGGATAGCCCGTTGTGAACGTTGTTGCATTTCTCTCATTCGGTTTTCAGCATCGCGTTGCATTTTTTCGATATCGGGTTGAGGGTTTGGCATGGGGTCACCGCCTTGTGTCAGAAAATATCAAGTATGCCCTGCTCTTTTAAAAGTGGCAGAATTGCCGCAATTTTAAGGAACTTCACCGCTTTGTCCACGCGTTCGCACCGTTCTTGTGAAAGGTGCGGTTTTAAAGCAAGCAGAAGTTGTGAGCGTCGGTCAGGTTTTTGGTTGCCCAGAACGGTTGCAATGCCCATAAGTTTGCCGATATCAAGTCCGTCGGGCAGGGAAAAACCGCCACCGTCAACCGGAGGTTCGTCAGCACGTTGTTCTTGGGGCGCATTGCTGCCAAAAAGACTGTCTGCAAGATTTTTAATTCTTTCCATACCGTCGGGACTTGATAATAGTTCAGATATTTTGCCGGCAATGTCGTCCATTTTTACCTCACCCTCAAAAGTTATTATTTCTTGAATTTATTTGCCAGTTCGTCGGTCAGTTTCTTGTCTTTGAGCACTGCGCGTGCCTTTTCGGCTGATTTTGAATCCATCTTTGAAAGAATTGATTCAACATTGCCCTTAGTTGCGGCATCTTTCAATTCATCGGTGCTCATACCAAGTTTTGATGCCGCCATTGCTATCATTTTTTCAATTTGTTTTTCATCCATTGAAATTTCACCCTTTATAGTGTATAATGTAAATTAAAAATAGTGCGTACAGTTCATTATATGTCATATTTGCGTTTTCGATTACCAACGTTTGAATTGAGGAAATTAAGTTTATGAGGATTTTGGTTATGTCTGACTGTCACGGCGCACAAAGAACGCTTGAAGAAGTGTTGAACCGCCATTCAGATATAAAAAAGGTGTTTTTTCTCGGTGACGGTGTTGCACAGGTTGAGCAAGTCAGAATATTTTTCCCTGACAGGGATTTTTGTGTTGTTTCGGGAAACTGTGACTGGAATTCGTTATATCGAAATATTGACACTGCTTTGGTTGAGGGGGTCAAAATAATTTTCACCCACGGGAATAGACATGGTGTGAAATACAGCACTGACAGGCTTTTTGAAATGGCCAAAGCCAACGGCGCCACACTTGTGCTGTACGGTCACACGCATATCGCCAAGGAAGAATACCGTGACGGCATCTATGCCGTCAACCCCGGTGCTTTGAACGGTTCACGTAACGGCCCCAACGGATATGCCGTGATTGACGTAACACCTAAAGGTATTGTAACATCTTTAATGAAGGTTTAGGATAAATTTTATGTTCAAATTTAAAACAAAGAAACAGACCTTGAAACAGGAAGTTGATGCAAAGCAGGCCTTTCTGAAAAACAATCCGCACTACAAACCCAACGGACTGGAAAGATCAACGGCACCTGCAAGAATCATTGTATCAAGTTTCCTCATCGTAATACTTATAGGCACATTCCTTTTATGTATGCCGTTTTCGTCAGCCGAGGGCAAATTTACTGACCCTCTTACCGCGGTATTCACTGCAACAACATCGACCTGTGTTACGGGTCTGATTTTAGAGGATACGGGAAGTTATTGGTCTTTTGTTGGTCAGTTTATAATCCTATTGCTTGTGCAGATAGGCGGTATCGGTCTTGTTACGTTTTCTGCGTTTTTCATGGTGCTTTTCAGACGAAAACTCGGCCTCGGCACAATGGTGCTTGCGCAGTCGTCAACGGGGTCTGACTCATTGCAGAATCTTTACTCTCTTGTTAAAATAATAGTCACGTCAACACTTATTATTGAAGCGATCGGTGCCGTGTTGTTAAGTCTTCGGTTTGTGCCTGATTTTGGCACGGCAAAGGGTATTTGGATAAGTATTTTTACAGCGGTTTCGGCCTATTGTAACGCAGGTCTTGACCTTTTGCCCGGTGATTTTACATCTATCACAATGTATTCGGGCGATGTTCTGGTCAATGTGGTAATAATGTTACTTATTATTTTAGGCGGAATGGGCTTTCTTGTGTTTCAGGACTTTTTGTTCTACCGCAAAACAAAACGTTTGATGCTCCACACCAAGGTGGTATTGATAACTACCGCAGTGCTGATAGTTTCGGGCGCATTGATGTTCTTCATTATTGAATATTCCAACCCCAAAACGCTTGGGAATTTAAGTTTTGGTGACAAGGTTCTGGCCTCGTTTTTCCAATCGGTGACTTTGAGAACGGCAGGCTTTAATACGGTGGACGTGGCGGCACTGCGCGACCCAACCAAGTTGCTGAGTTGTATATATATGTTTATCGGTGCGGCCCCAGGTTCGACGGGCGGCGGTGTCAAGGTTACGACCTTTGTTGTGCTTGTTATGACGGTTATAGGCACCTATATGAACCGCCGTGAGACGGTTATAATGCGCCGTCGGGTTGGCCATGGCATTGTTTATAAGTCAATGTCACTTATCGCGGCAGGACTCACTTTGGTGGCGGTTGTTACGGCGGTCATTGTTGCCGAAAGTGACAGTATCGGCGTTATTGACGGGCTTGTTGAGGCAACCTCGGCTTTTGCCACGGTGGGTATCACTGCGGGTGCTACTCTGGGACTTGGGTTTGTGTCAAAAATCGTGGTTATCATAACAATGTTCATCGGCCGTGTGGGAACATTGTCATTGATGATGGCACTCACCCTAAAAGAGCACGAAAGGGAGGACAGAACCGTTCTACCCGACGGTGAGATAATGGTTGGATAAACTTTTAACCGCCTTTTGCTTTGTCTTAAGGCGGTTTTGTTGACTTTTGATACTTTGTGTGATACAATGCCAATGTATTTAAATTTTGATTTTCAAAGAAAGGCGGTGACGGTATGGGTCTGCTGGTTAAATTTCGTAACACCCTTTTGTTTTTTCTTAAAATGTTGGTTATCGTTACGGTGACAACGGCGTTCATGGGTGTGTGGCAGAATTATTATCCGTCAGCGCTTTTTAAGGGCATCGGCAACTATGTTGTTGTGTTGACATACCTTGCAATTTTTGTTGTGTTTGGAAATATTTATGATGGGTTTAAAGTCGGTATAAAACGTGTTCACGAACTGTCATACAGTCTGTCACTCGCGGTGTTTTTCTCAAACGTTATTATATACCTTGTCTTAAGCCTTATTGCAAGAAGATTTATGAACCCATTATGGATGATAATTCTGACGGCGGTGCAGGCGGTAATGGTAATTGTGTTGATGTACTCGTTAAGCCGTGTGTATTTCGCACTGTATAAAGCAAGGCGTGTGCTGGCGGTATTTTCGCAGGAAAACCGCAATGATATAATTAAAAAGATTTCGCTCATAAAAGAGCGTTTTACGCTTGCCAAAGGCATCACGGTTGACCGCGGTATGGAAGAAATCAAGCGTGAAATTGATAAGTATGACACAGTGCTTATCTGTGATTTTGACCCCGCCTTCAAGGATGAAGTGCTCAAATATTGCTATTCCCAGAACAAGCGTATATATCTGTTACCGTCTTCGGGAGACACTATTCTTAACGGCAGTTATCAGGTTCAGGTGTTTGATACCCCTGTGCTGTTTTTGCATAACGGCGGTCTTTCGATGGAACAGCGTATCATCAAACGTACTTTCGATATTGTTGTGTCAGGCCTTGGAATAATTATTACAAGTCCGTTTATGCTTGCTATTGCGGTTGCTATCAAACTGACAAGCAAGGGTCCCGTTATATTCAAGCAACAGCGTATAACACGCAACAACAAGGCGTTCAATATTTACAAGTTCCGTTCAATGAAGGTGGCCGAAGGTAACGAGGTCAAAAAGACAACTGTGGGGGATGACCGTATTACATCGGTCGGCAAACTAATACGGCCCTTGCGCCTTGATGAAATTCCACAGTTGTTCAATATTCTGTTCGGTGATATGTCGGTGGTAGGCCCACGTCCCGAAATGGTTGAATTGGTTGAAGAATATTCCAAGCAACTGCCCGAGTTTAACCTCAGACATAAGGTTAAAGCAGGTCTTACGGGCTATGCACAGATTTACGGAAAATACAACACAACACCGCAAAATAAACTTAATATGGATATTCATTATATCGAGCACTATTCTTTCCTTGATGATATAAAACTGTGTGCAATGACCTTTAAAATTCTTTTTGTAAGAGAAAGTACCGAGGGTTTCAGTGAAAAGGAAAGCAAACTGAAAAGCACCGAGGAAAAAGAATAAATCTTATCTTTTACAATAAATACAAAAGTTGTCGTTTGTTTAAATTGTTAACCGCATAATTTCTCAAAAAACGGAGGAGTTTGTTATGGAAAAAACATTAGTTGTTATGGCGGCGGGAATGGGTAGCCGTTTTGGTGGACTCAAACAGGTTGCAGCAGTGGGTCCTGACGGTCAGGCTATACTTGACTTTTCGGTTTATGATGCCAAAAGAGCAGGTTTCACCAAGGTGGTTTTTGTCATCAAGCACGCTATTGAAAAGGAGTTTAAGGCAACGGTCGGGGCACGTGTTGAAAAGATTTTGCAGGTTGAATATGTTTTTCAGGAGTTGGATAAACTTCCTGAAGGCTTTACCGTTCCCGAGGGACGTGAAAAGCCGTGGGGTACCGCACACGCAGTGCTTTGCTGCAAGGATGTTGTAAACACCCCGTTTGCGGTTATAAATGCCGATGATTTTTACGGCACTTCGGCTTTCCAGAAGGTGGCAGAGGGCCTTGAATCGTCTGACGATTTTTGTATGGTTGGTTTCAAACTCATCAATACCGTTACCGAAAACGGATATGTTTCCAGAGGGGTTTGCAGTGTTGAAAACGGATATCTCGTTGATATCGACGAACATACCAAGATAGCAAGTGACTGCTCGTTTGTCCGTGAGGACGGGTCGGTTGGAAATTTGTCTCCCGACACGGTTGTTTCGATGAATATGTGGGGCTTCACCCCTGATTTGTTCAAATATATTGAGGAAGACTTTATACTGTTCCTTAAGGAACATGGTCACGAGATGAAGTCGGAATGTTATCTGCCCAGCGTTGTTGACAGGCGTTTGAAATCGGGCGAGAAAAAGGCAAAAGTTTATGTTGCCGAGGATAAATGGTACGGTGTTACGTATAAGGAAGACCTTGACACCGTTGTTTCGGCCATTAAGGCAATGTGTGACCAAGGAAAATATATTTTTTAAGAGTGGTTTCAATGAGTGATTTTTGTGTTCAGGCCCAAACGGCCACAAGTGAGATAGTTAAACTCGGCAAACTGCAAAAAGGGCAGATATTGGTTGTCGGTTGTTCAACGAGTGAGATTACAGGCAATAAAATAGGCACCCAGTCGGTGCCTGAGGTTGCCGAATCGGTAGTAAGTGCGATTCTTGAGGTGTTGAACGAAAAGGGGATTTACCTTGCCGCCCAATGCTGCGAGCATTTGAACAGGGCTATTGTAATCGAGCGTGAGTTGGCCGAACGGTTGGGACTTGATGTTGTAAACGTTGTGCCACAACCCAAGGCAGGCGGTTCGTTTGCAACGGCTTGTTATAAACAGTTCAAAGACCCCGTTGCAGTTGAATGTATCCGCGCTGATGCAGGTCTTGATATCGGTCAGACTCTTATAGGTATGCACTTAAAACCCGTTGCCGTCCCTGTCAGACTTTCGGTGAAATCAATCGGTGATGCCATTGTCACCGCCGCAAGGACGAGAGCCAAGTTTGTTGGTGGCAGCAGGGCTGTTTATAATGAAGATTTGATGTAAATGTAATTATGAAAAACTCCGTTTCTTGATTAGCAAAAGACGGAGTTTTTTTCTTTAAAGGCGGATTATTACAATGGTTGTAGGCACTTCTTGTCCATTAGTGATATTGGCTTTTTACAGCACAGTGTTATTGCTAATCCGCCATATGGTTTTTACAGTAAACGGGAATTGTTCGCTTGGTAAAAAGTCCCTTTAGCAAGACAAACTCCTCACAAATCTTATTGTGGGCATAAATAATCTCCTGTTTTAGCGCACAATCGCATGTTTAGGCTTTGTCTCTTAAAGCGAAATGTTTACAACACCAGCATTCAACTTCGTTTTTGTTTTCCATGATTATCACCTTTTTTAATATGTTTTGGTATACTAACTTTGAGTATACTGCCAACATTATAGCACAAAATAATCTTAAAATGTACTTAAAATAAGATTTTTTGCGAGGAGATTATGATAAACAAGGAAAATAAGCATCTTGGAATTGAAATCAACAAGGAAATGCACTATAAATTGCATTATATTGCAAAGTATGAGGGACGTTCGGGCAACGGGCAGATTCTTTATCTTGTGAACGAGTGCATCCGCAATTTTGAAAAGGAAAAAGGCGAAATAAAGGTTGAGATTGAGGAAAAGAAGTAGATTTCTGCCGTCCGTTATGCCTTGTCTTATACAAAAAATGCATAAAAAAGCGTTGGTAACAAACCGTTACCAACGCTTTTAACTTTAATATGGGATTACACATTTTTGTCGTGAATAATTCTCAAACCGTCGAGAAGCAGATGGTCATCCAGAATTATTTCGCGGTCACATTTACTAATAACCTCGGGCGCAAGACCGCCTGTGGCAACCACCGTTGCAGTGGCATCCAATTCACGCTCAATTCGGGTAATCATACCGTCAAGCAACGATGCCTGACCGATGATAAGACCCGACTTGATGCAGTCATTAGTATTGGTGCCGATGGTTTTTTTCGGTGCTTCAAGACTGACCGAAGGCAACTGTGCGGTACCTCTGGTCAAGGCTTCCATAGTAAGTTTTATGCCTGCGGCAATTACACCGCCCAAAAACTCACCGTTTTTACCGATGACGCTTATAGTGGTAGCGGTACCCATATCAATTACGATACAGGGTGTCGGGTACTTTGCAAGGGCGCCCACAGCACCCGCGGCAAGGTCGGCGCCGAGTTGAGCAGGATTGTCAATCTTAATATTAAGACCTGTTTTGACTCCCGGACCCAAAACAATCGGCTTGATGCCAAAGAGTCTTTGAATAGCCCTTTCAATAGCACTACCAACGGTGGGAACAACCGAAGCAATGGCGGCTGAGGTTATCTCACTACGCTCAAGTTCATAGATGTGGAGAATATCTCTTATCTCAATCGCATATTGGTCGGATGTGCGGCGATTATCGGTTGCAAGCCGTGCCGTAAATTTCAGATTTTCTTTATCAAACACACCTATTGTGATGTTTGAGTTGCCTATATCGATACAAATAAGCATTTTTGAACTCCTTTATTTTGCAAACACAAAAAAGTATCCTAACAATATAATTCCAAGAATGACGCGGTAATATCCAAACGGTTTGAAGTTGCGCTTTTTTACATACTCTGTCAAGAAACGTATTGCAAGCAGTGATACGACGAATGCGACCACCATACCGACTAATAAAACAATAATTTCAAGCGATGATACCATTTGAGCCTCGCCCTTAATGATATCTTTGGTATATGAGGCGCATTTGAGCAGACTTGCACCGAACATAACGGGAATGGCAAGGAAGAACGAAAACTCTGCCGCAACGGCTCTTGAACAGCCGAGCAACATTGCACCCAAAATGGTAACACCTGAACGTGATGTTCCCGGAATAAGTGCTAACAACTGAATAAGGCCGATAAACAACGCTGTTTTGTAAGACATTTCAGAAATATCGCCGATTTTAGGCTGTTTGCGTTTTACCGATTCAATGGCAATAAAGGCGATGCCGTAGAGTATCAGTGTTATTGCAACGGTGGGGAAGTTATAAAAATATTTGTCAAGAACATCGTCAAACGGCAGTCCCACCAAAGCGGCAGGCAAGCAGGCAATGATGACTTTGAACCACATTCCCCATGTTGACCGCTTGGCTATTGAGTCTTTTTTTGTTGAAAACGGGTTGAGTTTTCTGAAGAACATTACAATTACAGCCAAGATAGCACCCAACTGAATGACAACGCGGAACATTTCCATAAAATCGGGGTCGGCTTTTTTCCACCACAGTTCTTCAAACAAAATAAGGTGGCCTGTGCTGGAGATGGGCAACCATTCGGTTATGCCCTCAACTATGCCGTAAAGTATTGATTTTAGTATTTCAATAAATTCTGTCATAAAAACACCTTCTCACAAACTCATATTGTACAACAAATCCTCAAGTTTGTCAAATTTTAGTTGTCACTTCAATATTATGCCGTTTTATACCGTAACACAACCGCATTTTGAGAATAAAATGTACAGAAGTCAAGTGTTTGCTTGACAAATTTGATTTGGAGGAACATTATGGCAGATATTAAACAAAACTGTCCCACTGACAGCACATCTTTCAAGGAAGCGGTTTGTGTTGACGCAGGCAGAGTTTACGACTCCTGCTGCGACCGCGACTGTGTGACCGATATGCGTGTCTATTTTTCACCGCAAGACCAGTGTCTTATCAACGACGCCTGCAGTGTAAGACTTAAAACGGCCGAGGTGCTTGATGTCAACATAGATGTGGAGCAGGTCACATTCAAACGCGGATTCTATTCTTGCGACCTCACCTTTTTCTTCTTGGTTTCGCTTGATGTGTTCACGGCACCCCACACCTGTCCCGTTTGCATAAAAGGTGTGTGCTTCTACAACAAGAAAGCCATACTTTACGGCAGTGAGGGAAGCGTTAAAACCTTTTCTAACGAATATGTGGCCGATGACGGTTGCAATCACCGAACTGTTTCAAGCGGAAATGCGCCTAAGTGTGTTGTTCAGGCTGTTGACCCCGTACCGCTGTCGGCAAGAATGTCCGATTGCCGTTGCACCTGTGATTTACCGGGATATATTCCTGCAGGTATCGCCTCGGTCGTCGGCGGTTGCATAGACCCTTGCTCTGACCCCGAAAACAAGGCTGTACTTGTAACTTTGGGTCTGTTCACGGTAATTCAACTTGTTCGCAATGTTCAGATGCTTGTGCCTGTTTATGATTTCTGTGTGCCCGAAAAACAGTGTGATGATACTACCGACAGTCCTTGCGATGTTTTCCGCAGAATAAAATTCCCCACCGATGATTTCTTCCCGCCCAGACCGTGCGAACTTGACAATGACTGCGGTTGCGGTTGCGACGACAATTAACCTTTAAAATTTGTGTTGAAAAACGCCGGTAAACTGTGTATAATACAATTATGTAATTATTAGTCGCGGAACAGGAGATTATTTATGGCAGTTTGTTGGGATTGTATTGAAAAATTGGAAGATGAGGCTCTTTTGGGCGAGTTTGAACAGTTGATTGGCTGGAAGTTGCCCGAAAGTTATAAGGAATTCGTTAAGCAAAACAATTCCTGCAAACCGTATGAGCCGACCTTTTTTGAAACGGTTGACGGTGAAAGGTTTGAACTATGCAATTTCTACGATTTCAACAAGGGCAGCGTTATCTCGGTTTGGGACTTTTATGACTTTCCCGAAGAAGACCGCAAATGGTTTAAAGAGCAGTACGGCGGTGAATTGAACGATTATATCGCCTTTGCTGATGACCCTGCGGGCAATTCCATATGCTTCAACAAGCAAAACGGTGAGGTCACATTCTATGACCGCGAGAACGACAAGATGAGTGTTATAGCGGAAAATTTTGACGCGTTTTTGAACGCATTGTTTGTATCGGAAAACTAAAGATAAAGTTTAGAAATCCTCGGCAAATCAATTTGCCGAGGATTTCTTTTTAATAAACAGGTTTTGTAAGTGGATACGATTGGTATAAGTATTGTTAAAAATTTGAGACCACGGTCTTACAACAACCCTCTGGGGAATATTGCCAGAAATCAATGTGTCCGTCCTGTTTGAAATATTTTATTGGGAGTGTGGTGCAGTCCTGCCTGAATGAGTCGATAATTATCAATTTCACCTTCATTTTTTCGGGAAGGATACTCTTAATGTAAACGCAGGTTTTTTGCCCTGCCGTCACACCGGATTTGAGTTCGGCAAGCCCTGCAAGGTTGGGCGCAAGTTCAACAAACACACCATAAGGCTCAACCGAACGCACAAGTCCTGTCACCGTTTCACCTGTTGAGAATCGGTCGGCATTCTCTTGCCATGTGCCAAGCAGTTCCTTCATTGAAAGGGTGATTTTGTCACCTATAATGCTTTTTACGACCGTTTTTATGCTGTCACCCACCGCAAATCGGTCGGACGGGTGTGAAATGCGTGAGACCGAGATGGTATCAATGGGCAACAGTGCAACACAACCGCAACCGATATCGCAAAATGCGCCGAAACTTTCCAAGTGGGTAACGGTCGCGGGGATGATATCGCCCGGTGAAAGTGTGGATATGTATTCTTTAATGCAAAGTTCCTGAGCCTTTCTTCTTGAAAGCAGTGCCACACGGTTGCCCTTGTTATCGGTCGAAAATCCGTCGATAACAAAGGAAACGGGTTTGCCCACGCGAGAAATGAGCGCAATATCACGCACTTTTGATTCGGCGATGCCCATCGCACCCTCCAGTCTTGGAATGACACCGCGACAAACACCAAGATCAACAATGAGGTTGTGCGCGGTGTCGCAACTGATTGCAACGCCTTCAATAATTCTTTGTGATGCGGCGGCTTCCTCAAGTGAGGCAACGCTTGACAGCGCTTTTCGGTTTTTGAGTGTTGATAAAAATGTTCCCTCAGGCATAAAAATTCTTTGCATTTTATTCTTACCTTTCTTTTGGCAGACCTTTTTGGGTCTGCTTTTTTGTTTTAATGCTTACCTAATTTATATGCCGAACAGGGATTGATTTTGCAGAAAATAAAATTTTTTAATAAAAGTTGTACATCTGTTGCCCAAAATTGTGCAACAACCTATTGTTTTGAGGGTATTGGTGAAAGGGGTTTTGAAAAAATGTCACTCAACAAACGCGAAATGGAATTCTGTAGGTTCTTTGTTGCCTGCCGCGACAGTCGTGAAGCGGCGGCCAAGGCGGGCTTCGCTTTTCCGGAAAGGTCAGGTATGCGGCTTTTGGGAAAACAGTCGGTGTTGGAGCAAATAGACCGATTGTCCGAGCAGGTGAGAACGGCGGCCTCGGCAGTAGACGGCTTGAGACGGATTGCCTTTGGCTCGGTCACCGACGCTATAAAACTTGTTCTTGGAAATGAACCTTTGGAACTTGAAGAACTCGACCTTTTTATGGTCTCCGAAATCAAGAAGACCGACAAAGGCGTTGAAATCAAGTTCTATGACCGTATCAAGGCACTGTCTGAACTGCTTTCGGTAAGCGATGGCGGTGAAAGTAACGGTACATCACAGTTTGTGGAGGCCATCTTCAAGGGTGCCGAGGCCATTGGCAACACAGGTAGGGGTGTGAGTGATGAGGTTTAAACCCTTTTCAAAAAAGCAACTGGCAACGCTTTGCTGGTGGGGTCAAAACAGTCCCTACCGTGAAATGGATGCCATAATATGCGACGGAGCCGTCCGAAGCGGAAAATCGCTCTGTATGTTTGTTTCCTTTATCACATGGGCAGGATGCAGCTTCCGAAACGCGTCTTTTGCCATTTGCGGACGTACGGCATCCTCGGTGAGGCGGAATCTTTTACAACCCTATCTTCCCGTGTTGGAAGATCTGGGCATAAACTGCCGATACGAGGTGTCGAAAGGCAGAATAACAGTTGAAATGAACGGCAGGGAAAATATCTTCTGGATATTCGGAGGTAAGGATGAGGCTTCGGCTTCGCTGATACAGGGAATGACGTTGGCAGGAGTTATGTTCGACGAGGTGGCTTTAATGCCGCGTTCTTTTGTTGAACAGGCGTTGGCCCGTTGTTCGGTGGAAGGCTCAAAGTTCTGGTTTAACTGCAATCCGTCAAATCCGTCTCATTGGTTTTATACCGAGTGGATAAAAAAGTGCCGTCAGAAAAACGCACTTTATCTTCACTTCACAATGAGAGAAAACCCGTCACTGTCCAAAGAGGTTCTCGAAAGATATGAAAATATGTATTCGGGTGCGTTCTACGAGCGTTTCGTAAAGGGTAGATGGGTTGCGGCCGACGGCGCAGTCTACCCGATGTTCGGTGATAGGTGTATGGCCGACTGTCCAAAACAGTGCACACGGTATTACGTTTCGTGTGATTACGGCACCGTAAACCCTGCATCGTTCGGACTTTGGGGAGAGTATCAGGGAACGTGGTACAGACTTCGTGAGTATTATTGGTCCTCGCGCCGAGAGGGTACACAAAAGACCGATGAGGAATATTATGCCGAACTCAAAAAACTTTGTGACGGTTGTAATGTTACTGCGGTTATATGCGACCCGTCGGCGGCATCCTTTATTACGCTTATCAGGCGTAAGGGTGAGTTTTCGGTAATACCTGCTAAGAATGATGTGCTTGACGGCATCCGCCGCGTATCCGACGCATTGAAGACAGGCAAGATAAAAATTTGCCACGGTTGTGACGACACAGTGCGTGAGTTTTCTTTATACCGTTGGGACGAGGGCGCTTTGAAAGACTGTCCTAAAAAAGAAAACGACCACGCAATGGATGATATAAGGTATTTTGTTTCCACTGTGTTGTTTAAACCTCAGGTAACAAGCGTTGCTGTTGCCGCAAAAAGAAGTTGAAACTTCGGAAAGGAGAAAAATGGGCACAAAAACAAAAAGTGATAAAAAAACATTAAGCACAACGGTGCAAACGGCACGTGAAAACCGTCATCCGTTCAGGGTGCTTGACCGTCATAAGCCG
This sequence comes from Acutalibacteraceae bacterium, assembly GCA_045587185.1. GTDB lineage: Bacteria > Bacillota > Clostridia > Oscillospirales > Acutalibacteraceae > UMGS172. The sequence continues at coordinate 22,684 of JAZNBS010000019.1, forward strand.
TTGTCACGTCCTGAATTCGGGGTGTATGACGCGGTGCGTGAGGCCGTGCCTATTGTGGGCGCCGCCATTGATAAGATAATCCGCCTTGTGGGTGGATTTTCAGTGGAATGTTCTGACAACCGTGCTGAAAAGACACTGAAACTGTTTTTGCAAAATGTTCCCACGGGGGTGGCTTCAAGGGGCGTTGACAGTTTTATCGGAAGTTATCTTGACAGCCTTTTGATGTACGGCACTGCGGTTGGAGAAATAGTAACCGACCGTTACGGACATCCGACAGGACTTTACAACGCACCGTTGAACTGCCTTGAGTTAAAGCAGACTGATGACCCGTTCAAGTGCGAGATTGCAGTGCGCGAGAACAACGGAAAACTGACACCTGTCCGCTTCCCCGAACGTATACTCATTACGGCCGCCAATCCCACAGCCGAGCATCCAGAGGGACGCTCTTTGCTTGACGGATTGCCGTTTGTGACAAGCATTTTGCTTAAAATATTTGACAGCGTGGGCACCAATTTTGAAAGGGTGGGCAATCTCCGTTATGCTGTGACATATCGCCCATCAAATGAGTCAGATGCCGCATTCGGTGCCGACCGTGCCGCCGAAATTGCGCGTGAGTGGTCGGCGGCTATGAGCGACAAGGACGGTGTGCGTGATTTCGTTGCCGTTGGTGATGTCGATATCAAGGTTATTGGCTCCGACAACCAGACCCTTGACTGCGAGGTGCCTGTACGCCAGATATTAGAGCAGATAGTTGCCAAGGTTGGAATGCCTCCGTTTTTACTTGGCCTTTCGTGGTCGAGCACCGAGCGTATGTCGGTGCAACAGGTCGATGTTCTGACTTCGGAACTTGAGTATTACCGCAGTCTTTTGACGGGTATTCTCAACCGCATTTGCCGTGCCTTTCTCAGAAGCGAGGGTTATACCTGTGATTTTGAGATAAAGTGGAACGATATAACACTCCACGATGAGGTCGAGCAGGCGAGGGCGAGACTTTTGCGTGCTCAGGCCAATGAGATTGATGAAAGACGAGGTGAAAATCAATGAAAAACGGAAATATCGGGGACTTCGGTACACCCTCAAATGAGGAACTTGAACTGATAAATCAGCACACCCGACGCAAATTTTCCGCTGATGAACTTTATGCCTTTTCAGTGGTGCTCTGTGACAATGACATTGACCGCGATTTTGAAAGATTTACCGATAGCGCGTTGGAAAAGTTGGCTGAACTTTACATCGGTAAGACGGGTATATCTGACCATTCACCAAAAGCGGAAAACCAGTGCGCTAGAATTTTTTACACTAAGGTTGAAGAGGTAAAGGGCAAAAAGACCCGTTTGGGCGAGCAGTATAAACACTTGTTTGCAAGGGCTTATATGCCCAAGTCTGAAACAAGTGAGGAACTGATTCTTTCGATTGAATCAGGTATCAGAAAAGAGGTCAGCATCGGTTGTTCAATGGCGGCGTCACACTGCTCAGTGTGTGGCAAGCCTGTAGGTATGTGTCAGCACAAAAAGGGCAGAACCTACCGCAAAAACGGTCAAAAAACGCTCTGCTTTTTTGAACTTTCCGAGCCGACAGATGCTTTTGAATGGTCGTTTGTGGCCGTCCCTGCACAACCCAAAGCAGGTGTTGTTAAGGCTTTCAAAGGTGAGGGTGAGATAACCTTTGGCGGTCTTACAAAATCGGTTTTTGAGGGCGAAGTTACCCTTTCGGTCGAGGAGGCTGAATCACTGTCAAAACAGATGGCAGAACTAAGTGAAACAGTCACCTTTGCGGGAGAGTTCCTTGAAAGCCGAAAAGCGCAGATTTTAAAGGCTTTTATGCCGTCGGCAACAGACATCGCTACCGACACCTTTATGAAAGCGCTCGACCGCCTTGAACCATGTGAACTTTTCAAACTATACAGTGAGATTGAAAACCGCAACGAAAGTTCCGTAAGTCAACTTGCCACAAAGAAAGGCAAGACCTCGAACTGCGATAAAAACAGTTTCTTTATTATATAAAAAGGAGATATAAAAATGAGTTTTGACAATATTACACTTGAAAAGGGAATGTATTCCCATCCCGAAAAAAGTTTTTCCGAGATATTGGAGGAGCTTGACCCTTCCCAGAATTACGCAGGTACTGAATATGAGGGCCTTGACGCATTTGGCCGTCAGCTCAAAAGATTTGATATCAAGGTATCAGGCGCAGGCAGTGACAGTGTGAGAAAGTTTTTTGCCACCACACAGTCGGCCGCCCTTTTCCCTGAGTATGTTTCACGTGCAGTCAAGCAGGGAATAGAGGAGGCAGATATGCTTCCTTCCATCGTGGCTTCCACCACACATATCAACTCTCTTGACTACCGTACCATCGCATCTGTTCCTACTGATGAGGAAAAGTCTTTGGTTGACGTTGATGAAGGCGCCGAGATCCCTGAAACCGTAGTGCGTACTCAGGAAAACCTTGTAACTCTGCACAAGCGCGGCAGAATGTTGGTTGCATCCTATGAGGCTTTGAAGTTCCAGAAAATCGACCTTTTCTCGGTCACTCTCCGCCAGATTGGTGCCCACATTGCACGTAGTCAGTTTGCCGATGCTGTCAACGTTCTTGTGAACGGTGACGGCAACGAAAACACTGCTGAGGTTATCAATGCAACTGCATCGGGTGAACTTTCTTATAATGACCTTTTGAACCTTTACAATAAACTTGACCCCTATTGCATGAACCGTCTTATTATGTCACCCTCCACTATGCTTAAGGTTATGAGCCTTGACGAGTTTAAGAATCCTTTGACAGGTATCAACTTCCAAGGCACAGGTAACCCCGGCAATCCTATGGGTGCAAAATTGCTTCGTTCCAATGCGGTTGAGGATGGCAAGATTATCGGTCTTGACGCAGGTTGTGCGCTTGAAATGGTGGTCGCATCCGACGTTAATGTTGATTATGACAAGTTGATTGACCGTCAGCTTGAACGTGCCGTTATCACCACAACGGCAGGATTTGCCAAGATCTTCAAGGATGCTTCGGCAGTGCTTAACATCTGATAAACGCTTATGGAATATCAGGTAAGTATCGACCGCGTGGTTGACGCATTCTTAAGTCTTGCAGGCAAGGAAACTGCTGATGAAAGCAGGGTGTTTTGCCGTACAGCGGCACACACGGTTGACAGTTGGATTGACAGGTCAAAAGACCTCTGGAGGTCAGACGGCGCACTGTGTTATGCCGCGGCAACAATAGCCTTTTATCGCTATACACTCAAAAACTCAGGCTCGGCACAGAGCGTCAAAGCAGGCGATATCACAATTAACGACAAATCCGAAAAGACCGTGGCTTATGCAAAAGGTCTTATGCAGGATGCATTGTCGGCTGTTGAACATCTTTTCAAGTCCAAGAGATTTGCCTTTATAAAAACCGAGGTGTTGTGATTGAATTTCAAAAATGAAACCGACAAATTCTTGAACGCCGTCGGTGAGGTCATCACGGTTGATATCTATGACGAGCGTGTTGAGACAAAGGCGCTCATACAGCCAATGAGGTATAAAAACAAGATGTATCTTGAGAACGAGCGAACCGAATTAGGCTTTAAAGATGGCGAGTGCTTTTTGTATCTTGGTCCTGCGTGGGTGGATTTTGCAGGGCATGAGAATTTTGTTACGGTGTACGCTGCAGACCGTGTATATAATGTATCGCGTGCCGACCGAATAACACTGAAAGGCACCGTACAGTATATATGGGCGGTGTTGACGCCAAAAATAAAGGATGGTGGTTATAATGCAAAGTAAGGGTATCATCAATTATCTTTGCAACATTCTTTCGTTGGACCCAACGCTGTCAGATGTGACGGTGACATCTGAGTTTCCTGCATCAAAACAGGATCTTCCGTTGCAAAAAGCCGTTATAAGTGTGGGCCTTGAGGGGATAACCGTAACGGGAGCCGATACTGATGTACCTATTACGGCGGAAGTATCACCGATATATTACAGTATCGGACTTACACTTTGTGTGCCAAAAGCGAAAACGGGTACTGAGTGTCACAATGCCGTGGACAGGGTGCTTAAAGCTCTGACACCAATGGTTATGGAATATTCGGTAACTGACGTTGAGGTTGGTACAGTAAAATACAGCGGTGCTTTAGGTGCTCTCACAGTACCCATAACCTTGCGAATCTACAAGGGCAACGCGTATAAACGATAAAATTTCAAGGCTCGGGGTGGCAACACCCCGAGTTTTTTAAAATTTATACCTTTATTTTTTAGCAAAATTGCACCAAATACATAAATTACCAGTCTAAAACGTATAAATTTTTAAAAAATGTTCTAAAATTTAAAAAAGTTGACAATTTCCTCTTTATTTTTTTGGACAAAACTGATATAATGAATCGAATACTTCAAGACAGTTGGAGTAGTCTGTCCAATTTTGGGCGAAAAGGCACTAAAAAAGTGCCACATTAAGATGTTTAATATTTTTTAGGAGGATGATTCAATATGAGTCACAAGTTTGTTTACCTGTTCTCTGAGGGTGACGCTTCTATGCGTGAGCTTCTCGGCGGTAAGGGTGCTAACCTTGCAGAGATGACCAAAATCGGTCTTCCCGTTCCCCAGGGTTTCACCGTTTCTACCGAGGCTTGTACCCAGTATTATGAGGACGGCAGAAAGATCAACGATGACATCAAGGCAGAGATTATGGAGTACATCGACAAGATGGAAGGTATTACCGGCAAGAAGTTCGGTGACAAGAAGAACCCTCTTCTTGTTTCGGTTCGTTCCGGTGCCCGCGCATCCATGCCCGGTATGATGGATACCATTCTCAACCTCGGTCTTAATGAAGAGGTTGTTGAGACCATGGCAGAGATGTCCGGCAACGCACGTTGGGCATATGACTGCTATCGCCGTTTCATCCAGATGTATTCTGACGTTGTTATGGAAGTAGGTAAGAAGTACTTTGAGGAACTCATCGACAAGATGAAGGAAGCAAAGGGCGTAACTTTGGACGTTGAACTTACTGCTGACGACCTTAAAGAACTTGCTAACCAGTTCAAGGCTGAATATAAGTCCAAGATCGGTAAGGATTTCCCCTCCGATCCTAAGGAGCAGTTGATGGGCGCTGTTGAGGCTGTTTTCCGTTCTTGGGACAACCCCAGAGCTAACGTTTACCGCCGTGACAACGATATTCCTTATTCTTGGGGTACCGCTGTTAACGTTCAGATGATGGCTTTCGGTAATATGGGTGACGATTGCGGTACCGGTGTTGCCTTTACCCGTGACCCCGCTACTGGCGATAAGGGTCTTATGGGTGAGTTCCTCACCAACGCACAGGGTGAGGACGTTGTTGCCGGTGTTCGTACTCCGATGCCCATTGCAGAGATGGCAAACAAATTCCCCGAGGCTTTTGCAGAGTTCCAGAAGGTTTGCGCAACTCTCGAGGACCATTACAGAGATATGCAGGATATGGAGTTCACTGTTGAGCACGGTAAACTCTTCATGCTTCAGACCCGTAACGGTAAGAGAACCGCTAAGGCTGCTCTTAAGATTGCTTGTGACCTCGTTGATGAGGGTATGATTGATGAGAAGCAGGCTGTGGCTATGATTGACCCCAGAAACCTCGACACTCTTCTCCATCCTCAGTTCGACACTAAGGCTCTGAAGGCTGCCACACCCGCAGGTAAGGGTCTTGGCGCATCTCCAGGTGCTGCTTGCGGTAAGGTTGTATTTACTGCTGAAGATGCAGAGGCTTGGAATGCACGTGGCGAAAAGGTTGTTCTTGTCCGCCTTGAGACCTCTCCCGAAGATATCACCGGTATGAAGGCTTCTCAGGGTATCCTTACCGTCCGTGGCGGTATGACCTCTCACGCAGCTGTTGTTGCCCGTGGTATGGGTACTTGCTGTGTTTCCGGTTGTGGCGACATCATTATGGACGAAGAGAACAAGAAGTTCACTCTTGCAGGTAAGACCTACAACGAGGGTGACTATATTTCTATCGACGGTTCTACCGGTAACATTTATGACGGTATCATTCCCACCGTTGACGCTGAAATCGCAGGTGAGTTCGGCCGCATCATGGCTTGGGCTGACAAGTACAGAACTTTGAAGGTTCGTACCAACGCTGACACTCCTGCAGACGCTAAGAAGGCCCGCGAGCTTGGTGCTCAGGGTATCGGTCTTTGCCGTACCGAGCATATGTTCTTCGAGGCTGAGCGTATTGCTGCATTCCGTGAGATGATCTGCTCCGATACCGTTGAGGGTCGTGAAGTAGCTCTTGCAAAGATTCTTCCTTATCAGCAGGGCGACTTTGAGAAGATTTATGAAGCAATGGAAGGCAACCCCGTTTGCATCCGTTTCCTTGATCCTCCGCTTCATGAGTTCGTTCCCACTGAAGAGGCTGATATTGAGGCTCTTGCAAAGGCACAGGGCAAGACTGTTGCTGACATTAAGAACATCATTTCTTCTCTCCACGAGTTCAACCCCATGATGGGTCACCGTGGATGCCGTCTTGCAGTTACCTATCCTGAAATTGCAAAGATGCAGACCACCGCTGTTATCCGTGCTGCTTTGAACGTTAAGAAGGCTCATCCCGATTGGAACATCGTTCCCGAGATTATGATTCCTCTTACCGGCGAAGTCAAGGAATTGAAATACGTTAAGGATGTTGTTGTTGCAACTGCTGACGCTGAAATTGCTGCCGCAGGTTCTGACCTCAAGTACGAAGTAGGTACTATGATGGAGATTCCCAGAGCTTGCTTGACCGCTGATGAGATCGCTAAAGAGGCTGAGTTCTTCTGCTTCGGTACTAATGACCTTACTCAGATGACCTTCGGCTTCTCTCGTGACGACGCAGGTAAGTTCCTCACAGCTTACTATGACACCAAGATCTACGAGAACGATCCGTTCGCAAAACTCGACCAGACCGGTGTTGGTAAGTTGATGGATATGGCTGTTAAGATGGGTAAGGTTACCCGTCCCGCAATCCATTGCGGTATTTGTGGTGAGCACGGCGGAGACCCCGTTTCCGTTGAGTTCTGCCATAAGATTGGCCTTGACTATGTATCTTGCTCACCTTTCCGTGTGCCTATCGCACGTCTGGCTGCTGCACAGGCTGCTATTAAGGGCTAATTGCTAACAATAAAATCGCCACCCAAATGGGTGGCGATTTTTCATAAGCCTCCCTTGTGTAAAGGGAGGTGGCACGGCGTAGCCGTGACGGAGGGAGAGAGTATGTGAAAATCCGAAAAAGTGGTTTTTTCTCTCCCTCAGTCTCGTTTAACTCGACAGCCGCTTACTGCGGCGGTCTCCCTTTGTCACTTCGTGACATTTCCCTCACACCGTGAGGGAATTTACCCTCATCAGAGGGAGCTTCTTTGTGATGTGAGACACACCGATTAGTGCATTTTCCTTAGTGAGACAGCCCTTTTCGTTGCTTTAATATATGGTTTATTGTCCTATGAAAATAAGCTGTATTATAGTCTTGCAATCAAAATATTATTTGGTGATTTAATAAACTATAAGCGTTATTAAATTTGTGTATATTCTTTAGTGAAATTTGTGTTTTCTACAAATAAGCGGCGCTTGTCATCGTCTAAAACCGATTTCAGAAGCTTGCCAACATCCTGAGCGGCTCGTTTTTCGGCATCGACACAGCCGCTTTTAGAATAGTAATCATAAAACACCTGCAACGGATTGTCGTTCCAATCGTTATTTGCTCCGCCGAAAAGAGTTTTCACCGAGAAAGTTTGTTCAGGGTTATTCTTGCAAAAGCAATGAACAGCACCTTTTATAAAAGCTATTGCTAAATTCATTTCATCTTCTGAAATTTTAGCAGAGACGGAATAAATCTTGCTTTTATCTTTAATCATACATATTCCTTCCTTGTTCGATAATCAGTAGTAGAAATAAGTAGTTATAAAAGTCGAAAGATCCTTGCTGATAGGATATAGAACTGTATCTATGAGTTGGTCGTGCTCCCCAAAAACAAAAATGTAAAGAACCAAGGTCTGAGAAGGTTGAAGGATATTGGGATTGGTTTTATATAATTCCAATAAACTTTCGCTGGTAACACATTGGCCTGTGGCCCAAACAAGGTAAGCCTTATCAAGAGACTTGTCATATGTTTCGTTATGAATATTTAAAAGTTTTTTGTAATCATAGTCCCAACCTTCAATTTTCAACGAGCTCCAGTTGGAGTCTACGGTTTTCCATATAGACTCAGCAGTTTTGTAATCATATTTCACGCAATCTATTGTATATCCCTTGGGACAAGCGGTGTCAAGCAGAGTTCCCCATTTTATGGAACCGCCGTTATCTCTCCAAGAAGCATTGATTCCGTTTTCATAACAAATTTGACTTTTAAGTGTATCTTCAAGAACTTCCCTGGGGATGCCTTGTTCTTTCGATTCGGTGTCGGTACTGTCGGAGCTGTCGGAGCTGTCGGAGCTGTCACCGCATCCGCAGAAAACACCTATCAGCATGACCGCCATAAGTAACATTGCTAAAACTCGTTTTTTCATAATTTTTTCTCCTCATTTTTTATTTTATAACAGCAACTTGTGTTGCGTATTACCGTTAAGGTTTTTGTTCTTTAAGTATCCTTCTTATGGTGCGCTCGCTGTAATTGTATTTGGCGGCAAGCGATTTGAAGTTGGTGCCGTCAAATTCCTCAACGATACAGTTGTATATGTACTGCTTGTTTAAAAAACCAACCGGGAAATTTACCTGCTGACCGCGGTATTCATCAAACATCAGTTTTGCAGTTTCAACACCCGCAATTGCCGCAATGTCACGGTATATCCCATTGAGATCATCGGTTATGTGTTTTTTCTTCATCCCATAGCACCTCGTAATTACTTAAGTAAAGTATAATAATTTTATTGTGACATATCCACTGTCGTATGACAAAATTTGTGTCACTACTATAAAACCGATTCTCGTTCAAAATTCAATCCTTTTTTCAGAAAAATAAAAAAGACAAGATGAGGATTTGAACTGCCCCAATTTGTGCGGACAGCACAAAACACCCTAATGGTAGAAAAGATTAAATTTTAAGCAACGAACTGACATCGCATTTCAAGTGGTGTCAGTTTTGTTTTTAGTTGGATACGCTGATGATTGTAGAAATGGATGTACTCACCTATGAGGAGGCGCGCCTCCTCATAGGTCTGAAGTTTCACTCGGTAAATACATTCTGTTTTGAGAATTGAAAAGAAATTTTCTGCCAAAGCATTGTCATAAGGATTACCACGTCTTGACATTGACGGCGTAAT